>NZ_CAWLFA010000001.1:1203218-1504023 GCF_963860125.1 Picosynechococcus sp. PCC 7002
CAGCCACAAAAAACACCGCCGTGGCGATGGATCTGCATCAACGCGACCAGATCAACCCTAGGACTTTTGAGCTGATAAATCAGTGGTGTCGAAAAAGAGGTAATCGCCGCATCAAAACGCGATTCTAGTAGCCCCTGCTCCACGGCCTGTTGATCTACCTGGGGATACAGCTCAACTTCCAGGCCATACTGCTCAAAAAAGCCTTGGGTGAGGGCCATCAGCCAGGGGGCGATCGCCAAGTCCGGCACATAACCCAGGGTGAGGGTTTGCTTTTCCGGGGCACTCAGATCTAATATCGGCGGAGTTGATTCTAAGTTAGCTTGCTTCGCAGATCTTCCTGGCAGACGAACGGTATCTGGGAGTCGATTGCAAGCAGTGAGACCATAACCCCAGGCAGCAAAGGTTCCGTATTTGAGCAGGTGGCGGCGTTTCATAGGCAAAAATACAGGGAGGCTCCCAAATTTTACGGGTTCGGTTTGGCGATCGCAATTTTCTGTGACGGTTCCACCATCAAAAAATCCCCAGGGCAGCGAGGGAGCACTGGGGATCAAAGTCAAAGCACAGTCAATTTTGCTTAAACGGTGGTGGTTGTCTTGGCGGCGTCTTTCTGGAAAAATGCCGCCCGAATGGATTCGGCCATCTGGGCTGGGGTCAACCCGTGGGCCGCTTTTGATTCCGCTGGAGTTGCATGATCCACAAGCACATCCCCAATGCCAAAGCGTTTTACGGGAACAAGCACATCATGATCCTGGAGCGCTTCACAGACCGCAGACCCAAAACCCCCCATTAAGCAACCCTCTTCAAAGGTGGCCACTTTACCAATTTGCTTGGCGAGGGGCGCAATGAGTTCAGAATCCAGGGGTTTCACAAAACGGGCGTTGATCACCGTGGCGCTAATGCCGTGTTCACTGAGAATTTCGGCCACCTGGAGGGTCGAGTGCACCATGGCACCATAGCCGATCAGGAGAATGTCATCACCATTGCGCAGGATTTCTCCTTTACCGATGGGCAGGGGTTCCCAGCCGTCTTCCATTAACGGTGCGCCAATGCCACTCCCCCTGGGATAACGCATGGCGATCGCCCCGTCCGTGTATTCAATCCCCGTGACGAGCATCCGTTGCAGTTCAGCTTCATCCTTGGGTGCCATCAACACAATATTGGGAATCAGGCGGAGATAGGCAATGTCATACATCCCCTGGTGGGTCGGCCCGTCGGCACCGACGATACCCGCCCGGTCAAGGCAGAAAAAGACTGGTAATTTTTGAATACAAACATCATGGATGATTTGGTCGTAGGCCCGCTGCAGGAAGGTCGAATAAATCGCCACCACTGGCCGCATTCCTTCACAGGCGAGGCCCGCTGCTAGGGTAACGGCATGTTGTTCGGCGATACCAACGTCGATGTACTGTTTTGGTAATCTCTGTTGGAGCTTATCTAACCCGGTGCCAGTGGCCATCGCCGCTGTAATCCCGACAATTTTGGGGTTGTTTTCTGCGAGGGTGGTCAGGGCATGGGCAAAGACCTTGGAATAGCTCGGTGGGGTTGGTTTCTTCGAGGGGAAAGCCTTGCCTGTGGCCAAGTCAAAGGGTTTCTGGGCATGGTAGCCTACTTGATCTTTTTCGGCGATCGCATAACCTTTGCCTTTAACTGTGGCGACGTGGACGAGGGTCGGGCCTTTGGCTTTATGGGCCTGTTTAAAGGTGCGGATCAGCTCTTCGAGGTTGTGGCCATCCACGGGGCCAAAATATTTAAAGCCTAATTCTTCGATGACGGCGCCAACTTTTGAGACAGCCAAGCGTTTCATGCTGTCCTTAAGCCGTTCCATCTCTGGGGTGAGGGAGTCCCCAAGGAACGGGAGGTGCTTAACCTGTTCTTCGAGGTTATCGGTCAAGAACTGAACGGGATCACTGAGGCGAACTTTATTGAGGTATCGCGAGATGGCTCCCACATTCGGGGAAATAGACATTTCATTGTCATTGAGAACCACCATTAAATTCGTATCGGGTAAATGACCCGCATGGTTGATGGCTTCGAGGGCCATGCCGCCGGTCAAGGCACCATCACCAATGACTGCCACACATTTAAACTCTTCTCCCTTGGCATCCCGTGCCAATGCCATCCCTAGCGCTGCGGAAATACTGGTCGAGGCATGGCCAGCACCAAAATGATCAAACACATTTTCACTGCGCTTAAGGTAGCCAGCTACCCCATCCTTTTGCCGGAGGGTGTGGAATTCGTTGTAGCGTCCGGTAATCAATTTATGGGGATAAGCCTGATGACCGACATCCCACACCACCTTGTCGCGATCGAGATCAAGGGTTTGGTAGAGGGCGAGGGTTAGTTCAACCACCCCTAAACCAGGGCCGAGGTGGCCACCACTTGCGGCAATCGTCTGGAGGTGTTTTTCGCGAATTTGCCGGGCAATCTCTTCCAACTGACGGACGGTCAAGCCGTGGAGTTGGTTCGGATGGGTAATTTCACTCAGGTGCATGGGTGTTTCTAGAGAGCGATCTTATAAAGGGGTCTAGTTCTCAGGATATCAGGTCTAACAATTTTAATCAGAAGATCCCGGTTAGTCCGGATGATCCCATGGGGTTGTGTGGGAATCTTGGTCAAGGTTCCACAGATGTTTAGGATCTAATATTTACGGGTTTTCGGACTGCACTTTGCAATATTTTTTATTGTGTTTTGGGTACAGGGGTCTGGAGTTGTTGATAAACAATTTGGGCGATCGCCTGGGGATTCTCAAAATGGAGGTTATGGCCGCCAGCAACCGTTAAACGTTGGGCCTGGGGGAGAGCCGCTTGGATCGCCTGGAGATCAGCAGGGCGGTTAAATTCACTCTGATCGCCATAGATGAGGGTGATCGGCGCTTGGATATCTTTGAGCAGGGCCAGGTAACGTCGTCTGCTAATGCCATTGAATTCAATGCCCGCCCGGGTACGGAGGAAAGCATCCCAACGCCACTGCACCCCTTTTTCGACGGATTTGGTGCTGCGCTGGGTGAGGAACGCCGAGAGGTCTTTGGGTAGTTGGGGCGTGGCTTGGCGGAGGCGACGGGCGGCCACTTCTAGGCTGGGGAAGATCGGGTGTTGGGGGGGCGCGGCGAGGTAATCGAGATGGGTCGTCAGGTGATTACCGGTTTCAGCGTCGTCGATGTCGTTGGGGACAATGGTTTCAACGAGGATCAACTTTTCTACCTGGGTTTGGCGAATTCCTGCATACATGGCACCGATGATGGAACCCATGGAGTGGCCCACCAAGGTAAAGGGGCGATCGCCTAATTGTTTGGCAAGGGCATCTACGTCAGCCAAAAAATCAAGCATGCTGTAGGACTGGGCATGGGCGGATTTGCCGTGACCACGCAGGTCTGGGGCCACAACCCAATAGCCCTGGGCCGCCAACTGGGGCGCGATGAGTTGCCAGGAGGCCCCCTGTTCGAGGATGCCGTGGAGAAGTAGCACCAATGGTTGGTGGCGATCGCCCCACTCACAGAGACAGGTTTCTAAACCGCGCACTGTCACGAACCGCTCCACCATCGAGGGCAAGGATTGGGTCTGGGGTGTTAGCTGGGGTTCCTGGGGGAGATCGTAAGCAAACGTTTCGGCCAACTGGATCGTATCCAGCTGGAGAGCAGCGGGCAGGGTAATTGAGCGCCATTTGTCGGCGAGGGCCGGATCAATGGTTTTGTGCTGGAGGAAATTGGGATCCCCGACGCCCATGGACTGTTGGTGGAGGCCATCGGTAAGGCGATCGCCGCTGTAGGGATTGAGGAGCGCTTCGTCAAAGTCCACCCCCAGGAAATCACAAATATTTGTCAAAACTTTGCGGGGGTCACGGACGAGATCTTCGTAAATCACCTGGAGATATCGATCCGCACCAACCGTGCGACCCAGGTCTAAAATATTGCGGTTGCTGGTGCGCCAAATGGACTCCGCGAGGGCGTAGGGGTTCTGCTGCTCGGCCCCCAGCAGTTTATCCATCCGCAGTCGGGTAAAGGATTCAATCACCGCGTAGGGATGGCGTACCAGATGGATATATTTGGCCTGGTCAAAGAGGATTTCGCTGTGGTCTAGAATATGGCGATCGCTGCCGTAGCTGGGAGATTTGTCGATGAGTAAACGTTGTTCCGCCTGCCGTTGGAGATAGGCATAGATGTCTGCAATGGGTGTATTCGCTTTGACCCATTGGTTGACCTTCGCCTGGCTTGCCTCTGGGGTGAGGTTTTCTAGATCCATTAAGGCCCGTTGTAACCCTTCGCCGAGGTGGGATAGACCCAATTCCTGGTGGCGATCGCCCATAGTCTCAAAGGGGAGCAAATGCAGCTCTGGCGGCGAATATAACCCCGGATGTCCGGCTAACATCACCCGCAGCAACGTCGAACCCGACCGGGGGCTAGAGAGGATAAAGGCAATGGGATTCGGGTTTTTGTGGTCAGGTTTTTGCCACTGTTTTTTTGTTTTGACCGAAAGGCTTTGGGAGGGAATCGCTGCTGCCGCCGTTGCTGCTTCAGAATCATGGGCCTTGGTGAATTCCGCCGCTAGATAGGCCGTCAACACATCAAGTCTGGGCCGTTCGTAGATTTCCCTGGGGTACAACATCAGTTGTAAATCCTGCTTGAGGCTGGCGATCGCCTCCATGATCATCAACGAATCCATGCCCAGATCCAACAGGCTATCGTGGCTTTGAATTTGCTCAATTTCTAACTTGAGGATTTGCGCCACAGACCGCCGCAGATAATCCAGTAGATAGTCAGCCCGCTGAGAAGCTTCTAGGTTGATTAATTTGTCAAAAATTGAAGCCGTTGGGGGCACAGCCTCAGCAGAGGGAATAACGGCTGCAAAGTAATGGGTTTTGGCAAATTCGGGGAACTGTTTGGCCAGGTTTTGCCAGTCCGGTTTAAAGACCCCCATTTCCCCCTGGGCGCCCAAGACTTTTTCGAGGATTGTTAGTCCCTGGGGGGGCGGCAGCCACGCTAAATTTTGGTTGCTGAGGGAGTTGGCCATTCCCCCTTCGGCCCAAGGCCCCCAATGGATCGCCAGGGCGGGTAAACCTTGGGCTTGTCGATATTGGGCGATCGCCGCCATGCCCCGGTTTGCGGCGGCATAATTCCCCTGTCCCGGTGAACCGAGCACCCCTGCCACAGAGGAAAACAACACAAAAAAATCCAGATCGAGCTTTTGACTATGGCGGTGCAGATGCCATGTCCCTTTCATTTTGGCGGCGGCGACGGTCTGGAACTTTTGCCAAGTTTGTTGTTGCAGCAAACCATCAGCTAAGGTACCCGCCGCATGGAAAATTCCTTTGATGTGGGGATAGGTTTGAAACAGCTTTGCCACCTGGGCTGCGTCGGCTAAATCGCAAGGATAAACCACCGCATTGGTCGGTAACGTCTGCTGATCCGCTGCCGGAGCGCGCCGGCTGACGAGAATTACTTTTTCTGCTCCTGCTGCGGCTAGCCATTGGGCAATTTTACGGCCAATGGCCCCCAGTCCCCCTGTCACTAGATAGGTCTGTTGGGGTTGAATCTGGAGATTTTTCTGGGGCAGTGACGGTTGCTTTTTGAGCTGTGCCCCGTAGAGTTTTTGGTGCCGCACGGCCAACTGCTGCACCTGTCTTTGTTGGCAAATCTGGGCAAAATTTGGCAGGCTGTCATCGACATCAATAATTCCCCCCCACAACTCTGGATGTTCGAGGGCGATCGCCTGGGCGAGTCCCCATAATCCCCCTTGGGCAAATCCGGTGACAGCATCGGTTTCAAGCACCCGTTGGCTCTGGTGGGTCACAAACCAGCAGGGAACCGCGATCTTTTGTTGATACAGGGTTTGGATCAGTTGGAGGGCGAAGCCACTGGTTTGCTTTTGAATTTCATCTAGGTCTTCTGGGTCTTCCCCTGGGGGACACAGGTAAAGGATGCCTGCTAAATTTTGGGAGCCGACGTGAGTAAATAAATTATCCAACGCATCGGCAGATACTTCCCAGGGGGCATTCGTCGGAAAATGATTGCTTTGGCCGAGATACACCCGCTGGGCGTTTTTAAATTGGGCTTCAATGGGCTGGTGATCATGGCGATCGCCCAAGATTAACCACAGCTTAGCCGACGGTTCAGGGGCCGGGGGCAAAGTGTCCAGGGGCGTCCACGCCACCTGATACAACCAATCATTGAGATCGTCAGGGCCTGGGTTCACAGATTCGGTCTCAACAGTTTGCCAAGAGCCTTGATTAAACCAATATCGTTGCCGTTGGAAGGGATAGGTGGGCAGAATCAGTTTCCGGCGGCGATCGCCAGCTTCCACGGTCTGCCAGTCAATGTTTAGCCCTTGCTCATACAGTTTGCCGAGACTGGTCAAAATTTCCGGCCAAGGCTCACTATGGGGACGTAAACTGGGCAACCAAACCGCTTCTTGTTCAGCTAAGCAATGGCGTCCCATACTCAGGAGCACTGGTTTTACGCCGATTTCGAGATAAACATTGACACCCGCTTGGGCCAGGGTTTGGATGCTCTGGACAAATTTGACGGGTTGCGAAACGTGCTTAACCCAATAGTCGGCCTGGGCAATTTCCGCTTCAATCTGGCCGCCCGTGACATTGGAAATGAGCGGGATACGCGGCGGGTGGAAAGTAATTTGTTCAGCAATTTCCCGAAACTCTGCCAGCATGGGAGCCATCAAAGGGGAGTGGAAAGCATGGGAAACCTTGAGGGGTTTGGTTTTGATCCCTTGGCTTTGGAGTTTGTGAATACTGGCTTCGAGGCAGGGGGTCTTTCCTGATAGCACCAAATGGGAACCGTTTTCGGCTCCGACGGTCAAATGCTCCGATAGGTAGGGTTTGATGACCGTTTTATCGGCAAAGACCGCCGCCATACTGCCATTGCTGGGTAGGGCGTGCATCAGTTTGCCCCGGGCCGTAATTAATTTCATGCCGTCTGCCAGGGAAAATACCCCCGCCAGACAAGCCGCGACATATTCGCCGACGCTATGGCCCATGCAAAAGTCTGGCGTCACGCCCCAGCTTAACCATAGTTGGGCGATCGCATATTCAACAGCAAAGAGGAGGGGCTGGGTATAGACAGTTTCGTGGACGAGGTCAGGGTTATGGTTACCGTACAGCAGGTCGGTGAGGGCAGGGGCTTCGGGGGAATAGGTCTGCCAGAGGCGATCGCACTCATCCAGCACTTGCCGAAATACTGGGCTGGTTTGGTACAGTTGTTGCCCCATGCCGTAGTATTGGGAACCTTGCCCCGTAAACAAAAAGGCAATTTTTGCGGGGGAACTGAGGCGTGGTTGGGCCAGAAAATCTTGATTGAGAGTTTGTTGTAAATCGGCGACTTGTTTAAAGACAAAAAAACGACGTTCTTTGAGGGGCGATCGCCCGGTATTGGCAGACAAACAGAGATCGCGTGGGTCAACGCTGGGATGTTGGGCCAGATAGTCTCCATAGCTTTTTTGCAGGGCATTTAAGGCCTGGGCATTTTTAGCAGAAAGGGTCAGCAAATGCCAAGGGCGGTCTTGGGTAGCCGGAGGAGCAAGGGGAGATTTTTGTTGAGCATAGTCCCCGACAATCACGTGGGCATTGGTGCCACCAAACCCAAAGGAACTTACCCCAGCAAACCGTTTTTGTGACCCGCCTGACCAAGGCTGATCTTTGCTCGCAATGGTCACTAAACCGTCTAGATCAATGCGGGGATTGAGCTGCTTAAAATGCAAATGTTGGGGAATCATTCCATGCTCTAGGGACAAAATCACCTTGATTAAGCCCGCGATGCCCGCCGCTGCCTCGAGGTGACCAATGTTTGTTTTCACAGAACCCACCACACAGGGCTGTTCCCGCTGCGCCGTTTGTAAAACCGCCTTCAGGGAATTAATTTCAATGGGATCACCCAGGGGCGTGCCGGTGCCGTGGGCCTCTAGGTAAGCTAAATCGGCGGCGGTAATGCCGGCTTGGGCCAGGGCTTGGCGAATAACGGCCTGTTGCGATCGCCCGTTGGGAGCCGTCAAACCGTTACTGCGTCCATCTTGATTCACCGCCGAACCGTGGATCACCGCGAGAATATTATCCCCGTCCCGTTCTGCCTGGGCCAGGGGTTTGAGGAGAACGACCCCACAACCTTCGCCCCGCACATAGCCATCAGCCTCGGCATCAAAGGTCTGGCAACGGCCCGTCTTACTCATCATGCCCGCCTGGGTAAAAGTCTGGGTCACATCGGGGGTCAAAATCAAATTCACCCCGGCGGCGATCGCCAACTCCGATTCGCCGTTGATTAAACTTTGACAGGCCAGATGTACCGCCACCAGAGAAGAGGAACAGGCCGTATCGATGCTCAGAGAAACGCCCCGGAGATCGAGGAAATAAGACAGACGATTCGCAGCAATACTGTGGGCGTTGCCCGTCCCCATGTAGGGATTGATCGGATTGTTTTCCCGCACCTGCAACTGGGCATAATCACTATTACTAATGCCGACAAAAACCCCCGTTTGGGAATGGCGTAAACTTTCTGCCGGAATATTTGCCCGTTCCAAGGCTTCCCAGGTTACTTCTAACAGTAAGCGTTGCTGGGGATCCATTTGTTCCGCTTCCCGGGGGGAAATGCCAAAAAATTGCGGCTCAAACTGGTCAATATCTTCTAAAAAACCACCCCATTCTCCCGTGGCCCAGCGAGTTTTAAGGGGGCGAACTCCATCTTTACCATTACGTAATAATTCCCAAAAAGCTTCGGGGTTGTCAGCTTGGGGAAAACGACAACTGAGACCCACCACGGCAATTTCTTTGCCCTGAATTTTCGGCACCTGTGGTATTTTCTCTAGCGCTTGATTACCCTGGACCAAAAACTGAGCCAGGGTGCGAATGGTCGGATAATCGTAGGCCAGAGTGGGGTCTAATTTTCGACCTAGCCAATCCTCTAAGTCGGCTGTGACCTGTACTGCTTGCACTGAATCCAGCCCATAACTTGCAAAGGGTTCCGTTTCGTCTAATTGTTGGGGCGTAATGCCGAGGCGATGGGCAATATTATCCTTAAGCCAGGCTTCAATTTGCTGTTGGTGCTGGTCAGGCAGGGGAAAATTCGTTGATGTTGTCGTAGAAGGGGTAACGGCTTGTGTCCCAATTCCTTTTCCTTCTTTTTGGTGGCTGGGTTGCCACTCCCCAACCACAGCCAAGCTTCCGTCTAGAAAACCAGCTTTGCAGGCATGGCGACGAATCTTCCCGCTGGATGTTTTGGGAATGCTACCGGGTTTAATAAAACAAATGGCCTGGGGTTGCAGTTGATGTTCGGCGGCGATCGCCCCACGAATAGCTTGGGCTACTGCCGCGACATTTAATTTGCGGGCATATTTACGCTCAACTTCCTGGACAATGACTAACTGTTCTTCCCCGTTAACGTCTACTGATACAGCGGCTCCGGCCCCCTGTCGTAAAGCGGGATGGGCCACTTCGACGGTTAATTCAATGTCCTGGGGATAGTGGTTGCGCCCCCGGATAATCAGGAGATCCTTTAAACGACCCGTAATATACAGTTCGCCACCTTGCAAAAAACCCAGATCGCCCGTGCGTAAAAAGCCCGTTTCTGCACCGACGTTTCC
Source organism: Picosynechococcus sp. PCC 7002 (assembly GCF_963860125.1). NCBI lineage: Bacteria > Bacillati > Cyanobacteriota > Cyanophyceae > Chroococcales > Geminocystaceae > Picosynechococcus > Picosynechococcus sp. PCC 7002. The sequence continues at coordinate 1,212,797 of NZ_CAWLFA010000001.1, forward strand.
CTGGAATTGTTGCTGGGTGAGGTCTGGCTTTTGCCAATAGCCCTGGGCAACACTTTCGCCCTTAACCCATACTTCGCCAATTTCACCGACGGTACATTCTGTTAAAGCCTGGGGGTCAACAATTTTGACAATTTGGTCGCCAATCACTTCACCACTGCCGACCAAGGTCACCGTTGTTTCTGTCCCTTGGGCAGGGCGAACTTGGTTTGCTTCGATGCCCTGTTTGCTGACGATAATTTCCTGGGGAAGCTGGGCACGACCATTACCACCGGAAACGATCAGGGTGGTTTCAGCCATACCATAACAGGGATAAAATGCTGATTTTTGAAAGCCTGCTGTAGCGAAGGTTTTCGCAAAATTTTCGAGGGTCACAGCGCGGATCGGTTCGGCCCCGGAAAAAGCCAGTCGCCAACAGCTCAAATCGAGTTCTCTGATTTGTTCCGGGGTAATTTGGCTGGCACAGAGATCATAGGCAAAATTCGGCGCACCGCTGGTGGAAACCCGATAATCGTTGATCGCCTTTAGCCACCGAAAAGGTCGCTGCAAAAAGGCCACGGGAGGCATTAAAATTTGCGTTGCTCCCACATAGATGGGCTGTAAAATCCCACCGATCAAGCCCATATCATGGTAGGGCGGCAACCAGGAAACGCCCATACTCGCCTCTGTATCCTGGAATCCTTGGTTAATCAAGCCGGAGTTGTGGATCAAATTGTGGTGGGAAACCATCACTCCTTTAGGATCGCCCGTGGAGCCACTGGTGTATTGCAAAAAAGCGAGATCTGTGCCGGAAATGTTCGGTTTTTGCCAATTTTTTCCTGAAATTAATTCAACTTGATCTGTAGCCAAACAATGAAAATCCGTACCTTCTAAAGCTTCGAGGCGATCGGCAATTTTATCTTTAAGTTCTGTTGTGGTGAGGGCAAATTTTGCCTGGGCATCTTGGATAATGCTATGGAGGCGGTCAAAGGATTTATTCGGCCGTGGTGGGTAAGCTGGCACCGCAACAACACCAGCATACAAACATCCCAAAAAGGCACCGATAAACTCTAAACCCGGTGGATAAAGTAATAATGCCCGTTGCCCTTGAGCCTGGTTAGCTTGCAAAAAAGCGGCGATCGCCTGGGCTTTTTGGTCTAATTCTCCGTAGGTCAGGGCCGCAGATTCCGCTTCGCCATCAGCCAGAAAACTAAACACGGTTTTCCGCGCCTGAAGTTTAGCTCTGTACTGGAGCAGATCGACGAAATTTGCAAATTGACCAACCATGTATGCCTTAGCAACTCCTGTGAATGGAAATTCTGGACTCCGTATCCTAGCAATTTTTACGAATACCCACGGGCTATAGCCTAGTTAACCATATTAAACCGTGAGTTCCCTCCCCACGGTAAATCCTCCCAAAATCCGCCGTTCCTTCGATTATGGAGGGCCTGGTTTCAACTGATTTGAGTGTAAAAGCCCTAGGCTACGCTGACTGTTGTCGCCCTAACCAATCGAGTAAATAGCCGTTGACTAATGCCGGAGCTTCATCCTGGGGACAATGGCCGACATTATCGAGGGGAATAAACTCAATCTGAGGATATTGGGCGACAAGGGCACGGCCCAGATCAACTGGTTCCCACGGATCCGCTGTTCCCCACAAAACTGCCGTGGGGCAATGCAACTGGGGCAGCAGGTCGTCCGGGAGTGGCCCCTGGGAATAACTCGTAAAGGCCAGGAAAACCGCTGCCGCCCCTGGGTCCTGGGCGGGGGTCAGGATCAGCTCCACCAACTCATCGGTAATCGCTGTTTTGTCTCGGTAGGCCTGGGCTAAAATTTTGCGGATTGTTTTCGGCTGGGCCAATTGCTTAAAGAACAAGGAACCGAGGGGGGTTTGGGTCAAGAGTTTTTGGAAGAGGGGAACGCCCCAGCGTTGATAAAAAGGTGCTTTTAAAAGATTGCGCTCATGGAACAGCCGCAGGGAAAAATTGAGTGCCACAACCCCCCGCACCCAGTGGGGATAGGACACAGCCGCCTGCATGACAACGACACAACCAATGGAATTACCAACTAGAAAAGCCGGTTCACCAATGATTTCAGCACAGAACGCCTTAATCTGGGTGGCCCAAGTTTCAAAAGTGTAGTCCGCTTCAACCTCCGGTTGGGGTTTTGCCGATTTCCCAAAGCCCAGTAAGTCGATGGCATAGCAGCGGTAATGTTCCCCTAAAACCGGAAGATTTTTGCGCCAATGACCGGCCGAGGCCCCAAAGCCATGGACGAAAAGAACGGGCAGCCCCTGGGTGCCCCACTGACGATAGTTAATATTGAAGCCGTGCCATTGCCAGCTGTAATCGGTATGGGGATGAGCGGGGGAAGTAATGGTCATGGTGAGCGATGGATAAAACCGAAATAAGGAACAAATGTCCTAGGGCGTGTTGTCTAAATCGTGATGGCAAAGATGGGGCACCGGATCATAACCCCCAGGGTGAAACGGGTGACAGCGGCCAAGGCGCTTTAGGGCGAGCCAACTGCCCCGGAGTACACCAAAGCGTTCCACGGCTTCGAGGGCATATTGGGAACAGGTGGGCTGAAAGCGACAACTGGGGGGGAATAGGGGGGAAATCCAGCGACGGTAGCCTTTGATGCTCCAGAGGATTAAGCTTTTCATGGTATTTAGGCAACGGAAGCAGTCTTTTGGAGGTCGATGGTTTGACCAAGGGCTTCGTTGACGAGACGACTAAAGTCTTCGCCTTCGATGGTTTCTTCTTCGATGAGACGATCCACCAGACGATCTACAAGTTGACGATTGTCCCGAATAATTTGCTTGGCAGTTTCGTAGCACTCGTTGATAATTTCGCGCACCTTGAGGTCAATGCGCTGGGCGATCGCCTCGGAATATTCAGGCCGCTCCCCAAACCAATCATTTCTGAGGAAAACTTCACCCCGATTGGTTTCTAGGGCAAAGTGACCCAGTTCTGACATCCCAAATTTTGTCACCATTTGACGGGCAATGTTCGTGAGCATTTGGATATCCTGGGAGGCCCCAGAAGTGATTTCATCGTAGCCAAAGACAATATCCTCGGCGGCGCGTCCCCCCAGGGCCACGGCGATTTGGGCGCGGAATTGGGCTTTGGTGGTCAGACCCTGTTCTTCGTTGGGGGTAAACCAGGTTAGGCCTTGGGCGCGGCCCCGGGGAATAATGGTGACTTTCTGGAGGGGATCGTGGTCTTTGAGGATGGTGCCAACAATGGCATGGCCCACTTCGTGATAGGCAATGAGACGTTTACTTTTGCCATCGGTGAGGGCTGTTCCCTCCATTCCTGCTACAACCCGATCAATGGCGTCATTGATTTCGCTGCTGGTAATCGCTTCTTTGCGGCGGCGGGCGGTGAAAATGGCGGCTTCGTTGAGTAAGTTTGCTAGATCTGCCCCTGAAAAACCAGGGGTACGCCGGGCGATCGCCTCCAGATCAACATCCTCAGCGACTTTTTTATCTTGGGCATGCACTTCGAGGATTGCTAAACGCCCCAAACGGTCTGGATAATCTACAGTCACCTGGCGATCAAAGCGGCCGGGACGCAGGAGAGCTTGATCCAAGACATCAGGACGGTTGGTGGCGGCGATCACAATAATTCCAGAATTTCCTTCAAAACCGTCCATTTCTGTGAGTAGTTGGTTTAGGGTCTGCTCCCGCTCATCGTTTCCCCCACCAATGCCTGCACCCCGTTGGCGACCGACCGCATCAATTTCATCGATAAACACAAGACAGGGAGCGTTTTCCTGGGCCTTGCGGAAGAGATCCCGTACCCGTGACGCGCCAACCCCCACAAACATTTCCACAAATTCCGAGCCAGAAATACTGAAGAACGGTACGCCCGCTTCCCCGGCGATCGCCTTTGCTAGGAGCGTTTTACCCGTCCCCGGTGGGCCAATGAGGAGCATTCCTCTAGGGATTTTCGCACCAATTGCCGTAAATTTATTCGGTTCTTTTAAGAAGGTGACCACTTCAGCGAGTTCTTCCTTGGCTTCCTCGACCCCAGCCACATCCTTAAACATGATCCCCGTTTCCGCTTCCATCTGAAAGCGCGCTTTAGAACGACCAAAGTTCATGGCATTGTTTTGCATACTGGCCGAGCGGCGGATAATCAGCACTAGCCCCCCGATCAGAATCCCAAAAAGCAGGAGATTGGTAAAAATGGCGATCGCCACCGAATGATCCTGGGAAGGCACCACCTCAAAGTCAACATTATTTTCCCGGAGAGCGGCGAGGAGTTCTTGGTTATTGTTAAGGAGCTGGATGGTCTGGGCTTCTTCCTCAGTTTGCCCCCGGAGTGTGACCTGGGCCGTATTGGTTTCTGGGTCAAGGACGAAGCGATCCACCTGGTTTTGTCGGATATCCTGGAGCAGCTCTCCGTAGTTCAAGGTCTCCGTCGATTCCGTTGATTCTGTCTGAGCGATCGTCGCCGTTCCCCCTCCCCACAGTAAGGCTTGGCTCAAAAGAAAATTAGCCATCCCAGCTCGCCACTTAAAACGAGGTTTGGCCTGATGCTTCTGCTTGCTCGGAAGGAGGTGACGATAGTGCTTCATATTTCGGAGGGACAACGACAGAGAAACTGTTCTTATTCTAGAGTTTTCCTTTCCTAATCGGGGTGCTTCCCTTGGTTTTACGCCAAAATCTCCCTCTGTTTCCCGCAAATTTCCTCACCCAAAAGCCGTTACTAATAGCCGCTTAATCACCATGGCAAGGAGTAAATTGAATCTTGATCACAGAAAACAACTCCGACTCTATCCACAGTGATTTTTTGGCTGAACTTTCACCACCCCAAAAAAGTTTAGATCGTGACTCGCATTGCGATCGCAGGCGATGGTTTAGCTTGATCTTTGGAGCGTTAAGGAAAAAAATGATGGTTGCTGCCCGTTGGTAAATACAGTAGGTTAATTTTTTTTGTAATTTATTTTTGGGCTGCGGTATGGGATGGTGTTTTTGCTAAGTTGAAGCCGAGATTGTTAAAAAAAAGAACTAACCGCAATCTCGAATTTCAGTCAAAAACGGTGCAAAGACAGAAAACATGAATGGGATCCTCCTCGATCTTGGTGTGGTGATCGCCGAGATTATTCTCTTTTTAATCGCGATCACTGTGGGACAATTTTTAATTATTTTGACCCTGAAACGTCTAGCCCAATGGGTGCCAGAAAAACAAGGACAAAATCCCCTAAATTTAACCCAAAAAATCCTTAATAAATCCCTCTTCGTCATTAAGATCACCGGGGCCATAATCATTGCTGCCTTAAATGGTTATTTATTCCTTCAACAAAAATCCCCTTACCTTTATCTCCTTGATTTAATTAACGGCATCTCTCCGGAACAGTGGCAAAGGCTCGCCCTCGGTTTATTAAAAAGTGTTTTACTTCTGTTGCTCGTGAGTTTAATGATCGCTTCTCTGCGGCCACGCTTGAAACGGGCTGGCGATCGCCTCAAAGCTTGGAAAAATATCGAAGGCAATAACCACAGCTTAGATACGCTCTTTAAGGCCATTGATTTGGCGATCGCCAATGGTCTTTGGATTTTGGCCCTGGTGGTGTGCCTCAATTTTTTGTTTGTCCCTCCGAGCATTACCCAATATTTTTATCTCGCGATCAAAGTTTATTTTTTGCTTTGCTTTGGGATCATTGCTGTGCGGGCATCGTTTTCTTTGCTGGATACTTTAGATGGTTTATCAACGGAATTTATTGCCAAACATCCCCGGTCTCCCCTGCGATTTTACCCCCGGTTTCGTTATTTATTGGGCCTCACAAAACGTTGTTTAGAAACGGGCATTTATCTGGCGATCGCCGGAGTGATTTGTGCCCAATTTCCCCTACTCGATCACATTGCCCCCTATGCGATCCCGGCGAATCAAATTATCCTGATTATTTTCATCGCGGCCCTGGTGATCGAACTGAGCAATATCATTGTCGAAAAATTATTGTTGCGATCGCCAAACCTCAGTCCTGTCCAACAACGCCGTCGTTTAACCTTTATCCCCCTGGTGCAAAACACCGTACGCTACTGCATTTATTTTGTGAGTGGCGTTTCAATTCTCTATGTCTTTGACATTGACCCGACACCGATCCTCGCCGGGGCCGGGATCTTGGGTTTAGCAGTGGGGCTTGGGGCGCAAAATTTAATCAATGACCTCGTCAATGGCTTTTCCATTTTGTTGCAAAATTACTACCTTGTCGGTGATTTTGTCGAAACGGATAATGCCACAGGCCTTGTCGAAGAAATGGATCTGCGGGTCACACGCATCCGCGATACAGGGGGACGGCTACATATCATCCGCAATGGCGACATCAAGACCATTGTGAATTACTCCAAAGATTATGTGTATTCGGTGGTTTATGTTGGGGTCGCTTACGACTCAGATTTAGACCATGTGTATCAGGTTCTAGGGGATGTGGGCCACCAAATTCAAGGCTTACACCCTGATGTGCTCGAACCGACCCGCATTGATGGCCTCGATAACTTTGCCGAATCTGAACTCACCATCCGCACGGTTACCAAGGTGAAACCAGGAAAACATCTACCGGTGCAGCGTCTCCTGCGGAAGTTAATCAAAGAAGCCTTCGACCGCGAACAGATCGAAATTCCCTTTGCCCGCCGTGTACTCATCTTCAAAAATGAAGCCCCTGACCTCGATTCACTTCGAGATTCGGAAAATATGTAAGACTTTTGTAATAGCTGGGCTCAAAATAGGCGAAATTCAGTCTAATGGGAGCAGTAGTTGTCTAAAATCCAAGATTATTTGTCATGTCTAAAGCTGCCTTATCCGGAAAAATGTTGGCGATCGCCCTTGCAACCCTCAGTAGTGTTGTACCTTTGGGACGCGCCCAAGCCCAAACTGTTTTTGGAGAAGCAGAGATCAACCCCGAATCCATGGCGGCGATCGCCGTCCCCCTCAGTAACGGTGGCTATAACCTCCTCGTAGTCGAACAGCTCGAACGGGAAGACCGCAAAGAATGTTGGGCCGAAAGTGGCGCAAATCCGACCAGCATTGATCCCCTGCTGCTGAACTTTGACTTTACTGGCTATTGTCGCCGCAGCACCGATAGTAATGGCTACTCCATGCGGATCAATGGGCAAGATTTTGGCCAGAGCCACCTATTGCGCATCACTCGCTTCGAAAATGAAATTTTGTTGGTCGCCACTCCCAAAGATAACGATCAAGAAGAAATTGTCATTGGCCGTAGTAATGGTCTCACCGAAGGCTTCCTTAAGTTCAACCTCCTCCCCGGTTGGGAATTTACCCGCCGTACCTTTGAAGAGCGACCCCTGGGCCACTTTTACTTTTCTAACGAGGGCCGCCAGTTCGCCGTCCTTAAAAAACCCACCATTGATGACTTAGTTGCGGGCATTACGCAGAGTTCAATTGTGACGGTCGATAGTCTCCCCGGTCTGGCAATCTCCCCACCAGAAATTACAAATCCCTCTGAAACGCCTGATCCCGGCAGTACGGTGGCCCAATTTACTGATATCAGTGGTGATATTTACCGTAACGAAATTGCCCAAGCGGTGAATGTCGGTTTTATTGCTGGTTTTAACGACAATACCTTCCGGCCCACCGATGTCCTGACCCGCGAACAGTTGGTTTCCATGGCCATTGAAGGTCTCCAAGCTCTTCCCAATGCTTCCCTGGCTGTGCCCACCCAAGTTGCGAATGCCCCCTATCCCGATGTGGCTGCCGACCGTTGGAGTGCGGCAAAAATCACCTGGGCCCAGGCGAACAATATTGTCAGTGGCTATCCCGATGGGACTTTCCAACCCACTCAACCCGTCACCCGGGCCGAACTATTAGCCGTTCTCCGTCGCACCGCAGAATATGCCAAGGCCGCCCAAGGTCAACCGATGACCCTCGTGGCCACCAATGGCCCCATTGCTTTTAGTGATACGGCGGGTCACTGGGCCAATGATTTGGCTGCCCAGATGTCTACTTACTGTCGCGTCGCTTCTCCTTTGAATGAAAGTGGCGATCGCTTTTTCCCCGATACTGCCTCCCAACGGAACTACGCCGCCGCTGCCACCCTCCGGACACTCCAATGCAGCGTGCGATAAATTTTCCCTTTAAATTTTGGCCATAAAAAGACCATAAAAAAATAGCCCTGGTGTTGATTCATCGGGGCTATTGCTATATCAGGCTTTTTTTACCAACCGAAAAGTTTAGATAGGCGTAATATTGACGGAATCAAAAAATGCGTTGGCTTCTGGACTATCCACGCGATCGCCTTCCGTCACCATCAAAATTTGGTGGAGGGTGGGGCCGTTGGGATCGATGTAGATTTCAGCGCGGGTGGTATAAACTTCGCCATTATCCTGGGCGGCGTTCATCACCAATTTTTTCCCCGGAATCCCAAACTTATCACTTGGCTCATCAGAAACAATTGTCGAACCTGAGTTGCTGGCCGCCCCTTCCTTGGCCGCTTCAAGTCCCTGGGCCGCATCATATTGATCAGGAGAAACCGGATACGTAACACTACTCACCATAAAAAATTGCGTATTGGCGTCGTCCGCGTAGGAAGTCATTGTGAACTGTAGTTCACCCAGATCAGAGGGGGTCGTTTGACTTTCCGTTTGAGGCGTACCTGGAAATTTAACTGCGAGTTTGCCATTTTCCGTTTGAAAATCAACCCAATCTGCCGTGACGTTGGTTGACTCATTCGTCGCGGTTGATTCACTGGTTGTTTCTTCTGTACCTGAAGTATTTTGCTCACCGGACGTATTATTGCCAACGAGTCCGCAGCCGAATAGAGCAGCCTGAAGCGTTGCGACACTCAAAAAAAGTAAAAATTTAGATTTCATAAAATTTTAGACCAACATTTTAAATTGAGCCCGTGACCTCCTCCATGCCAAAAATAACGAGGCACAAAACGATGGGCTGCTTTCTGCAATCCTAAACATTTAGACTAAGGAGATGCACTTCTTTTAATGTTACTTAATTGAGTCTCGCTGCTGAAATATTGATCTACCCTCAGACCCCAGCACAAGACCCAATGAAAAAGGGCTGATCTCTGCGATGAGACCAACCCTAGCTCTTCGTGGGAACGCATTTAGTCGTTACTTTTGCAATACCAGTTTGACGTTCGCATTGTTGAGACCACGTTGCTTAACTTCAGCGAGGGTCTTGTTGATGGCGTACTTCTGGTTGATGGAATTGATCAGTTCAGTTTGGTTGTGCTTCTTCGCGACACCCCATAGGTCAGCGATGAGGTCAAAGCTGCCGTCGGCATTGCGAGTCCAGCCGAGGTCATAATCGCCTTCGAGAGTAGCCACGATGTCTGCTTGAATCTGTTGGCCGTTGTAGCCACGAACTGCAGCATCGGTATTCACAGAAATTCCGAGGTCTTGCAGGGAAGTCTTGAGAACTGCGGCATCGGTGATTTTAGTGCGGAGAGTGCTAAAGTGGGACATTGGAATAATTCTCCAAAAACAACAACATTTGAGTTTTTTGTGTAAAGACCACTAATAAAGTGGTTTTTTAAATGCCAACAAGTTGGGAATCTTGTTGACCTTAATCCGGGACAGATTAAGCCTGTTAGAACTCCAATCGCTGGTATTCGGCGACGGAGGCTGAAGCAGGTCGGGCGCGCTGTCTGGCCCAATCGCGGAGACTATTGACCTGTTCAGTCATGGTGCGGGAAAGGGGCAAGGTTGCTTTGATCGCGGCGATAATGTCGAGTTGGGTAAACTCGCGATCTTGGGCAAAGGCCTCGTACATGGCGGCAATAATCGCCTGTTCGATTTCCGCACCGGAAAAACCTTCTGAAATTTTTGCCAGTTGTTCTGTGTCGAAGCGATCGCCGACTGGCCGACGTTTGTGGAGATGGATATTAAAGATCGCTTCCCGTTCGCTGGGGTTGGGGAGATCCACGAAAAAGATTTCGTCGAATCGTCCTTTCCGAAGAAATTCCCCTGGTAGCCGATCCACTCGGTTCGCGGTGGCCATTACAAAAACGGGGGATTCTTTTTCTTGCATCCAGGTGAGAAACGAGCCAAAGATACGGCTGGAGGTGCCTCCATCGGAATCCGCAGATCCAGAGGAACCGGCAAAGGCTTTGTCTAATTCGTCGATAAAGAGAATCGCTGGAGAAATGGACTCGGCGGTTTTAAGGGCACTGCGGAGGTTTGCTTCGGATTTGCCTACGGTGGAGCCATCATATACCCGCCCCATATCGAGACGCAGGAGGGGAAGACCCCATAACCGAGAAGTTGTTTTAGCCAGGAGTGATTTACCACAACCCGGTACACCAAGAATCAACATTCCCTTGGGTTGGGGTAGTCCATATTCCCGTGCTGCTTCGGTAAAGGCATTGGAGCGTTGTTTAAGCCAGCGCTTGAGTTCCTCTAAGCCGCCGATGGCGTCAATGGTTTCGTCTTCTTCGATAAATTCGAGAATACCGTTACGGCGAATCAGTTGCTTTTTCTCGGAGAGGACAATTTCTACCTCTGAAGCAGTGAGTTTCTTCGCCTTAACCTGGGCTTTGCGATAAACTTTCTCGGCTTCGTCCTTAGTCAGGCCCAGGGCTGCCTTGAGGAGTTTTTCTCGCACAACGGGGGAAATGGGGTGCCGGGGATTGAGGTATTGGGCGAGAACTTGATCGAGTTCGTCGAGGGTCGGGAAAGGAAAATCCAGGACAACAACGTCTTTTTCGAGTTCGAGGGGCACCTTCTGATAGGGGGACATTAAAATAATGTGCTTTTGGCGGCCCTTAAAGCTGGCGATCGCATCCCGTAACCAACGGACGGTGCTGGGATCGTCTAAAAATGGATGCAGATCCTCAAAGATAAAAATGCCAGAATCGTTGTGGTGAATGACTTCACGAATGGCCGCTTCTGCTGAGAGGGTGCGAGTTTGGGGCTTCCGGTCGGAACCATATTCCACCAAGCCATGGGTCATCGTCCAGACGAAAACATTCTGATATTCACACAGTTGCGCAATGTGGGCGATCGCCGCCTCGGCCCGTTCCTCCTCGGGGGTGATGAGGTAGATCAGGGGGTATTGAGCTTGAATGAGGGTATTGAGCTCTTCTTTCATGGGTTTAGTCCTGACGTTCTAAAAGGGGGAATTAGGCGGCACCACATCGACCAGAGTGGAGGTAAATCGGGAGAAAAATAAACGGCGATCGCCGATCGGACAGCTAGCAAGTGACTAGTTCTGCCCCATCCGCAGCACCCTTTGCACTTTGCAAATCCTGTGCAATCTCTTCATCAAGGAGTACCGTTGGCTGCCTCTTGAGGGAAACCAGTTGTCCATCCCGGAGTACCACCGCCCCTTCGCAATCGGGACAAATGTGGACACGGTGGGTTTGGCCATAGGTTTCTTGTACTTCTTCTACCACTTCAGGGTGTTGTAGATAGAAGGCCACGGCTTTTTCCACTAAAGCAGACATGGAATCTGCATCGAGGGCTGCCTTGATTTTGAGCTGACGATGGATCGCCGCAGGCAGATAGAGGGTGACTTTTTGCTTATCTTGCATACAACTAATGGAAGCTTTACCCGATGGGGTATACCGCCCTACTGTACCCAGCCCACCGGAGACCGTCAAGCTGCTATAGCGTTATGCCGTCTTTTTTGTAATATTCCGTTACAAAATCTAGGCGATTGCCACTGTGAGGAAATTGCCATCTGTCTGGGGGTAGACCCTGGTTTTCTCTGGCCTTTTCCCTGTAAGCTAAAGACTTTGGGAGAATCTCAAAAACCGCAACCGATTCAAGATGTGTCAGTATGCTTAAGGCATTGTGGAAAAAATTAGGAATCACTGGGGCACAACCCGCAGTCGATACCCATCCTTTTCAGTGGCTAAATGCCCTCTCGACCCAAGCGTCCCTAGAAGGAGCCATTGATGAAGCCGTTGCCCAAATCCAAGAAAATCTCTCTGGTAGTGCAGATCTGGCCATTCTCTTCATTTCAGCCGCGTTTGCCAGCGAATATGCCCGGATCTTGCCGCTCTTGACTGAAAAATTAGCCTGCAAAGTAGTGATTGGTTGCGGTGGCGTGAGTATTATTGGCACCGACGCAACCGGAGAAACCCAAGAATGTGAAGGACAACCCGCCCTTAGTTTAACGGTGGCCCATTTACCAGATGTGGAAGTCGTGCCTTTCCATGTCACCGAGAAAGATTTACCTGATTTAGATAGCGCCCCAGACCCTTGGATCGACATTTTTGGGGTTAGCCCCGAGGCGGAACCGAATTTTATTTTGCTGGCGGATCCCTTTTCGTCGAGTATTACGGATCTGTTGGCGGGCCTTGATTTTGCCTATCCAAATGCGGCAAAGGTAGGAGGACTAACAAGCTCCGGCGGCAGAACAGCCAGCGGTTTGTTTTACTACGAAGCCGACCAAGAACCAACCCTGTTGCGGTCTGGCACAGTGGGGGTGGCTTTGGCTGGAAATATCCAGATGGAGACCGTTGTCGCCCAGGGATGTCGGCCCATCGGTGAGGTGTATCAAATTACCCAATGCGATCGCAATATCATCACGGAATTATCGGTGGCCGAGGGTGAACAGCTCCGCCATGGCTCCCCCCTACGATTTTTGCAGGAGTTGATCGCCGAGTTGGATGAAGAAGATCAAGCCCTCGCCCAGGATTCTCTTTTTATCGGCATTGCGATGGATGCCTTTAAACAAAAGCTTATCCACGGGGATTTTCTCATTCGCAACTTACTTGGGGTAGACCCTAGGGCTGGGGCGATCGCCGTGGGCGATCGCATTCGGGCGGGCCAAAGGGTACAGTTTCACCTGCGGGATGCAGAGACTTCAGCGGAAGATCTCTCGGTGCTGTTACAACAGTTCCAAGCAAATGATCCGCTGGAACCTCCTTTTGGAGCCTTGATGTTTGCCTGTCTCGGTCGCGGGAAGGGACTCTATGGGGAGCCAAATTTTGATTCGACCCTCTTTTCTACGGCCTTGCCAACACCCAATTTAGGGGGATTTTTCTGCAATGGGGAAATTGGCCCCGTCGGCGATCGCACCTTTTTGCATGGCTACACTTCCGTGTTTGGAATTTTGCACCCAAAGGCATGAGTTAAATAATCGCTAAATAATGGGGCTGACCTTCGCAACAACAAATTTTAAATAGCGTCCCTCTGGAAAAGCGGCTGGCACCGGATGATCGCAGGGTTGTCCGGCCTCGTGGATAATTTGCAGGTAATAATTAGCCGAGGCAGCGGCACTGGCAAGCATTTCTCGGAAGGCTTCGGGGCTGACTTGGCTGGTGCAACTGGCAGAAACCAGTAATCCATTAGGGGCAACGCATTGGAGGGCGAGGGCATTGAGTTTGGTGTAGGCACGGATGGCGGCAAACCGATTTTTTTTGCTTTTAGCGAAACTGGGTGGATCGAGGATTACAAGATCGAAGGTTTGTTTTGCTTGGGCGTAGCGGTTGAGAACATCAAAGCAGTCAGCGGTGACAAAGGTATGTTTGCCTGGGTCAAAATGATTGAGGCGCACGTTGGTGTTGGCGACTTCCGCTAATTGCTTGCCCACATCGACATTGGTCACCTGGCTAGCACCACCGCGCAGGGCGTAGAGAGAAAAGGCTCCGGTGTAAGAAAAACAGTTGAGAACGGTTTTATCGTGGCTAATTTCGCCAATAAATTTGCGATTTTCCCGGTGATCAAGGAATAGGCCTGTTTTTTGGCCCGTTTGCAAATTCACCTGGAAGACTAGACCATGTTCAGTAACGGTAATATCGCCCTTGGGTTCCTTGCCCCAGAGCACTTGGGTTTTGCTGTCTGTATCGCGATCTTCTAAATTTTCTAAATGTTTGGTGCGCCATAAAATTCCCTGTAGTGGGGCGACTTCCCGCAGCGATCGCACGAGCCAATCGAGCAGTACATTGGCCGCTTCCATATAAGTTTGCACGACGGCGTATTCCCCATACAGATCCACCGTAATTCCTGGCAGGCGATCGCCTTCCCCAAAGAGCCAGCGGTAGGCGGTGCAATTGCTTTGGCGCAGGGGTTCCCGTAAATCCCAGGCTGTTTGTACCTGCTGTTGTAACCAGCGACGGTCAGGCAGATGCCGTTGGGAAAAAATCCGGACAGCAATGGGACTTTTGTTATCCCAAAGGCCGAATCCCGTCCAGTTGCCACATTTAACTCGCAACCATTCCCCCGTTTCAAAGCGGAGACTCTTCGGCAATTTATCGCGATAGATCCAGGGATGACCTTGCACGAGATGCTTTTTCAGTTGGGGGGAAACGGTGATTTCGCGGAGTTTTGCCATGGGAATCGTAGAATGGGCAGCCTTCTATTATTGATCGTTCCCGTCGGCGATCGCCCACCATCAAGATATAGATAAAAGTCGCTTATCAAAGGTTTGGCATAATTGTGGGTATATCTTTTTAGAGCTATCTTTTATGAATCAACGCACGATTGAAGGAACTTGGGAAGAGATCTTACAGCATGCATCTGAGTTGACTGGACAGCAAGTAAGGTTAACAGTTTTATCTCCTAAAGCATTACAGCCTCAGCAGCCAATGACCTTAGAACAGACACTACAAGATAGAATTGGCCGAGTTCAGTTTCAGCCCTCTGATCTATCTGCACGGACAAAGGACGCTTTTGCGGATATGTTGGCAGATAAAAATCAGTCATGGGGTCATCGTTCATGACTCTATGCGATGCTTCGGCTTTGATTGCCCTGATTAACCGGAACGATAACAATCAAAGTCGTTGTGCGGCTGTACTTTCAAGACTTCAAGCTCCATTGGTCACAACTTGGTCTTGTTTTACTGAGGCGATGCATTTACTAGGTCGGTATGGTGGATGGCTCGCGCAGCAGGAGTTATGGAGTTATGTCGCCGACGAGCTTCTTGTATTGCACGTATCTAACGAGGCAGAACAGAGACGAATGCAACAGCTAATGGAACAGTATCGGGATGTGCCGATGGATTTGGCGGATGCTTCCTTAGTCACTGCGGCTGAAGTTTTGAATCAAAAGACAATTTTTACCCTTGACCGAGATTTTTACATTTATCGCCTTCCCGGAAATCAACCTTTTGATGTTGTTCCTTGAAATTTCCTTGAATTCTTTACTCCGGCGGGCAATTGGGTCAGGGCGATCGCCTTCTGAAACAGGCGAAATTGTGCCGCCATCTGATCGCAACTCCCTACGACGTAGAGCCAGACCAAGGGAGTTGTTCCTCGCCAGTAACGGCAATGTGTAAAACACGGCACATCAGGCAAGCGGTTCTGTAGAGTTCTGTAACTCTAATCACTCCGTAATTCCAAACTTTCCCTATGATGCAAGTCAGTCCTATTCAGGTCAGTGAAACAGTAAGTTAGCGCACAACTCATCCATGAAATTAAGGAAAAACAGGATGAATTTTGTTGTACTCATGCCTGTTGCACAGTCTATTACTTTCCTGTCCAGGATATTTATTTAGTGGACGAAACGGGGTCATGTTTACTCTCAGAGATGTTTTTTTTGCCTTTATCCTAATTGCGTTACTGGTTTTAGCGGGGCGATACGTCAAACAAAAAGTGCGCTGGATCCAGAGGCTTTATTTACCTGAATCCATTGTGGCTGGTGTATTAGCACTGCTGCTGGGGCCTCAAGTTTTAGGGGCGATCGCCACTGCTATTTCTGGGGGAACCTCGATCCTGTCAGATGGGCTTTTTTCAGAACCGATTCGCGCCGTTTGGTCACAATCGCCAGGGATCTTTATCAATATTGTCTTTGCGGCCCTATTCCTTGGGGAAGCTATTCCACGACCAAAAGACATTTGGACAAAAACGGCTCCTCAAGTCGTCTTTGGGCAAACATTGGCCTGGGGTCAATACGTAGTGGGAATCCTGGTAACCCTGCTGATTTTGATGCCGCTATTTGGCGTAAATCCCATTGCTGCTTGCTTAATCGAGATTGGCTTTGAAGGAGGGCATGGCACCGCCGGCGGGATGGCTGAGACGTTTACTGAACTGGGCTTTGAGGCAGGTGCGGATCTGGCTTTGGGCATTGCCACGGTGGGCATTGTTGGCGGAATTGTTGCGGGTACGGCGCTAGCAGATTGGGGCCGGCGTAAGGGCCATGTCACATCTTTTCAGAAAGCTGTAGAAGATTTAGATGGTGTACCGGAACTGACAGAAACGGAATCCCCTGAGGTACGCCGTCGTCGCGCCCAACTCATGCGTAACCTACTAATTGATCCTCTGTCGATCAATTTTGGCATTGTCGGTGCGGCGATTGTGATTGGTTGGCTTATTTTAGAAGCACTGGTTTGGGTGGAGTCGGTTACCTGGGGACAAACTGGGTTTGAGGTAATCTCCTATGTGCCGTTATTCCCGATGGCTCTGATTGGCGGCATCATTGTGCAGTTGGTGATGGAACGTCTGGGGTTAGCGCCTTTGATTATTCGCTCGCTGATGAGTAACATTGCGGGTTTAGCCTTGGACGTGGTCGTGGTGACGGCACTGGCCTCTATCTCCCTGAGTGTAATTGGTTCCAACTTGGGTGTATTTACCATTTTGAGTGTCGTAGGCATCACCTGGAATGTGGTGATGTTTCTTTATTTCGCCCCACGTATTTTTCCGAGTCATTGGTTTGAAAAAGGAATCGGCGATATGGGTCAGTCGATGGGAGTGACGGCCACGGGAATTTTATTATTGAGAATGGTCGATCCGGAGAACCGCACCGGTGCGTTTGAGAGTTTTGCTTATAAACAACTGTTCTTTGAACCGATTGTTGGTGGTGGATTGTTTACAGCGGCAGCTCCGGCGCTTGTTGTTCGCTTTGGCCTGGTACCAGTACTATTACTCACGGGCGGGCTGTTGATTTTTTGGTTGGCGATGGGATTCTTGATTATTCGCCAGAACCAGCAACAAAGACGGCGATCGCCTTCCCTTTGAGATTGTATTTATTGAGGCGATCGCCCTTTCCACCATTTCACTAAGGCTTCATAAAGAGCACGATCGGCGCGGTCATCGGTATGTCCATGGTTGGAATACCCCAGATCTACGATGCGACCTTCTAGGGTGAGCCAGTGCTTTTTCCCTTTGGCAGAAACGTAGCAAATGCGCGTTCGATTCACCCAATAGGATCGTTTTGCTCCTTCTTCGCGCATTCGGTGCCAAGCAATATCGGCGATCGCCTGGCGCGGTAACCACAGACAGTTATGTCGCCCTAGATTATCAATCAAGCGGCCACCAGCCCATGGGACAACAGCACCATTCCGTAGCCTTCCTCTTTCCGTTTGCGCAATCGAGAGCAATGCCAGGTACGGTAGAACGATTGGGCCATATCCCAGGCCATATAGGTGCAATAGCCGATCAAAACCGCCAAAACTAGAAACAATAGGAGCGTAAACCCCAATTCCGGTAAGTTCTGTTGGGTTAGGGTTTGCCAAAGTCGCCCATAACTGCTGGGCTGATAGATGGCCTGGGAAATTAAAGCTGGCACCAGTCCCAGAATGGGCAATGCATACATCACCATGAAGGGCAGTAAGCAGATTTGGACAAACCAATCTGTCTGTGCGCGTAAAAATCGTCCTGGTAGATAGTGGGCGCTTCCCTGGCGAAAGGCAGTCTGATAGGGTTCTGGCAGTACGGTCAGGGGATATAGCCTTGCCGGGGGAAATGAATTGGATGAAGACCTTAGTTGCTGCACAAGTCAGGCTCTGTCGCTATGGTTAGAGGAGCAGATAGCATTGAGTGTACTGTACCGGAATAGCTTACCTACCGTTATCCTATCCGCAATATCCATAAAAGGCGATCGCCTACCCTTCGAGAGACTTGATCCACTCAAGGTAGTATTGTCCTGATCCCTAAGAGATAATCTTTAGGTGAGCTGTACAATAACATAAAATTCATAATGGAAAAAAAACTGATAAGCCTATTTTCCGGAGCTGGTGGCATGGACATCGGCTTTCACGCTGCTGGCTTCAGTACGGCGGTAGCTGTGGAACAAGATCCGTCTTGCTGCAATACTCTAAGGCTTAATATGCCGGACACTCCAGTCATTGAAGGCGACATCACCTCAATTACAACACAGGTTATCTTAGAAGCGGCAAAAGTCAATCCTCTTGAAATTGACCTAGTTATTGGTGGCCCCCCTTGCCAAAGTTTCAGCCTAGCAGGTAAACGTATGGGAATGGATGATCCGAGAGGAATGCTGGTACTTGAGTTTCTACGTGTAGTCAGGGAGGCATTGCCAAAGTGTTTTGTTATGGAGAATGTCAAAGGAATGATCAATTGGTCAAAGGGAAAGGCTCTTGAGGCTATCATGACAGAAGCATCGCAGCCTATAAAATACGCTGGAAAAGAATATAAATATGCTGTTTCGTATCATGTCCTAAATGCTGCTGATTTTGGTGTTCCGCAATTTAGAGAAAGAGTATTCATCGTAGGTAATCGTTTGGGCAAAACATTCCAATTTCCTGAACCAACTCATGGGCCTAGCAACCAAGCGAGACAGATAGATCTTTTTGGCAAGCAGCTAAAACCTTACAAAACTGTTCAAGATGCAATTAGCACTCTCCCCCCTGCAACCCCTCCTTCAGCGATGGCACTAAGAGTTTCGCAGACCATAAAAGATAGGATAAAGAATCATGGATATTAAAAACGTTCATATCAAAAATCACGAACAAACAGCTCATGCACCTTCCACTCTAGAAAAAATTCGTAAAGTCAAACAAGGGGGTAAACTCTCAGAACAGACAAAGACATTTGGTTCAACCTACCGCAGGTTAGATCCGAACCAGCCATCTCCTACAGTGACCCGTAGTGGTTATCGAGATTTTATTCATCCTTTTGAAGATCGAATGCTCACAGTTCGTGAACTGGCTTGTTTGCAAACCTTTCCCCTTGATTGGGAGTTTACCGGAACTCGACTTGATTCTTATAGTAGTAAACGTAAAGTGACGATGACTCAGTTTGGACAAGTGGGTAATGCAGTACCGCCGTTACTTGCTGAAGCTGTTGCTAAAGCGGTTAGCGAACAGCTTCTGGATGTCATTGATGAAAAATAATCAGTTTGTAAACAATTCCAGTGACCTTGTGACGACAAAAGATGCTCGCAGAAGTGGTTTTCTTGAATATGCTCTTCGTCGCAATAAAGAGTCTATTCCATTTATCGACAAGGCGAAAGCTCTACAAGTATCTCTTCAGAAGAATACAAAGTGTGCAGAAGATATTCTCAAACTCTATGACATCCGAGAAACACTCATTGAGGCAGCGGGTGTATCTGTCAAGGCGAAGGCTCACCTCGATGACATGGACAAAAATGAAATTCTTGCAGGCTTTGTTAAGGAGGTTCTTGCACCTTGTGGCAAAAAGTATATCGATGAGATTGTCTATCGTTACTTGCTCACACTTGGAGATGCTCTTGGTGGTAAAATGCGCAACATTGTTGGTTCTATCGCAGAAGAGAAATTCGTCAGATTTATCGTTGCCCAGTTACAGGTGCATGATATTGAATTTGAACTATTTCCAAAACGTTCGCAATGGATTTCAAACAAAAACTATAGAGCTGAGATGGCTGCACGAACGAAAGCCTTAAGATGGAAAAATAAAACAACTTATCGATCTCTAATTTTCAACATTAATGTTCCACAGGTCAAAAAGAATATTGATATCGTGCTGCTAAATGACAAGATTGAAGGAGTAACCTCGTCTATTTTGGCTAATATCCTTAACGATAAAAATAAGTATCTTGCCATCGGTGAGTTAAAGGGCGGAATTGATCCAGCCGGGGCAGATGAACATTGGAAAACGGCAAATACAGCTCTTAGTAGAGTAAGAGATTCTTTCAAGAACAAAATCCACTTATTTTTCATTGGGGCTGCGATAGAAACCAGTATGTCGGCAGAGATTTACGAACAATGCCAGACAGGTGAACTTAGTAACGCAGCAAATCTCACTGTTGATAATCAATTATCTGCATTGTGTGAGTGGCTAATAACGCAATAACTTTACAAAATCAAACCCGATCGCCTCTCTATTTTGATAAATCTATGTCTACTCCCTCTGTTACCCCTGTAGAATCTAGCACCCTAATCAAAACCCCTGAACTGCTGGCTCCGGCGGGAAATTGGGACTGTGCGATCACCGCCGTGGAGAATGGGGCTGATGCGATTTATTTTGGGCTGGATAAATTTAATGCCCGGATGCGATCACAAAACTTTGTCGAGTCAGATTTGCCGGAGTTGATGGCATACTTACATCGGCGCGGCGTGAAGGGCTATGTGACGTTAAATACGCTGATTTTCACCTCGGAATTGGCGGCAGTCGAACAATATTTGCGGTCGATTATTGCGGCGGGAGTCGATGCGGCGATCGTCCAGGATGTGGGGCTGTGCCAATTAATTTGGCAATTGTCGCCCGATTTTCCGATCCATGGTTCGACGCAAATGACCGTCACCAGCGCCGCAGGGGTCGAGTTCGCGCAAAACTTGGGTTGTGATTTGGTGGTATTGGCGCGGGAATGTTCGATCAAGGAAATCAATAAAATCCAGCAGGAATTGGGTCAACAAAAGATCTCAATGCCGCTAGAAGTGTTTGTCCACGGGGCGTTGTGCGTCGCCTATTCTGGGCAATGTTTAACCAGTGAATCCCTCGGCGGACGGTCGGCCAATCGCGGAGAATGCGCCCAAGCCTGCCGGATGCCCTACGAAATGATTGTCGATGGTAGGCCATTTGATCTGAGCGACAGACGTTACCTACTAAGCCCCCAAGATTTGGCGGGATTACCTGTTTTGCCGGACTTAATTAAAGCGGGTGTCGTGTCGCTAAAAATCGAAGGACGCTTAAAACAACCGGAATATGTGGCCAGTGTCACCCAAGTGTATCGCCAGGCCATTGATCGGGCGGTGCAGGGCATTGAGCAGGACATTTCAGACCAGGAAAAATATCAATTGGAAATGGCCTTTTCGCGTGGGTTGTACACGGGTTGGCTCGACGGCATCGATAATCAAAGCCTTGTTCATGGTCGCTTTGGCAAGAAAAGAGGCGTATTTCTTGGTGAAATCAAGCAAATTCGTGATGGTCGCGACAAACAAGTTATTTTGCACTTAGAAGCGCCCCTAAAGGCTGGGGATGGGGTGGTCTTTGATCAGGGGAAACCCGCAGATCGTGAACAAGGGGGGCGAGTTTACGCCGTTGAAACCCAGGGAAAAGATACGATTGTTACTTTTGGGCGGCGGGATGTGGACTTGCGCAGGGTGCGGGTTGGTGATCGCCTCTGGAAAACCAGCGATCCAGAACTGGATAAAAAATTGCGCCAAACCTTTACCAGTGAAAAAATTCAGTTTCAGCGGCCCATTACGATAGAAATTCACGGAGAAATTGGTGAAAAATTGACGGCGATCGCCCGCGATGGGCAGGGCAATATTGTCCAGGTCAGATCGGAAATTCTTCTCGACACCGCAATCAAAAAACCCCTAACAACGGAACGTTTAACGGAACAATTTGGCCGCTTAGGGAATACCCCTTTTTATCTCCAACATTTAGAAAATAATCTGCTTGGTGAGGCCATTCTTCCCGTGAGCGAACTAAATCGAATACGACGGGAAATAGTCAGTCAATTAGAAACTTTACGCGCTCAACCGAAGCGTTGGCAACTGAATAGCAATGCCTCTTATCGAAGCTTATTGCCGACTGTCGAAAAAATAGCACCACAGGCAGCACAAATTATTGTTTTAGTGCGTAATTTAGCGCAATTAAAAGCTGTTTTAAAGACTAATATCCAAACTATTTATTGTGAATTTGAAAATCCGATTAACTACCGTGAAGCAGTTAAACTGGCGCAACAAACTGAACAGCAACCGGAAATTTGGGTGGCACCGCCCCGAATCACCAAACCTAAGGAACAGTACATTCTCAATCAAGTGCTGTCTAGTCAAGCAGATGGCTATTTGATTCGCAATTATGATCAGCTCAAATTCTTTAAGAACGAACGGATTACCGCTGATTTTTCTTTAAATATTTCCAACCCAATTAGTGCCAATTATTTTAAACAAACTTTTCCCCTAGAACGTCTCACGGCCTCCTATGACCTCAATATTCACCAGTTAGAATCACTCCTTAAAAAAGCACCACCCCACTGGTTTGAAATCACGATCCACCAACATATGCCGATGTTTCACATGGAGCATTGTGTTTTCTGCGCGTTTCTCTCCGATGGCACTGACTTTACGAATTGTGGTCGCCCCTGCGAAAGCCATGAAGTGAAATTAGGCGATCGCACGGGTATTGAGCATGTTTTAGTTGCCGATGCGGGCTGTCGGAATACGGTGTTTAATGGCACCGCCCAAACTGGCGCAGAATATATGCAACATTTTATAGATTTGGGAGTGCAGCACTTCCGCGTTGAATTTGTGGACGAATCTCCCGCAGAGATTACCAAAACCGTTGATCTTTACCAAAAATTACTCACAGGAAAAATTTCTGGGGCACAGCTTTGGCAAACCCTCAAGCTCCAAAATCAATTAGGGGTGACCCGTGGTTCGCTAGAATAAAAAGGCGATCGCCCTGCTTCATTCAATAAAAAAACTGTCACAGATCAGCGTCAGTAATGGGCTGCACCAAAATTATGGGTCGTTAAGTAGACTTATCGTAGTCGCCAAGCCTAAGACGCCACAACACATCACATCAACGTTCCAGATAAACTTCTATGACTTTACCCTTTAATGCGGCCCCCACCGAAGCACGGGTTAAACAATTTTGGCAACTCGCCGCCAGTTTTGGGATGGAGCGTAATGCCTACCATAATTACCTTAATGAAATCGTCAGCGATCGCTATGCCCTGATCAGCGGCCTCCAGATTTTGCGGGATGAATTGCAATTTGTTGCCTCCGATTCAACGGATATTAAAGCTTGTGGGGCCGATATGAGTTTGCCCAGTGTGGTGACGACCCTCGCCTACACCAACTGCGGCGATCGCATTCACCAGGGGGAAGCCACAAAACGTTATCGAGATGTCGTTGCCTCCCGTTTTGCCACCCTCTCGGAAATTGGCGAATTAAAATTAGAGGCCTTTTTCCCGGCAGGCGGAGGCACCGATGACGGCGAAACCTTAGCTCATGTGACCGTAGCCCACGAGCTAGATGAATCTTTAAAGCGGCGTGTGTACGCAGGCAATCCCCAGTCCATTTCCCTCGTGGCCATTGATCTCAAAACCCATGTGGGCCGACTGCGTCAGGATGGCAAACAGGTTTATGGCAAAACCCGTGAATCGCCGTGGCGCGAACCCCGCAACGCCTGTGGTGCAATTGTCGGTACTTTGAAAAATTACAACGCCCATAATCCGATCCATCGCCGCATTCGCAATGATTTAGGGGAAGAAAATTTCCATTTTTTAGCCCACAATGCCGTCCTGACGGATACAAAAAAAATTGACATTACGATGGCGGTGGCGGCCAATATTGTGGCGATTCGCGGCATTCGTAATACAGCGGTGGCGATCGCCCAAGAATTAGACGAACGGGGTTTAGCACACCTCACCGCTAGCACCACGGTCAATCGCCCTTCCCGCGACGATTTGGTGATTTATCTCGCCCGGGCCACGGTCTTTAACGGCAGCATCAAAATCCAAAGTATCGGTACCGATGCCCGTTTATATGGCGGCAAAATCGTTGAATATGCGGGCGAAAAACGCCTCCAATTGCATTACGCCGACTGGAATTTAGACAATCTCCCCATCGAAGAAATCCCCTATCAAGTCCGCTCTTCGGGATTGTGAACTATACGCAATTGTCCAGAATGACATCCCGTAAGCCTTCTAGGGTGTAGACCTCGGCTTCGAGATCAACCCGCTGGAAAAGGTTTAAACAAGTCTGGGAAGTTTGGGGGCCAATGGAGGCAATTTTCAGCGGTTTTAATAACGCTAAATCCCCCCCCTGCTGCTGAATTAGCTGCCAAAAGTTGCGCACTGTTTTAGAGCTCGCAAAGGTTACTAGATCAATGGTTTGTGCTTCGAGAGCTTGCCAGACCGCCGCCGGAATTTGTCGCGGACAGCCCGATTCATAGGCGGGCACTTCAACCACCTGGGCACCCTGTTGGGCGAGCTCTTGCACCAGGATTTTTCGGCCTCCCGTTTCGACCCGGGGAAAAAGAATTTTTTGATTTTGCAGAGGATCTGGGAAATTTTCCACTAAGGAATCTGCAATAAAATCGGGGGGAATATAGTCCGCTTTGAGGCCGTGCTGGCGCAAGAATTTTTCTGTTTTTTTGCCGACGACGGCAATTTTGAGCTTGCCTAAGGCGCGGACATCTTTGCCCAAGGTTTCGAGTCGCTGGAAAAAATATTCAACGCCATTGGCCGAGGTGAGAATCAGCCAATCAAAGGTTTCTAGGGTGGCGATCGCCTGGTCGAGGGGTTCCCAGGTGGAGGGCTCACGAATCTCTAAAGCGGGCATTTCCAAGACCTTTGCGCCAGTTTCTGCCAAAAGTTTGGTAAATTCGCTCGATTGCGACGCAGCGCGGGTAATCAGAATTGTTTTGCCACCCAATGGAGCCCGATCCATGTAATCCTCCCGGAGACTAACTACCTGACCCACAATGATCACACAGGGCGAAAGTTTTTGAACCGTCGCCGTTTGCTTCGTAATGGTCTGTAACGTTCCCGTCCAGACCTGCTGCTCTGGTAATCCCGCCGCCCGCACAATGGCCACTGGTAAATGAGGCGATCGCCCCGCTGCCATCAAGCGCCGACAAATGTCTTCTAAATTGCGTCCCCCCATCAAAAAAACCAAAGTTTCCAATTGGGCTAGGGCTGTCCAATCAAAGGCCTCTAGATCATGGGCTGTCCCTACAAAAAAGCCGCGCCCCAAATCCTTGTGGGTAAGGGGAATTCCCGCTAGCAAAGGTGCTGCGAAGGCCGATGAAATGCCAGGAATCACTTCAAAATCACAGCCCGCCCCTTGGAGTGCCAAAATCTCTGGGTGCGATCGCCCAAAAATATACGGATCTCCCCCCTTCAGGCGCACCACCCGTTTTGGCGATTGTCCATGCTCAACCAAAAGGCGATTAATTTCTTCTTGGGGCGTACTCTTTTGGCCGCCTCGCTTACCGACGAATAACCGTAAACAGTCCTGGGGCAGCAGATCCAACAGTTCTTGGGAACCCAGGGCGTCGTAAATCACCACTTCCGCCCGTTGGAGGATCTCCCAACCTCGCACCGTTAAATAGTTCTTTGTCCCTAAACCCGCTCCTAGCAAAAATACTTTTCCCATGTGCGATCGCCCTAAACCACCGTCAAACCTTGCGTTAAAATTAGATGCTAAGACAAAATCAGACAAAAACACCCCGCAACCGTAACGCCAACACGTTACCCAACGCATTAAAAAGATCTATGAACTCACCGATTCAGGCTGTACAAGCACCCTACAGAGGTGGCGGCTCCACCTACAGGACGCCACCGCCAGATCTCCCTTCCTTACTGTTAAAAGAACGCATCGTTTATCTCGGCCTTCCCCTCGTCTCTCCCGATGAGTATAAAGATCAAATTGGCGTTGATGTGACCGAGCTGATCATCGCCCAACTGTTATTTTTACAGTTTGATGATCCCGATAAACCGATTTATATGTACATCAACTCCACCGGGACTTCTTGGTACGGTGGTGATTCCATTGGGTTTGAAACAGAAGCCTTTGCCATCTGCGATACCCTCAACTACATCACGCCGCCAGTGCATACCATTTGTCTCGGTCAAGCGATGGGGACAGCGGCCATGATCCTTGCTGCTGGTACGAAGGGCTGCCGCGCGAGCCTGCCCCACTCGACGATTATTCTCCACCAAGCACGCCAAGGGGCCCAGGGCCAAGCCTCCGATATTCAAATTCGGGCGAAGGAAGTGATCGAAAACAAACGGACAATCCTGCAAATGATGTCTAAATATACAGGTCAACCCCTCGAAAAACTCGAAAAAGACACTGACCGGATGTTTTACATGACACCCCAGCAGGCCCTCGAATACGGCATTATCGATAAAGTGCTCGAAAGTTCGAAGGACTTGCCGTCCCCCGTACCGGCTCTGTAGTCTTCGTGATTGCTTAAAATCACCCCATTTTTTCCCGTTGTTCAGATCAAGGTAAACAAAATCCATGCCCATCGGTGTACCCAAAGTTCCCTATCAAATGCCCGGTCAGCCCTATTCTGACTGGATCAATATCTATGACCGTTTGTACCGTGAACGGATTATTTTCCTCGGTCGGGGTGTCAATGATGCTTTGGCAAACCAGATTATTGCCATCATGCTTTACCTCGATTCTGAAGATCCCAGCAAGCCGATCTATCTCTACATCAACTCCCCCGGTGGCTCAGTGACAGCGGGTCTGGCGATTTACGACACGATGAAACACATCAAGTCGGAAGTAGTCACCATTTGTGTGGGCTTAGCGGCTTCTATGGGGGCGTTTTTGTTGTCTGCGGGCACGAAAGGGAAGCGTCTGGCCCTGCCCCACTCCCGGATTATGATCCACCAACCCCTCGGTGGGATCCAAGGTCGTCGTCAAGCGACAGATATTGACATTGAAGCCAAGGAAATTATCCGCATTAAGCATCAACTCAATGAATTGATGGCGGCCCACACGGGTCAATCCATCGAAAAAATTGAGAAGGATACGGATCGGGATTACTTTATGTCAGCCCAGGAAGCGTTGGAATATGGCCTGATCGATAAGGTAATTGAAGAACGTCCTTAATGTTTGTCTGATTTTTCAACCTTAAATTCGTTGAAGCATTCTTTCTCGCGAAAGGGTGCTTTTTTATGTGGAAAATCTTTCAAATCTCTATTGTTGAGTAATGAGATTGAGGGCTTGCTCAAGGAGATCTGGGGCGGTGTTATCGAGCCAGTGAATATCTGGATTGGCGCGGAACCAAGTGCGTTGGCGTTTGGCAAATTGGCGGGTGTGGAGCACGGTGTTGGCGATCGCCTCTTCTAATGTCCCTTGACCGCGTACATAATCCCGAAATTCCGCATAACCGAGGGTGTTCAGGAGGGGCAGATCCCAACCGTATTTTTTACCCAAGCGTTCAACCTCAGCAACAAAGCCTTGGTCAACCATCTGCTGGGTGCGTTGACGGATCCGTTGATCGAGGTGGTCGGGAGCGCAATCGAGACCAATTTCGAGGATCGAATAAGTCGGCGAATTTTCTCCCTGTTGGCTGCTAATCGGCTCCCCAGTGACATAAAAAACCTCTAGGGCCCGGAGGGTACGCACTTGGTCATTGGGGTGAATTTTCTGACAAACTTCTGGGTCAACCTGCCGGAGCAGTTGGTAGCTATAGGCTTGGCCCAGGTCGGTGAATTGTTGGCGCAGATCCGGTTGAGGCGCAACCCGGGGAATTTTTAAACCTTTGGTAATCGCTTTAATGTAAAGGCCAGTGCCGCCGACGAGTAAAACGGGTTTCTGTTCGGCGTGAAATTGCGCGATTAGTGCTTGGGCCTGGGCTTGATATTCCGCCAAGGTGAGCGTTTCTGTCGGTTCGCAGATATCGATCAGGTAATGGGGAATGCTTTGCTGCTCTGCAGGGGTTGGTTTCGCTGTACCGATGTCGAATTCTTTGTAAATTTGACGCGAATCGGCGCTAAGAATTACCGCGTCCAGTTTTTCGGCAAGTTTGAGGGCCAAACCGGATTTACCCGTCGCGGTGGCACCACAGATGACGATGAGGGGGGCAGTCATAAAAAATTTAGGGGATCACCACGCCCTGGAGGAGTTGTTCGAGCTGGGCATTAAGGCGATCGCGGTTTTGGAACTTATCGATGCGCTCGACGATCGTGCCATCGTTGAACAAAATTAAAGTCGGGAGGGTTTTGAGGCGATAGGTATTGGCGAGCTTTAGGTTATCGTCGGCATTAACATCGACCAAAAGAAATTGTCCTTCCCATTCCTTTTGCAACTTCACCAAAAAGGGATGGAGCAAATGACACAAACCACACCAGGGTGCCCAAAAGTTCACCAAAACAGGTTGATTGGCTTCTAAAACAGTCTGGGTAAAATCCGCTTCGGTGATTGATAGAACCATAATTGCCTGTTCTTTTCGCTCACATACTCAATATTATCTGTGGTCTCTTATCTTACCTGTATCGGTCCTGGGGATCATCTTTTTTTCCGTTACCAGGGCACTTTAGCCGTCATCACCATCAACCAGGGGTGTCCCCACCAGAGCAGGGCAATAAAGGCTGTAACACCGACATAGGCAGGCTTGAGGAATTCTTCTAGTTTAAGCTGTTGACGTCCCTGGAGAATCGCCAGAAAGGGAATGATCGAGGTGCGTTCTTTCACCGCCAGAAACGTCTGTCCATAACGGGATCTCAGACGGCGATCGCCATGCCAAACCGCGAAAATATGGTGAGCCATCAAGCCAATGGAAGTAAGCAACGTAAAAGAGCTTCCAATCCAGAGGGTATGGGCCACGCACCAAATCAGCTGACCGACCATCTGGGGGTGACGGGTAATGCGAATGATCCCCTTTTCGTAGAGATGCACCTGGGGTTGCTTGACCGCCGCAATTTCGAGCAAGTTAAAGGTTGAGGGATACAAAAAGAAAAAAGAAATCGCCGACAGCCACCACACCGTCGGTTTCACCCAAGCGTCCCCCTGGACTTGCCACAACACCAGACCATCATAGCGGTGGTTAAAAAAGTAGATAATCAAACAAGTCGCGAAGGGAATACTGACTAAAGCAAACAGTACCCGGTACAGGCGAGAACCAATTTTTTGTTCGCCCCAGGGACGCAACGCCGCCAAACCACTATGGGCGATCGCAAAACCAAGCAAAAGACCTGCCATAATCCAGTGACTTGTCGAAAACCAGCTCAAATCCGTCATAATTCCGTCGATCGAAGTATTTTGCTTAAAATTAGTACAGGCTATATTATCCATGAAAAGAGATACGATCCCCTTATTATGGTACTGTCAATCATAAAACCAGCCGTGATCCCTCTTTGTCGTCCCTTTTTGCCGAGGCTATATGTCTGACATTCCATTTACCCTGGATCAACTCCGTATCCTCAAAGCCATCTCCACCGAAGGAAGCTTTAAACGGGCAGCAGATAGTCTCTACGTCTCCCAACCTGCCGTCAGCCTCCAGGTACAAAACCTCGAAAAACAGCTCAATGTCCCCCTCTTCGACCGGGGTGGACGGCGCGCCCAACTCACCGAAGCCGGCTATCTTCTCCTCGATTACGGCGAAAAAATTATTACCCTCTGCCAAGAAACCTGTCGGGCCATCGAAGATTTACAAAATCTCCAGGGGGGCACCCTGATTGTCGGCGCCTCCCAAACCACGGGTACCTACCTCATTCCCCGGATGATTGGTTGCTTCCGGCAGAAATACCCCGATGTGGCAGTCCAGTTACAAGTACATTCGACGCGACGCACCTCCTGGGGAGTGGCTAACGGTCAAGTGGATCTCGCAATCATTGGCGGCGAAGTTCCTTCGGAGTTGCAAGATACGTTGAAAATCGTGCCCTATGCCGAGGATGAACTGTCCCTGATTTTGCCCGTGAGTCATCCCCTCGCCAAGGCAGAAACCATTTATCGAGATGATTTGTACAAACTGAAATTCATTGCCCTCGATTCTCAATCGACGATCCGCAAGGTCATTGATCAGGTCTTAACCCGCTGCGATATCGATACCAAACGGCTCAAGATTGAAATGGAACTTAATTCCATCGAGGCAATTAAAAATGCTGTGCAGTCGGGTCTAGGGGCTTCCTTTGTCTCAGTGACGGCCATTGAGAAAGAACTACGGATGGGGGTGCTGCACCGGGCGCGCATTGAAGATGTGGAAGTGCGGCGTATTTTAAGCGTGATCGTCAATCCAAACCGTTATCGCTCCAAGGCAGCGGAAGCCTTTTGTCTCGAAATTTTGCCCCAATTTGCCAATCAGTTGAAAAAGTTTGATTTGAGTGAGCTGATGCCCCAGGGTCTAGAATCCGGTCAAAAATAAGGGTTTGATGGGGATTATTCTCGGCTCAGGTAATGGTAGGGATAACGCCGGGGGGAGCCGGGTTCGGTTTCAAGCTCGAAGTTGACAATCTGCCAGCGGTCTTGGCGATCGCCAGCATCATGAAAAAACACAGGCAGACCGTATAGGTGGGGCACTGAAGGGGTGACCGCATAGTCCGTTGAGGTTATGTCTCCCCGTCCAGGGGCCGATTTAAAATCGAGGGTGCGCCGCATTAAAGTTTGGTAGCGTTGGGCGATGGTAATTTTGGTAGCCCGTAACCCCTGGGTGTAAAGGCGATCGAGGGCTTCATGGATCTCAAAGCGAATGCCATCGGGATGGGTATGTTGGCGGTACCATTTTTCCTCCCAGCGCTTCCATTGGCGACTGGATTGAAGGTGTACCAAGATTTCTGTTTCTGGATCTGCTTCAAAAGCACCATGGCGATCGCAGAGATAACTATCCGTCAAAGTTAACGCTGGAATCATTTGACGACAATGGGGACAGGGAATTTCAGCACCAAAAATAGGGTAATGTAAGCTAGATTCAACCATTGCACTTGTGTCGGTATAGTTGGAATAAAAAAATTTTGCTGTGCCGTCCTCAAAGTTGTGTTCATTATATCGGAGATTTTTATTCGCTTCAGTGAGCTATGAACCCAGACCAAAGCCTCTCAAGTTATGACTACGACCTGCCGCCGGAACGCATCGCCCAAACCCCTGTCACTCCCCGTGATCGTTCCCGTCTGTTAGTGCTTGATTCTGTCGATAGCATCCAGCATCAGCATTTTTACCACCTGGTTGATTGGCTACAGCCCAATGACTTGTTGGTGATGAACAATACGAAAGTGATCCCGGCACGGCTCCATGGCCGTAAGACAACGGGCGCTCCGGTAGAAGTCCTCCTCTTGGAAGAACGTTCAGCAGATACTTGGCTGGCTTTAGTGAAACCGGGGAAACGTTTTACCCTAGGGTCAGAAATTTTATTCACCGCGCCCCATGATTTGAGCCAAACCCTGAAAGCAACGGTGGTTGATCGAGACCCAGAGACAGGGGGGCGCTTACTTGAATTTCAGTTGCGGCCAAACCAAACCCTTTGGTCTGTGTTAGACGATTTTGGGGAGATCCCTTTCCCTCCCTATGTGACGGACTCTGAGGCGAAACCCGACCAGTATCAAACGATCTATGCAGAGACTCCTGGGGCTGTGGCGGCACCGACGGCGGGGCTACATTTTACGCCAGAAGTGTTTGAGGCGTTAGAACAAAAGGGTGTAGAAAAAACTTTTGTGACCCTCCATGTGGGGGTTGGCACATTCCGCCCGGTGGAAGTAGAAGATATCACCGCCCATGATATGCACTATGAGTGGATTGACGTGCCGGAGGAAACAGTGAAAAAAATCCGGGAAACGAAAGCAAAGGGCGGTCGGGTCATTGCGGTCGGGACAACGGTTGTGCGATCGCTAGAGGGAATGGCCGCCGCTTCTCCTGGGGAATTACAGTCTTTCCAGGGACAAACCAATTTATTTATCTATCCGGGTTACGAATGGCAGGTGGTGGATGGGCTGATCACGAATTTCCATTTACCAAAATCGAGCTTGCTGATGCTAGTTAGTGCGTTGATCGGGCGCGAAAGATTGCTCGACGTTTACCAGGCGGCGATCGCCCAGGAATATCGTTTCTATTCCTTTGGGGATGCGATGCTCATTTTGCCTGAGGCGAAAGTCTTTTAGGGACATTAGGATTGAATCGAAAGTTTCCGCTAAGTGGCGTTATTTACAGTTTGTAGGGTATCGGTAGGAAAATTTTATGAGCGATTTTGCCCAGCAGCTCCTGGATTTGGCACATCAGGGGGGAGCCGAGTTTGCGGAAGTTTACCAGGGAAGTTCCGTTTCCCACCCCGTCACCTTTGAGGCGAATCGTCTCAAACAATTAGAAACGGCTGAATCCATCGGTACGGCACTGCGGCTTTGGTACCAAGGGCGGCCTGGGCTCGCGGTGGCCTATGGCCATGTCGCACCACAACTATTAGTAGAAAAGGCGATCGCCTTGAGCCAACTCCAGGAACCGACGCCCCTAGAAGTCTGTGAGCCGCGCCGTGATATCAATCCTCCCATTGGCACTGCCATGGCCGTGGAAACTCTAGTCGAGAAAGGTAAAGTGGCGATCGCTCAACTGCGCGATCACTATCCCGATATTCTCTGTAGCGGTGTATTCGACTGCGAATCGAGCCATACGCTCCTGGTCAATTCCGAAGGTCTCTATTGCACTGCCGCCGATATTTCCCTCAGCTATGGCCTAGAGGTGGAGTGGGTGCGGGGGGATGACTTTTTGGGCATTTATGATGGGGATATTACCCAGGATTCCCTCGATCCAGAGGCAACGGTACACAGGATTCTGGAGCGTCTCCACTGGGCGAAGCAAAATAGTCCGGCCACCACAGGCAAAATACCAGTAATTTTCACCAGTAATGCTGCGCCCCTGCTGTGGTCAACGGTTGCCGCCGCCCTCAATGGGAAAAATATCCTCGAAAAGTCTTCTCCTTGGAGCCAAGCCCTCGGCCAACGGGTCGCCTCATCCCAGATCAGCCTCTACCAAGACCCCACCGCCAAACCTTACATTTGCCACTTTGATGACGAAGGTACCCTGACTCGCTCTTTGTCCCTGGTGCGGGAAGGTTCTGCCCAAGACATCTACGGCGATCGCCAAACAAGTCGAAGCCTTGGGATGCGACCGACGGGCAACGGATTTCGGGCCAGTCTCGGGCGCTATCCAACCCCAGAGCTCGTTAATTTGATTGTTGCCCCTGGCGCAGGCAATCTTAACACAATTATTTCGCAATTAGATACGGCAATTGTCGTCGATCAAATCCTGGGAGGAGACGCAGACCTTTCGGGAGATTTTTCCGTCAATATTGACCTGGGCTACCAGGTACGACAAGGGCAAATCACCGGACGGATTAAGGATACGATGGTCACTGGCAACGTTTATGAAGCCCTCAAACAAGTTATTCAAGTGGGAGGTGATCGCCGCTGGCAGGGTTCTTGTTATACCCCCTGCATTGCCCTCGAATCTTTGTCTATTGTTGCCTAGAAAATCATCTATTGCCTTTGCAAGCGTACCTGTCAGTGCTGTGTGCTGGCATTTTTGGCAATAAAAAAGGTGGGACCACCCACCCTGTACATCCTTGAGAGAAAAACACCATCTTTAGAATACTCTTAGTTGATAAATTAAGTCAACAATATTAAAAATCTTTTTTATTAGCCGTCCAGATGGACAAAAAAAAGATGGGGAGAATGCCCCATCTCAGAATGCCTAAGTCATGGTGAAAAGTTGAAAAATTTAGCTGGCAACCAGATATTCACGAATTTGCGATCGCCGGCGCCGCAGATGATTCAAAGCCTGGCGTTCTAGCTGGCGTACCCGTTCCCGACTGAGGTTCATGCGTTTGCCAATTTTTGCCAGGGATAGTTCTTTGCCATCGTTCAGGCCAAAGCGCAGAATAATCACTTCCTGTTGCTGGGGGGTCAAATCCGCGATCAGGTCGCGCAAATCCTGTTTGAGCAACTCATAGGTGACGTTGTTGTCGGGGGATTCGCCGCTGTCTTCGAGTAAGTCCATTAACTCGGTATCTTGATTATCGCCAACCCGGACATCGAGGGAGATTGGGTGCCGGGAAACACGGAAATATTCACGGATTTGGGCCGGCTCTAATTCGAGGGCTTCGGCGATTTCAGCGATGGTGGCCGCCCGGCCTAGGTCTTGGGCCAGTTGCCGCTGGGTTTTCTTAATTTTGTTGAGCTTTTCGGTAATGTGGATCGGGAGTCGAATCGTGCGACCCTGTTGGGCGATCGCCCGGGTGATCGCCTGGCGAATCCACCAGTAGGCATAGGTGGAGAACTTATACCCTTTTGTGGGGTCAAACTTCTCGACACCCCGTTCTAAACCAAGGCTGCCTTCTTGGATCAAATCTAAGAATTCTAGGTTGCGCTTTTGATATTTCTTGGCGATCGCCACCACAAGCCGGAGATTTGCTTCAATCATCTTGCGCTTTGCCCGTTCCCCGATTTGGAGATCCCGTTGGAGTTGCTTCGGTGTCAGTTGAGCGGCCTCGGCCCATTCTTCACGGGTTGCTTCGCGATCAAGGGATTCTTCTAGGGTTTGGCGTTTTTCCTGGAGGGCCATCAGGCGCTGAACCTGTTTCCCATAGACAATTTCTTCTTCGTGGGTTAACAAGGGCACCCGACCGATTTCCCGGAGATAGGTACGCACCATATCCGCAGAACTTTTGCCGTTATTGGGGGCTTGTTGAAGATTTACTTTAGGCATTTACGCTTTAACTCCTTAAATCTAAAGAACGAAGAACTATATGGTGCGGCCCAGGGGGGCAGATACTTTACAAAACAATCATCATGTAGGTCACAATCTAGAACACAAAGAATTTTTCTAAAAAATAAACGACATACCCTTTAACTTTCTTACGCTTTATAACTTTTAATTGAGCGCTCACTACTTTAGACGGGCAACAATCGAAAAAGGTTCAACGATTCATTAAAATCTCAGGGATGGGGAATTCATCGGCGTTCTATACTTAATTCTCCTTGATTGACCAAGAGCTTGAAAAGGGGAAAAGATGCGGGATTACCGAACTTGGAATATCGACAGACTCAATTAGAAATATAGTGTCGTTGCAATATGTTATTCAATGCGATAAGGGTGGCCCTTGCGGGGAAGACATCTCTCAAAAATGAGACCTCTATTGCAGTAGAGGTACAGGGAGATGCCCATAAATTAAGACTTTTCACTTCTTATAGTGTATCTTCTCGCGCGAATAAGATCAAGTTCGGTGGGGTTAACTCCACCTAGGGATAGACTTTTTTGCCCATGGTGGCAGTATCCCTTGTGATGATCACTACCGTTTAAAAGATTGAAAAAGAATATTTTTTTGACCAATAAGTCCAGTTTATTCAAAAAAAGGCGCTTTGTATACCTTTAGGAAAAAGATAATCTCAGCAAAAATAAGGGCATTTAGGCCAGAAATGAAGAACGTAGAAGTATTTTGGCAAGCCAGGGATTTCACCTAAAAATTAACGGTTGATAATCCTTCTCAAAAATAAAAGAATGTCCTTGTTAGTCCAGGAAACCGAGGTGGCGATCGCCTTTGGATCAAGATCTATTCCCAGAGTTGCAGAATTTGTGCCGTGATGGGATGGCGTTTCGATTTTTGTAACCCGGTGCGATGGATTGGTCAGGTGAGTAGCGATGGATAATTTTTCCGGCCTCTTCACCCCAAAAAGATCTAGCGGCTTCCCTGGGGCATGGGATGATAGGTTAAGCTGTCTTACGGTCTTTTGCCCCTGATTTTTCTATGGTTAGAATTAACGAAAATTACCTCAAACTTAAAGCAGGTTATCTCTTTCCCGAAATTGCCCGGCGAGTGAATGGGTTTCTAGCAGAAAACCCCAATGCGCCCATTATCAAATTAGGGATTGGTGATGTCACCGAACCATTACCCGCTGCCTGTCGAGAAGCGATGGCAAAGGCCATTGACGACATGGGCGATCGCGCCAACTTTAAAGGGTATGGCCCTGAACAAGGCTATGCTTGGCTACGGGAAAAAATTGCCGCCCACGACTTCCAGGCCCGCGGTTGCGACATTGACGCCTCTGAAATTTTTGTGTCTGATGGTGCCAAATGCGATACCGGGAACATCCTTGATATCTTTGGCAAAGACAATACCATCGCCGTCACTGACCCTGTTTACCCCGTTTACGTTGATACCAACGTGATGGCAGGACATACCGGAGAAGCCGACGAGTCTGGTAAATATGGTGGCCTGACTTACATCCCCATCACCGCTGACAATGACTTTGTCGCCCAAATCCCCACAGAAAAAGTCGATCTGATCTATCTCTGTTTTCCCAATAATCCCACCGGGGCAACGGCGACGAAAGAACAGCTCCAAGCTTGGGTGGATTATGCCAAGACCAATGGTTCAATTATTTTCTTTGACGCTGCCTATGAAGCGTTCATTACCGACGAAAGCCTACCCCACTCGATCTACGAACTAGAAGGAGCGAAGGATTGCGCCATCGAATTCCGTTCTTTCTCTAAAAATGCAGGCTTTACGGGGACTCGGTGTGCCTTTACCGTTGTGCCGAAAAATCTGACTGTTACTGCGAGCAATGGCCAAGCCGTGCAACTCTGGAGCCTCTGGAACCGCCGTCAGTCCACCAAATTTAACGGCGTTTCTTACATCGTCCAACGGGGAGCAGAGGCCGTTTATTCTGAAGCGGGTCAAGCCCAAATCAAAACACTGATCGATTTTTACTTGGAAAATGCGGCCATTATTCGCCGGGAACTCCAAGCGGTTGGTTTTGATGTCTATGGCGGCGTGAATGCGCCCTATGTCTGGGTTAAAACCCCTGCTGGTTTATCGAGTTGGGACTTTTTTGACAAGCTCTTGATTAACTGCAATGTGGTCGGCACCCCAGGATCTGGTTTTGGGGCCGCTGGGGAAGGCTATTTCCGTATCTCTGCTTTCAATAGCCGTGAAAATGTGCTCGAAGCAATGAAACGGATCACAACGGCATTCCAATAGGGATTTAGTAATTTCTAAACGTTGAGTTAAAAAATTTGCTGTTGATCTTTTGAGGCGCACCGGAGTGCGTCTTTTTTTATGACCTTTACTAAGACGCGGGAGAGTGGGGGCGCAAAATGTCGCGGACAGTCTGTTGGAGGGGCAAGTGATTCATCATAAAAGTGTGCAGTACCGGTAATTGGATCACAGGATCTGCTGGAGAAAGGCGTGTTTCTTCTAGGGCAACAATGCCATCATTAAATTCTTCGCCAAATGGACTTAAGCTCCCCCTGGGGCCACCGACGCCAGCAATTACCGTGTAGGGTGCATCTAAATTGGGGAGAGCCTTGTAAAAAGCCGGATCTGTTAAATTAAACCCACATTGGCCTGTCCACCAGCGAAAAGGAGGCAATTGCCAAGCCCAAGCCGCTAAACGAGGTGGTTGGTTCGGGGTGCCTAACATCACCACATGTTCTGGGTCTGGAGTTTTCGGGCAAGTGAGGGCAGCCCGCGTCAGGACTCCCCCTAAGGAATGGGCCACGATACTGTATTTTCCGGTTTTGGCGATCGTCTGAATTTTTTGGCGGAGCCGTACCACAATCTGCTCAAAACTTTCCGTAGCCGCAAAATAGCCAAACTGCTCCGTTGCCCAACCATGGCGCTCCAAATATTGAGCTAACCCCAGGAGAGAAAAGGGCGTCCGGCTGAGGCCGTGAATACATAAAATTTTCATTGATTACACTGCACAATCGCCGCTCATAATACAAAAACCCTAGGCGGCAGGAATTGTTTTTCTGATCCGATGGTAACGTTTTTGGAGCCACTGGTACGACACCAAATTCAGCAAAATACCAATCCCCAGGAGTAACGTCATCAACACAAGCTGATACCAGGGAGCTTGCACCACAATGTCTGCGATCAAATGGCCCACATTTAGCACTGAATATAATGAAGTCACCAAAAAATGTAGTCGCCGAAACCCTTTACTGTTGGTGAAAGTCGTCAAAATGATCAACACCATGGGGATGGCGAAGAAAAAAAGCATAAACCCGAAAACGAGATCTAGGTTGCCTCCAGCATGGGAATGCTCCACCGCCTGGTCATGGAACAGAGGCATCAATCCCAAGTCCGTATGAAACAAGGTTCCCAAAAGAAAAGCTATCCAAAGGGCGTTGATCTGTGTCGGGTAGCGATTCGCCATTATCCTAAGCTCCACCATGGCCACTTGCCTCAGTCATAGCACTGCCGCACCAACCTAGCCAAGGGAGCATTTACCAAACATTACGCAGGGGCTAATTCCAAAAGTCCCCACCAGATTGAGTGAGGACTTTGATTAGATTCAATGTCTGGGACTAAGCATTTAAAGCGCGGTAGGCGGCTTGTACTTCGGTGATCGTAAACAAGCTAGAAAATTTGAGATTTTGGCTAGCGTAAAATTCGGCCCCTCCCTGCTGACGGTCAACAAGGGCAATAATTTCTTCTACTTGGTAACCGGCATCCCGGAGACGCTCAACGGCTTGGGCGGCGGACTGTCCAGTGGTCACAACATCTTCAAGGACAACCACTTTCGCGCCTGGGGTAAGGGATGGCCCTTCGATATAGGCTTGGGTGCCGTGGCCCTTTGCTTTTTTGCGAATAATCAGAGCCGGAATGGGACAATTTTCGTAGGCTGACACAACACTGACGGCGCTAACAATCGGGTCAGCCCCTAGGGTTAAACCAGCGACGGCGGCAACGTCTTGATCGAGCTGAGCAAGGATCAGACGACCGATGAGGAGCGCTCCCATTGGGGTGAGGGTGACCAATTTACCGTTGATATAGTAGGTGCTTTTTTGTCCGGAAGAGAGGGTGAAGTCGCCTTCTTTATACGCATCTGTGGCGATTTGATTGAGGAGTGTTTGTCTGAGGGTGGCTTGATCAGCGGTCAGGAGGTCAGAAAGGGCAGGCATGGTTGTATATGAAGTTCAGTACAGAGAAAACTTGACCAATTGGGTTTTGTGAGCAAAGATGCTGGTAAAGATTTGACTTATGGATGTAATGCCATGAAAAAATGGTTTCATCATTTAACCACAGTTTTTGTGGTAGGTGCGGCGGTACAGGGAATTGGCCAAGGGGCGATCGCCCAAACGTATCTAGAGGGAAGATACCCCACTTACCCAGAACATACAAATGATGTATTTACCCGCGCCCTCTACTACGAGTTGCAGGATACCTTTGCGAGCTTTAGCACGGGCCAAGTACTCAATGATTATTTTGGTGTTTCCCCCTTTGGCTTGAATGGGGCAGGCTATCCTGAACAACGGGCGAAACGAGATATCAAGAAAATCGATATTCTTTACCGGGATATTTTGTTGCAACAGGTAGGCAGTGACCCGGTGCTGCGTACCCAAGATTTGCCGAATCCGTTTAACTCTTCCCTGCAAACGGAAGCTGCTTTCGACTACAACATGGGTTATTAGGGCGCAATAACATTCACCCAAGCGGCAATGCTCCCAAACGAAAGGTGATCGCCTTTGGGGCGTTTTTTTCGCAACCTTAAATTTGCAAATTTGAAGCTCGAAAACTTATCTGAAAGTCCAGGGTGCAGGAGTTGAACCTGCCTGGGACGAATTATGAGTTCGTTGCCTAAACCGCTCGGCCAACCCTGGCAAATTTGTTGGGGCGATTTTGCCCACAGGCTATCATAGTACAATTTCTTCTCTTCCTTAACTGTTCCCTCGGCGATCGCCCATGAAGTTTCAAACGACCCTGGCTTTTACTTTCTTGCTCCTGCTTGCAATGTTTGGTGCTGGAACGGTGAGTGCCCTCTATGGCTTTACAGTGGGTTACGAAGCCCTAAAAGGTGTCAAGCAGCCCGAAGGAAATCCGAGTCAGCAACTGATTCGTAGCCGTCAGCCAGACAATAGCGAAGCAGATCCCGCCGAAAATTTAGAATTTGTGTCCGAGCGATCAATTATTGTGTCTGTTTACGATCAGATCCAGGCCCAAGAAAAGGAACTCCAAAAGGCCACCCCGGCAGCAACACCGCAAAAGGACGCCTTTATTGAGGAACAACCTGCGGAAACCGCCGACCAAAAAACCTTTCCCCTCAGCACCAGTGCAGACGATGTCACTTTAGAAATTGTAAGCGGCCAACTTTCTGGTAACGATTGGCTCATGGAAGTAAACCTGCAAAATAATGGCCAGGAAGCGGTGAATTTTTTGTATAACTTCCTTGAAATTAAAACCGAAACGGGACGATTGTTAAGTACCCAAATGGACGGTCTCCCCAACGAAATCCCTGCAAATCGGCAAAAGTATGCTGGCACCATCCGGATTCCGGCAGTGATCCTGGATGAGACGCAAACCCTGTCGCTCCAACTTCAGGACTATCCAGACCGGGAAATTTCCCTAGAACTTTCTCAGATTCCAGTGATACGTTAGGTAGAAACAGTACGCCTGCAAGGGTTATAGCACAATTCCATGTTATCGAGCGGTGAAATTTTAGTCCGATTATTGTCTGTGTTGTTGCTGATCGCAATTAATGCTTTTTTTGTGACCGCAGAATTTTCGATTGTCTCGGTGCGGCGATCGCGCATTAGTCAACTAATTGCGGAGGGGGATCTCCAGGCCAAGATGGTGCAAGCCCTCCAGTCCCGCTTGGAACGCCTCCTCTCGACGACCCAGTTGGGGATTACCCTCTCTAGTTTGGCCCTGGGCTGGATTGGTGAAGATACCATGGCGACGGTTATTGCTCAATTTTTGGTGGGATTGCCTCTCCCCGACGACTGGATTCAACCCTTTGCTGTTTCTATTTCGATCCCTTTTGCTTTTTTCTTAATTGCTTATTTACAGATCGTCTTGGGGGAACTCTGTCCTAAATCCTTGGCTCTCTCCCATGCCGAAGAAATGGCCCGCTGGTTGGCCCCTCCCAGTTTGGCGATCGCCCGAATTTTTAAACCGTTTATTTGGATCTTGAATCAATCTAACCGTCTCCTGTTGCGCCTTGGGGGCATTGCGCCGATTCAGCAGGGGCTTTGGTATGACCGACTGACACCAGAAGAACTCCAACTGATTATCACCACCGAACAAGAATCCATGGGCCTAGAGGCGGAGGAACGGGAGCTTTTAAGTAATGTCATTGAATTTGGTGATGTGGTTGCCGAAGAAATTATGACGCCCCGCACCAAAATCCATGCGATCGCCAACGGCGCGACCCTCGGCAAACTGTTGCAAAAAGTCAGCCAGACCAATCACTCCGCCTATCCTGTTTATGGAGAATCCATCGATGACATTGTCGGTTTTGTGCGCTTCCGGGATTTTGCCAAACCCCTAGCCGCCGGGGGGATGAATCTCAATACGGCCATTAATCGCTGGGTAAAGCCTATTCCCTTCGTCGCCGAGGGTACCCCGATCGCCGACCTCTTGCCGAAAATGCAGCGCACCAAACAACCGATGGTCATGGTAGTAGACGAATTTGGGGGTACCGCCGGGCTTGTCACCCTCAAAGATATTATTAATGAAATTATTGGCGATGAACTCGACAGTCATCCCAATGCGCCACTCCATTTCAAAGCTTTAGATCGACAGACTTTCCTGGTCGATGCCCAAATTGATCTCGAAGAACTCAATGATTTGCTAAATGTTGAATTGCCCTACACCGACGATTATCAAACCCTCAGTGGCTTTTTGCTCTACCAATGGCAAAAAATCCCAGAAACGGGTGAAGTCTTTCACTTTGAAGACCTGAAATTTCAAGTGATGGGTATTGATGGCCCCCGCCTCCAACAGGTCAAGATCACCCGCGACCCCTCTGACATTGAGGCGATCGCCGAATTTGATTTTCCTCCAGAGCCAGAGGATCATCCAGACATGGAAGAAATCCTTGGCCCGGACTTTAAACCCAGCGGCGGAACCGACTAAGACTGATCCTGGGACTCTTTTTTCTGCAAATCTGGAATCAGATCCGGGCGTTTGGCATCTTCCCAACCCGAAGGCCGCTTGGAATTAAAAAAGGCGATCAGACCAATGGATACCGCCGCCACGAAGCCCACCACGTAAACGAGGGTGAAGTATAAAGGGAAGGGTTGGCCAGCAACTGCCAAAAATAGAGAATGAGAATCGGACATAACTTCTTGATCGTTACAATTCGTTACAAGCTTACCAAGAAACGGGTCTCTGCCTAGATCCGTCCCCGGAGCATCATCGCCATTTCGTTGGGCGTCGGCGATTTTTCTAGGGCGATTTCCTCTGTAATCCGGCCTTCTTGGTAGAGGTTAAACAACGACTGATTCATGGTGACCATACCATCAAATTCACCATTTTGCATCAGTTCAAGCATTTTGTCGTACTGACCGCTGACGATGTAATCTTTCATGGTTTCGGTATTCACTAAAATGTCATGGTAAGCAGCCCGCTTTCCATCGGTGGTACGGCATAGCCCTTGGGCGATGACAGAAACCAAGGATTCGGCGATCGCCACCTTCATC
The DNA here is from genome assembly GCF_963860125.1 of Picosynechococcus sp. PCC 7002. Taxonomy (NCBI): domain Bacteria; kingdom Bacillati; phylum Cyanobacteriota; class Cyanophyceae; order Chroococcales; family Geminocystaceae; genus Picosynechococcus; species Picosynechococcus sp. PCC 7002. Next base: position 1,254,737 of record NZ_CAWLFA010000001.1, read on the forward strand.
GCATTTTGCTCATCTGCACTGTAGAGATTAAGAATCCGTTCAATAGTTTTAATCGCACTGTTGGTATGGAGCGTTCCCATGACAAGGTGCCCCGTTTGCGCTGCTTTGAGGGCCGTATTAACCGTTTCTTTATCCCGCATTTCCCCAACCAGGATAATGTCTGGGTCTTCCCGGAGGGCCGCTTTGAGCGCGTTGTCAAACTTTAGGGTGTGCATCCCCACTTCCCGGTGCTTGATCAAAGATTTCCGACTTTGGTGAACAAATTCAATCGGATCTTCAATGGTGATGATATTCTTTGGGTGGGTTTTGTTGATGTAATCTACCATTGCCGCCATGGTTGTGGATTTACCCGAACCCGTTGGCCCTGTAACCAGAACGAGGCCTTTTTCTGCATCAGAAATATTCTTAAAGATGGGTGGTAGGCGCAACTGCTCCATGGTCAAGATTTTGAGCGGAATCAAACGCAAGACCAACGAGGGGCCATTTAGAGAATCAAAAATATTGATCCGCACCCGGGCGAATTCGTATTGGGTTGCGCCATCAAAATCGAGACTGTCCTTAAAGCGTTGGATTTCCTGTGGTTTAAGCACTTCATGCAGCCAAGCATAAAACGTATCTTGGTCAGTCACAGGGTATTCAGTGATCACCATTTCCCCCCGATCACGATACCGAGGCACTTCCCCGACCCCAAGGTGCACATCGGAAAATCCTTCTTTGTGAGCCCTGGTGACCAGTTCCTTTAAACTCGGTTGCCCTGGCCCCCGTTGGGGAATTCGTTCGGCATTAGCCCCTAAATATTGTCGAGGTGGCGTAGGTAAAGGCGGTGGGGGCGGCATCCGTTGCAGCGGCGGTGGCGGAGGTGGAGAGGCCGGGCGACGTTGTTGGGGTTGGGCCGTGGGCTGGGGACGTCGCTGTTGGGGCATCACAATTTGTGTTTCATCCGCCGAAACAGCAGGTTGGGGCCGTGCAGAGATAATTTGGGTTGCCTCGCTGGCAGGGGGAACGGGAGGACGGGAGCCCGCAGAACGGTTCGGAGGCATGGAATCACTCATAGGTATCTTTCCGCAATGGAGGGGACTGAAAATGAGGGGACACCCTGGTGTTGTGTGGGTTTAACCGGGGAATTTTGCCTAAATTTATTGGCTGACTTTCCCTATGGTAACTTGAAATCTTCGCTCTGCTAAAGGGGAAATGCTGTAGGCGATCGCCTTTATCCTGACCCAAAAATCAAAGATCGCGCCCTTCATCTTTAACGATTTGCTACCAACATAATCTCCAGCTCTATCTAGGGATCTTTTGCCACAACATTTCTAATGTTTTCTGAGGCAGTCCCCAAGGGGCAAACAATCTCTTTTAAACCGAGCATAAATACCCATAACTTGATGTGAATTAATGTAACAGAATCTCAGGTGCCAAGGCAAAGTTTTGACGACAAAAAAGCGTTTAATAGCAGTCCAGAAACGGCTTTTTATTACCTGAGTATAAATAACTATTTCTAATGACCTAGAGGGAGCAAAAGACTTGAATAATCAGTAGTTTCGATATTTTCCCTTGAATTTCTACCATAAAAAAAAGCTTTAGAAATTAATTTATGTAAAGGGATTCTCATTTTCACCTAATTCCTGTTTATACTATTTACTATCGAAGGGCATCAACACCCAGAAATATTGATGCTTCCATTTAAGTTTTTTGACAACTAAACATATCCCTGGGAGGGGACAGATTATGGACTACTCATCGACGCGCAGTTGGGATTCAGCTTACCTATCTGTACTATTAAAAAGCTTTTTGATCTGGAGTTTTACGCTACTGGTTTGCCTTTTGGTTGTCGGTTTTCCAATCGTTGTTTTAATGATGACTATTGGTTCGCTCATGGCCATTGTGCTCCAGTCTATTTTGCCGGTTAGTGCAGTGCTCGTTGTTGCCGGGACGATTATTGGCGGCACCTTGATGGGCATTTTGGTCGCAGCGGCAATGCTAACCGCCAAGGGAGTTCACCCGCAAGAGGTGACTTGGTTAACTTGGCTCCATGGAAATGCAGAGGTCGCATCGGATTCTATTTTTGCAGCCTGCCCTTTAACCTGTGAAGTTAGTTAGAGGCACACCTGTACACTGCCTCGTTGATTAGAGTTTTCCAAAGTTCATAGTGATCTAAAAAAAGATGCTTGTATCTACCCGGTAATTTGCCGGGTTTTTTCGTGACCGGCAAGGGAATCTGTAGAATAGATAAGATCTTTTGGTGAGTGTTTTATGCCCTCAGTTTGTATCACTCTTGGTACCCGCCCGGAAGCGATTAAGCTCGCGCCTGTGATCCGGCAATTTCGCCAGCAGTCTGATTTTAAAACCCATGTGATTTTGACGGGGCAGCACCGGGAAATGGTTGATCAGGTGATGCAGTGGTTTGATCTACGGGCCGATGATGATCTCGAAATTATGCAACCGGGACAAACCTTATCGGACATTACCTGCCGGAGCTTGGCGGGTTTACAGGCGATTTACCAAAAGTTATCCCCGGATATGGTGCTGGTGCAAGGGGACACAACAACAGCGTTTGCGGCAGCTTTAGCGGCGTTTTATCAGCAGATTCCTGTGGGCCATGTGGAAGCGGGCTTACGAACGGATAATTTAATGAATCCTTTCCCAGAGGAAGCCAACCGACGCCTAATTTCTCAGATTGCCCAGTTACATTTTGCACCGACTCCCCAGGCGATCGCCAACCTGAAAAAAGCGGACATTTTAGGGGGCACCTATTGCACAGGGAATACGGTGATTGATGCCCTTTTAGCCGTCGCAGCGGCAAATCCCCCCTGTGAGATTCCCGGTTTAGATTGGGAGCGGCAACGGGTGATTCTTTCGACGGTGCACCGCCGGGAAAATTGGGGTGAACCGCTCCAGGACATTTTGCAGGGGTTACATAAGATTGTTACGGCGTTTCCAGATGTGGCGATTTTATTACCGATGCACCGCAACCCCACGGTTCGGGAGCCAATTCAGCAAATCCTAGGCCAACATCCCCAAATTTTTCTCACCGAACCTCTAGATTACCCGCAGTTAGTCGGGGCGATGCAACGGAGTTATCTGGTACTCACGGATTCCGGGGGGCTCCAGGAGGAAGCACCGAGCTTGGGTAAGCCGGTGTTAGTTTTGCGAGAAAATACCGAACGGCCAGAGGCGATCGCCGCCGGTACGGCCCAATTAATTGGTACCGCCCAGGACAATATTTTCCAAGCGACCCAACTCTTGCTCACAAACCGGGAAAAGTATGAGCAAATGGCCAATGCGGTAAATCCCTTTGGGGATGGCACCAGTTCCGCGCAAATCTTGCAAATTGTGCGTGATTTTCTGCAAGCTAGGGCGGCGTAAGCTCCCGGGCCGGAGCGGAGTTCACAAAATCCCGGAGATTGACAGAGCTTGGGGCTTGGATCGTGTCTTGGCCCTGGAAATTAGGATTCTCCTGGGCGGACGTTGCTGGGTCAGGCTGAAAAGCGTCTGGGGGTGTTTGCGAATCGAGGGTCGGTACGCTGGCGACATTGTTAGGGGGGCGATCGCCTGCTGTTTGCCCACTGGGTTGACCCGCACTGGGATTGGGGTTGAGGGGCGGACTGGCGAAGTTTGGAATTCTGATATTCGCCCAATAGTTGGGATAGGGCGGCACGGAAGGCTGGTTGGTGGCGTACTGGGGAATCGCCGTCGGAATGTTGCGGAGTGCTTCGGGGGAGACCGTTTCGTAATCTTTGAGGATCTGTTCGCGGCTGTCGTTTTCGGCAAAGGTGGCCGTAGTGGGTTCGTCGGCCATAAAACTTGGCTCGGAGTCGCCATTGCCAAAGGTTTCATTAGCGGCTGTTTCCGTTGTTTCAGCGGGGCGATCGCCTTGACCGAATAAACCAACTGCCGCTGGCGTCAAAATTGCCCCAGCCAGGAACAAACCACCATATAAAAAATATTCTTTCTTTGCCATCTTGTTCAGATATAGTGCGAACTCATCTTCCTTCTAGCACATTGTTCCGTGTTTCGGTGTCGCGCCAAATTTGCCGATTAACATCCTAGGCGATCGCCGTCCCCAAACAAATTTGGGGAGAACTAACCCAGCATGGCACAATCTAGGGCGAAGATCGATTTACAATGAAGCAGCTCTCAAGTTTTTTTATTTCTCCAAGACGGCCCAATGACTACCGATATCCCCAATCTTCCCAGTCAGTACGATCCCCACAACACCGAGAATAAGTGGCAACAGACTTGGTTTGAACGGTCAGTGTTTCGGGCCGACCCCCAGAAAAAAGGCGATCCCTTTTGCATCGTGATTCCGCCCCCCAACGTCACGGGCAAGTTGCACATGGGCCACGCTTTCAATACCTCCCTGATCGATACTGTCGTTCGTTATCACCGCATGAAGGGGGAAAATGTTCTCTGTCTCCCCGGCACAGACCATGCCAGCATCGCTGTCCAAACCCTCGTCGAAAAACAAATTAAAGCCGAAGGCAAAACCCGTTACGATCTCGGTCGCGAAAAATTCCTCGAAAAAGCATGGGAGTGGAAAGCCGAATCCGGTGGCGCAATTATCAACCAACTCAAACGCCTCGGACTCTCCGCCGACTGGACGCGGGAGCGTTTTACCCTTGACGAAAATCTCTGCGAAGCCGTTAAAAAAGCCTTTATTACCCTCTACGAAGAAGGTTTAATTTATCGCGGCAATTATTTAGTCAACTGGTGTCCCGAATCCCAATCCGCCGTCTCCGATCTCGAAGTAGAAAACAAAGAAATAGACGGGCATCTGTGGCATTTCCGCTATCCATTGAGCGATGGCAGTGGCTATGTGGAAGTGGCAACGACTCGCCCAGAAACGATGCTCGGTGATACGGGCGTTGCGGTGAATCCCAATGATGAACGCTATAAAAATTTAATTGGAAAAACGTTAACCTTGCCAATTGTCGGGCGGGAAATTCCGGTGTTTGCCGATGAGCACGTAGACCCTGAATTTGGGACAGGTTGTGTGAAGGTTACGCCCGCCCATGATCCGAATGATTTTGAGATGGGGAAACGCCACAACCTCGAATTTATTAACATCATGAACCGCGATGGCACGTTAAATGAAAATGCGGGGATGTTTGCAGGGCAAGATCGCTTTGAGGCGCGGAAAAATCTCGTTGCCAAATTAAAAGAGGATGGCGTACTGGTCAAAACGGAAGACTATCGCCACAGCGTCCCCCACAGCGATCGCGGGAAGGTTCCGGTAGAGCCACTCCTTTCCACCCAGTGGTTTGTCAAAATTGACCCGCTGGCGCAGAAAACCCTCGCCTTTTTAGACGAAGAAAATCAACCGAACTATGTGCCGGAACGGTGGCGCAAGGTGTATCGGGATTGGTTAGTGAAGTTGAATGATTGGTGTATTTCGCGGCAGTTGTGGTGGGGACATCAGATTCCGGCGTGGTATGTGGTTAGTGAAACCAATGGCGAAATTCAGGATCACACGCCCTTTATCGTTGCCCATGATGAGGCGGAAGCAAAACAAAAGGCGATCGCCGCCTATGGCGCAGATTGTCAGCTAGAACAGGATCCCGATGTGTTGGATACATGGTTTTCCTCTGGCTTATGGCCCTTCTCGACCTTGGGTTGGCCCGACAATAGCGAAGATTTCCAGAAATATTTCCCCAATAGCGTGCTGGTGACGGGGTTTGACATTATCTTTTTCTGGGTGGCGCGGATGACGATGATGTCCAGCCATTTCACCGGAAAAATTCCCTTTAAGGATGTTTACATTCACGGGCTAGTCCGAGACGAAAATGGCAAAAAAATGTCGAAATCTGCCAATAATGGCATTGATCCCCTGCTGATGTGCGATCGCTATGGCACGGATGCGTTGCGTTATACCCTGATCCGTGAGGTCGCTGGGGCAGGTCAGGATATCAGTTTGCAATACGACCGCAAAACCGATGAATCCCAGTCTGTAGAAGCCTCCCGGAATTTTGCCAATAAGCTTTGGAATGCGGCGCGGTTTGTGATGATGAACCTCGATGGGAAAACCCCCACCGATTTGGGTCGTCCTGCGATGGCGGATCTAGAGTTAGGCGATCGCTGGATTCTCTCCCGTCTGCACCAAGTGATTGCCGACACCCACAAAAACCTCGAAGGGTATGGCTTAGGGGAAGCCGCCAAAGCCCTCTACGAATTTATCTGGGGCGATTTCTGCGACTGGTATATCGAACTGGTCAAACCCCGTCTCTATGCCAAGGAAGCGCAAGATCAAGCTTCCCGTACCGTTGCTCAACAGATTTTGGCGTGGGTCTTAGAGGACATTCTGAAATTACTCCATCCCTTTATGCCCCACATCACCGAGGAAATTTGGCAGACCCTCACCCAAGCGGACGGCCAAACATTCCTTGCGACGCAGCTTTTCCCCGCCGAAAATGACCAGTTAGTCGATACCTCCCTAGAGGATGAATTTGCCCTATTAATTGAGGCAATTCGCACGATCCGCAATCTCCGTGCCGAAGCGGGCATTAAACCAGGAGCAACGGTCACCGTGATCCTCCAAAGTGAAACGGAAACGGAACTCAACACCTTGGCGAAAGGGGAAGCCTATATTCTTAAATTAGCTAAGGTGGAAACTTTAAAATTGACCAATACCGTCGATAATTCCCTCAAACAGGCGATCGCCGGAGTCGTGGGGACAATCCAGGTCTTAATTCCCCTCGAAGGCCTTGTCGATATTCCTGCACTGCGGTCAAAATTAGAGAAGAATCTCGTAAAAGTGAATAAGGAAATTCAATCCCTCAGTGGACGTTTGAATAACCCTGGCTTTGTCAATAAAGCTCCAGCAGAGGTGATCGAAGGTGCCCGGTCTGCCCTTACCGAAGCTGAAGCACAACAATCTATTTTGACGGAACGTTTACAACGACTTCAGTAATGCGTTTCCTTTACCTGTGATGCGTCACCTTGCTCAAATTCAACGTCATCCCCAATCGACTCAGCTTCAACTTGTGTTTGTGGCGCAAGAGCAGCCTGACGGGAGTTGGCTCATCCATGACCAAGGCGATCGCCCCTCCATGGTTTATTCCCAAACGGAATTTGCTGTGGGGGCACTGGTTTTAATTCAACTTGATAAACAGCGACAATTGGCCAGCATCCAAGACGCGACGGACTGGCTCTTGAATGTGGTGCACCATTATTTTGTCCCAGGCAAAATCACCCCGGAGTTTGTCCAGCAAGAACAAAAAAAAATAGAAACTTGGCGGCAAGAAATGACGGCCCAAAGCCAAGACTTTACCCGTCGTCAACTCGAACTAGAGGTACGCCGAGAGCAGCTAGAAGCCCTGGAACAGAAATTGTCTGACTCCTGATTGGTTCGTTCAATGTTGAGCGTTTATGTTGGATTTTCTTGTCGCTGCTGCCGTCGTTCTGCGAGGGAAATGACTGTTGCTTCGCCGTTTTCCCTGGCGATCCGCACCAAAAGTCCCGTCAGCATCAAACTAGAAATAATTGAACTGCCACCATAGCTAAAGAGGGGCAAGGGTAAACCCGTCGTCGGTAAAGCTCCCGTTGCCACGCCAATGTTGAGCAAAGATTGACCAATGAGAATAAAGGTGGCCCCAATGGCAATCAGTCGGTGACGGAGCACAGGCGATCGCCAAGCCACATAACTCCCCAAAGAGGCATAGGCGAAGAGTAACCCCAATAGTCCCAAAGAGCCAATTAAACCAAATTCCTCTGCAAAAATCGCGAAAATAAAATCCGTGTGTTGAATCGGCAGAAAGAATAACTTTTGCTGGGATTCGCCAAAGCCTAAGCCCCAACCACCACCGGAGGAAACCGCCAGCAAACTTTGTACCAACTGATAACCTTCATCCCGTGCAGCGCGGAAAGGGTCAAGGAAAAACGTCAATCGCTCCCGTTGATAACTATTAACACTAATACTCGCTAAGGCCGCCAATCCCCCGACACCAGCGGCTCCCCCCAGCAATAGCCAAGGAATACCTGCGGCCAAGGCAATAAACCAGATCGTCATACCACAAAGGGCGGTGGTACTTAGGTTGGGTTGCTTCAAAATTGCCAATAAAATCCCAGCAAATAAGCTCAACCAAACAGCTCGGTGCCAAATTTTTAACTGACGCCAACGACTAAAGACATTAGCGGCTTCTAAGACCAAAAAAGGCTTTGCAAACTCCGAGGGTTGTAGGGCAAATCCGGCAATCCCAATCCAACGGGAAGCGCCCCATTCTTCACTGCCCCGACCAAAACCGACAATCGTCAGCAGGATCAATCCAAAGGAAATGATCAGGCCGCCAAACGAAATCAGGCGAATTTTTTTCAGGGGGACGCGGGCGATCGCCCCAGCACAGATCAAACCGGCGATCGCCCAAACGATTTGCCGCTTGACATAGTACCAACCATCACCATAATCAACAGCTGCCACCGGATAAGAGGCGGAAAAGAGGGTGACTAATCCAAGCCCAAGCCACAACAAAGTCAACCATCGCAACAACCTTGCCTCCAAGGCCCAATGCTTGACCTCAGTAAAATACGTCAAAAAATGGTGGAGGAGATCTCTGTTAGCCAACACGTTTTAAGGGTAAAAAATGCTTCCCTATTATCGCAAAGGATGCTCGATCCTAGGGTTGCTTCTCCTGGACTTTTTTGCAAACTTATTGATGAATTTTTGATATTGCTTACCGTAGGCTATTGGGTGACAAATACCGATTCAAGAGAAATGACTCTTTTTTTTCCTAAGCCGTTGCCGGAATTTCAACCTCCAAACGTGCCGCTGTGACAGCACTAAAGGCAAAGGCCATCACCAACGGTAAAGGGCAATGCCAATAATAAGTAAAAATACCTGAAACTAAGGTCACCCCGGCGGCAAAAGCCAACCAACGTTTTTCATCTTGGGTAAAACCTTTTTCCGATTTAATGAGGCGGAGAATTTCTCCAGGAATGGGTTCGGGCATCACGCCATTTGGCGGAAAAGCCCAATAAAAATTGGTACTGACTAACGTTGGATCTGTCCAGCCATTGCCATCACACCACTCTTGAATCCACTCGTCGCAATAATGCCTCATACTCATTTGTTCCTGCTGATTAATTCTGTAATGTCTATTGATCTGGCAAACAATAAACAATTATTTAAGATTTGATGTTGTTTTATCTGTTCATTCCCAAAGACAATTCCAAACACAGAACGCCTTGAAGAATGGAATTTTATCCTATCAACTGAAAAACCAAAGGCGATCGCCAAAGAAAGAAAAGTTTAGATAAAATAATTGGGTATAATTACTTATTTTCTAGGGCTTACATATCTGTTCTCACATCAAAAATACAACAACTCATCTTTAAGAGAATCGATTTCTCCGTGATTAATCTTGCTGGCGATCGCCAGATCTGAAATCAAGGCCTGGACAAAAAATTACGCCATCTGTAAAGAAATGTTGCAAAGATCGACGGTGCTTGTTACAATTTTTAACAAAGCTCACTCCAAGATTTTACAGATTTCCATTCCAGTGGATCTGTCGGCAAAGTACCATGCGCCGTCTTGACATTGAGTTTCTCCTCTCATACAGCAAGCTCAAACTGACCAGCCCTGAAGCTTAGGCTGGTTTTTTTATGGGTTGGTGTAGATTAATCGTTGGTCTAGCGGTGTTCAGAGCCATCGGGCATCATCGCCCCAGTCAGAATGACCCCAGCAAGATTTGTACTGCTAATTTCAGCACGGATCAGGTTCGCCCGGGTTAAATCTGCTCCCATCAGATTGGCGCGGGCAAGGTAAGTATCAATCATTTCAGCATCGATTAATTTGGCCTGGGAGAGGTTGGTGCGACTGAGATCCGCACGGTTGAGACGGGCATTGGTCAAATTGGCTTTATTGAGTTTGGCGCGATTGAGGCGGGCACCGGGAAGATTAGCCCAGGTAAGATTGGCTAGGCGAAGATCAGCATCCTCCATTAACGCCCGCTCAAATTTCGCATTTTTGAGATTAGCTTTGACAAGGTTGGCCCCAATCAAATTCGCTTCGGTCAAGATCGCGTTTTCTAAGTTGGCCCCACTGAGATCGGCTTCATGGAGATCGGCCCGTCGGAAATTAACACCCTTGAGGTTGGCACCACTTAATTCGCCCCGGGCGAGGTCGGCACCTTGGAGGTTCGCCCCCTGTAGATCGGCTTTCCGGAGGATGGTGCCCCGCAGACTGGAATTATAAACTCGCTTTTCTTCCCGAAGATTGGCTTCCCGCAAACAGACCCCAGAAAGATTCGCCCCGCTTAGGTCTGCCCCCCGGAGATCTGCTCCCATCAGGTTGGCATCGAGTAAATTTGCCAGGGTCAGGTCGGCGTTGGTTAAGTTAGCACCAATTAAAACAGCACCATGGAGATCAGCGTTATGAAGTTCTGCCAAGGTTAAATTGGCTTGGTTGAGGTTAGCGCCGCTGAGGTTGGCATTAATGAAATTGGCTTGTTTTAGATTGGCCCGGCTGAGATAGGCAAAAATCAAAATTGCGTTGTGGAGGTCAGCATCCTGGAGATTAATGCCGATGAGATCTGCCCCCCAAAAGTTCGCGCCATCGAGTTGGGCTTCTGGGAAATGGGTTTCTCCAAGCGCATATTTAGCAATGAGTTCTTGGGGGGTCATAGGTCATGGACGGGGGGATTGGTGAAAGTCGTCACGGCTTGAACAATGGCTCCGGCGGCTTGGAGATGTTCGTTGGCGTCAAAGAGTGACCGGGCGATCGCCGAAAGTTTGATTTCCAAAGCCTTGAGACTAGAGGCATCCCGCAGCACTTCGGATAATAACTCATCAAAATCACAGGTACGCAACATTGACCAGTCTTTGCCACTGAGGTCAAAGGGATGATGGACGACGGAAAACAGCAAAATTTTCGTGCGGAGGGGATTCGCATATTTCATCACCTCCAGCTTAAGTTCGTAGATGTTGAGAGCCGCCGCAAAATGCTTTTTTTTCGGTACCGGAGCAGGCGCAGGGGCCGGCATTGGTCGAGGGGGGCCGGTGTTGAGCAACATCGTCTGGGTCATCTGGGTCTCTGGATCTAGCGCCAGGGTTTGATTTTCACTGAAATCAAGATCCATCGACTTGGCAGGCTTGGGAATGGGGAGCTCGTCAATATTAAAAGCCATGGTCTGCTTATAGTTCACAGACTCTGGTGCTGGACTTGGGGCAGGGGGAGGGGGAGGGGGCGGCACCACTGGGGTGGGAACTGGCGCCGGGGGGTCAGCGGTGGGTTGGGTTAAACCCGTGGCAGAATCACCGGATTTGTATAGGGGGGCGATCGCCCCAAGAATTACATCAGCCAATTGGCCATAGATTTGTTGGCGATTAAGCAGAGACACTAATTTGCGCAGGATCGTCTCAAATTGGTTACGGGTGGGGTAGTTAACGACGACTTGGCGTAACAGGTTAGCCAAACTGTATTCTTCTAAAACCTGAAAACTATTTTCCCAACGCTTAAAACAAAGGGCATAGAGTAATTTTTTGATGCGAATATTCTCGCGGTGTTCTTCGAGGGTTTGCACCGCAACTTCTAGGTGAATCTCTGTAATGCTTTGGTGGCTATTCTGGCCAGCAGCAACAATACCCGTCGAAGGATCTTGATCTTCGTTTTCGTAGAGGGGGCTTAACTGGGTCAAGATGTCGTTGGCAAGGCGACCATAGGTAGCAGGCCGACTGAGGGTACTGACAGAGGTACTAAAGGCCCGCTGGAGTTCTTTGAAACTCAAGAACTGGTCAAGATTTTTTTTGACGATGCGCTCCAGGGAGAGACGTTGGAGTAACTGGGGATTACTTTCCCACCGATTGACAGCAGTATAAATTAACAACTTTTTGATGCGTTGGGCATCTGGGTGTTGTTCTAACTCTCGAATGATGGCTTGGAGAGAGACAGGGGGAGTCATAGGTTGAGAAACAATTCCCACGGGAAACCAGCGTTTAAGGGGACAGGATTAAGGCAGCCAAAGTATTTATGCTTTCGATCTTACTTGTTTATGCTAAATATCTAACCGGATACCCCGCAATTCTTTGCCATGGGTGGCCAGTTGTTGGTTACTGTGACGCTGCACAGGTAATAATTTGGTTAACGGCTTGGCGATCGCCAATGACATTGATCACAGTTTGCAAATTTTCTGCGGTAAAACCCTGGGGACAATGGATTAGACAATAGGGGAGCCCCGTTTCCTGGAGCGCTTCCTGGGGGGCGGTGGTTTGACTCAGGGCAATAATTTGGGGGAAAGGTTCACCACCATAAACGGCGATCGCCTCGATGGCTAGTTGGAATAACCCCGGCTGAAAGCTGGGATTGAGTTGCCCATCATATTCAAACTTACTGAGCATCAACTGCAACGCATAGACCCGGTCAGCTTGAAATTGCCCCATTTGCGGTACGGATTTGGCCCGAAAAACAGGCACAAGTTCGCTAAACGGAATATCCACGCTCAACCACTGATCTGCGGTGGTCTCAAAGGAATAACTATAGCCAATGCCGTCCCAACGGTTTTCGCAGCGGGCAATAAATTTGTAGCGTTGGCCATCGCCCTTTACCCGGAGCCGGAACCCCGCATATTTAGATAGATCCCAGGGATTTGCCAAACTTTTGGTGCGTACCGACGCAAAACCGCCATTGTTATCGGTGGAGACATTACCTGTAAATAGCGCCCCAGTCGGGGTTAACCGCAATTGACTTTGGCTAACACCTCCCATCACCACGTCGTCTACTGCCCCCCACAGTTGGGCGAGGGCAGGGGTCGCTTGGCGAAAATTAAACAGTTCCCACTGGGGCGATCGCCATTGGGGATCTTGACTCACCTGGGTGAGGAGGGAGTCTCTGGTTGTGGCGGCGAGATCAGCACAAAGAATAAGCATGGCCGCCCCATTTCGAGATTCATCAGCATCTTGCGTCCAATGGGTTTGATAGCCGCGAGCCGAAAGGGCCTGCACAAGGGTTTGATTTTCTGGGCGATCGCCACCCACCACTAAAATTTTTCCCATCTGGGCGCTGCCTCCAAATGTTTCATTATCCGCTGCCACGTTTTCTTGACCCAACCAAGGCTTAATCAGTTGACTCCCCGGCATAACATCGAACTGAATGAGGGTCTGCATAAAGCGACCGAAATCCCAAATTGCCATTGTGTTTCCCTCGGTTGCCGATCCGTTAGCCAAAGTGTAACGGGTTTCCCTGGGCGATCGCCAAAACGAGGCAATGATTTCCTTTAGTTAATGGCTCGGATGAATATAATCCTTGAGTTGCGGCCAATGCTCCGGATACAGTTCTTGGAGCACTGACCCCTGGGCAACTTCCAAATCTTGGTAATCAAATCCTGGGGCCACCGCTTCCCCCAAAAGACCAAATTCGCCCGCTTCTAAAATGGCCGTTTTCCAGTAACCCCCTGGTACCAGGAGTTGGGGCACTTCTCCCGCCGCTAAGTCAAAGCCGAGCTTCGTGGTCTGCCACTGGCCTTCCGGAGAAAGGGTATGGTAGGTGATCGCCGCACCGCCGTGGAAATAATGCATGATCGGCGATTGGTTGCGGTGCAGATAGTCCATGGGCCGCGATTGACTGAGCAGATAGTAAATCGAGGTTAACAATTGGCGATCGCCTCCCGGTCTTTCGGTGGCCATAGAGAGTGTTGAGCGGTAAGTTTCCCGAAAATAGCCCCCTTCCAGATGGGGTTCTAGGCCCAAATATTCAATTACGGCTGCCGCTGTCAAAGTCATAAATTAAAAATCCCCTAGTGAAAACGAACGTGAAAATTAGCTCGAATTTTGTTTGACTTCAAGATAGCGCCCGATCACAGAGATCAAACAAGCTAAAAATATTTTTAATTGATCATTTCAGGCAGTAAGACAAAATACCTAAAAATAAACTCTGATTTCGATGCAACTCTCAGCAAATCGCAATATTTTTTTAGAAAATTAGTTACAAAACCACAGGCAAGTTAAAAAAAGCAAAATTCATTAAGTTTGCTTCCGGGAAACCTTAAATGTTCATTAGGGTTTATTTTTTCCAGGCAAGGTCGCCTCTATGATCAGTAGCGTAAGCAAGTTAGGTCAATGCTGCAAAATTACTTTTTCTGTCGTAGCTGTTTCTGCCAAATTTCTCTTGAGCAATCGTATTTTTTCTCAGCCAGACCGACCTATTACAACTTTTATTGACTATTGAGATCCGTCGTATTTTTTCCTGATTTAGGCTCACTAAAGAGTCTTGAATTTTCTCCTCAAAAATCATTGTTTCCCTTGGTGACACATCATGATTCCGAAAATTTTAGTGATCGAAGACGAATCTGATCTACGAGGTAGCTTGGTGATTTCTTTAATCGTTGAAGGCTATGCAGTGACGGGCGTAGGAAATGGTGCCCTGGGGGTTAGTTTAGCGCGGCGACTAACACCAGACGTGATTATTTGTGACTTTCGCTTGCCCTGTCTCGATGGCCAAGAAATTTTTGGTCAATTGCGCCATGATCAATCCACCGAAAAAATTCCGTTTATTTTGATCAGTGCCGATGCCTTACCAGAATATTCTGTGCCACAGCCCGATTCTTTTCTCCGTAAACCCTTTGGTCGCCCCGAATTAATGGCCGCTGTACTGCAGGCGATCGCCAAGCCCCTAGCGTCCTGAAAGTTTCACAATGCCAATGCCGCCAAAATATAAGCCCAGGACGGCCCCAGCCAAGAGTGATTGGGTCATCGGATCTGTCGAGGGCGTAATCACCGCGCCGAGCACCACTGCCCCCAGAACGACAAAGCGCCAACCCTTGAGCATCAGGCTCGAAGAAACAATCCCCAACCAAGACAAGATCATTTGCACCACAGGCACCTGAAACGCTAGCCCCGTAAAAAACATCAGACCCAGCACCAACTCAAAATACCGTTCAATAGACCAGGCCGCCTCTACGACATCAGCACCATAGGTAATGAAAAAATTCAGAGCCGCTGGAATCAAAGCAACGTAGGCAAAGGCCAAGCCCGCAAAAAACAGCACACCAGACCCCAAGACAACGGGAGCGAGGAGACGCCGTTCTCCCCTGGTTAGCCCCGGCAAAACAAACTGAATAATTTGGTACAGGATAAAAGGACTCGCCAGTAAAGCGCCGGTGTAGCCCGCCACCTTAAACGAGAGAAAGAAAAATTCGCCGGGGGCCACCTGGATGAATTTCACCCCAGCAGCAGGCGCTTCTAAGATCTGGACGATGGGTTTGACAAAAAAGAAACAACCGACCCAACCGACAACAACGGAAATCAGCGAATAAAAAATGCGCCAGCGGAGTTCTTCGAGGTGATCGAAAAAGGACATTTCTGCTTCATCGGGAATCTCCCGCATGGGATCTGGGGACTCGGTTGGGGGCATTTTACTTTGGGTCGAGGTCATGGTGAAGAAAGGTGCACAGCAGAGTTTTATTTTAACGGAGGTTTTTGGGGAAGTTAGGGGAGATCACCCTTTCAGTTGATGCACCCGCAGCCATTGTTCGGGGGTGATTTTGAAATTGGTACTGCTGGGCGTGTGGATAACATCAAGATCGCGCAGGATGCCATCAAATCGCAATTCTATCTTGCGTAGGGGTTGACCGAGGAGCTTGCGAATAAAGCGGATCTGACTGCGGGGTTTATCGGCTCGGAGTCGCTTGGGATCCGTCCAATAGTCGAGGTCTTGAATGTCTTTGGGGGAAATAACTGTGGGGAGACTAATGATTTCGGCGATCGCATAAATGCCGGCAGCTTCACCGGCCATCCAAATTAAAACGCCATCACCGACTTGAATTTTGTTTTTGTAGCGGGTCACAAGCCAGGGCATTTCCGTTTGTTCACGGATGGCATCAAGTACACGATGATAGCGGGGGTTCCCTTGAAAAAGCCAATATGCCATCTGATCCAGATTGAGAAAATGTAAAGGATGCTGAGGAATACAATACCGCCATTTCCCCAATGCGGTAAATTCTTAGCAGAATGGTATAGCGCTATCAGCACAGTTCATCTGGATTCTTCTAGCCCATTACATCGGCAGATATTTTTATGGTTGCTCCCGCTTCAAACACAATTTCCACCAGGCTACTTTATCCGCAAATTGCATCTTTACTGATTTTTCAGGGGGTGTTTGCGGATCCAGTTGGTCAGACCTTTTTGGCGTTGTTAGAAAGCTTATATTCAGATCAAGCAGCCCAATCCTCCGGGTCAACGGCCAGTATTCAGTGCTTGCGACGCTATGGGCGCTGGTTTCAAGCTTTGGCGATCGCCGATGTGAGTTGGCAAGATTGGCTTGTGGGGCGCATTCTCCAGGACGATAATCCCTTTAGTCGTCAGGCCCAGGTGAAATCCCTAGGGGAAATGAGCCGTTCCCTCCAGGAAGCGGTACGCCATGACCTGACGATTTTGCACCAAGTGTATTCGTGCGAACCCGAAACCGTCCGCTATTGGGTCACCGTTGCGACCCAGGTCGCCACAACCCTCACCCCTTGGCGGCGATCGCCCATCAAAGATTCTGCTTTTCTCCATTCCCACGACGCTTGGCCCGACTCCCTAGAGCAGTTGGCTGGTTATTACCATCGCCATGGCGCAGGCCAGTTTAGCCAATATGGTGCGTTCCGCTGGGCTGAAGGAAGTTTGCAACCCGTCCTTGATCCCGAATGGCTCCCCCTCGCCGATATTGTGGGCTACCCTGAGCCAAAAACTGCCTTAATCCGTAATACCGAAGCTTTACTTCAAGGTTTACCGGCGTTGAATGTGCTTTTGTACGGGAGTCGCGGTTCTGGTAAATCTTCCCTGGTAAAAGCCTTGTTAGGGGCCTACTATGACCAGGGCCTCAGACTAATTGAAGTGGACAAAACAGGTCTGGGAGATTTACCGCAAATTGTGGAGATCCTCCGGCAACAACCCCAAAAATTCATTATCTTCGTTGATGATCTGTCCTTTGAAGAGGATGATGAAGTGTTTAAGTCCCTCAAGGTGGTGCTCGAAGGCAGTATCCGGGCCAAGGCAAGTAATGTTGTGGTTTATGCCACTTCCAATCGCCGTCATCTGGTGCGGGAATTCTTTGAGGAACGGCCCCGACCCAGCCAAGCAGAAGAAATTCATCACTGGGATACGGTTCAAGAGAAATTATCCTTTAGCGATCGCTTTGGGTTGACCCTGACCTTTGCCCCAGCTAATCAGGCCACCTATTTAGAAATCGTCCACCATTTAGCCCAAAGAGCTAGTTTAAATTTGGCTCCGGCTGATCTGGATTTTCAAGCGAAGCAATGGGCCACTCGCCATAATGGTCGTTCCGGCCGGACAGCCCGCCAATTTGTTGATTTTTTGCTGGCAGAACAAGCCTTGAATTCGTCCCAATAGCCTGTGATGAAAAGACCCCGACGGTTAAAGAAATCTTAAGGGTAGCGAAAATCGTCAAACCCAACACAGTTCTGGGCCAATTGTTAGTTAGAATAACAGCACCTTCTTTAACCACTTAATTTTTTAGTTTTTTAAAACATTGGCTTCCTAACGATTGTGTTAGCAGGCCCTGACACCTATGGACTCCAGTGGCTCTCCCGGCAAACCTGCCGACCCTTCCCCCCGATGGTCTGATCTGCTTGGTACAGCGATCGCCCTTTTGACCTTGACCATTCCCCTATTGATTATTGGGTATTACTCCGACCAACCTGTCCAGAACCTCGCACCGGATCTCACCTCCTCTGTGTTATTGGAATAATCCTGCGGGTAAAGGAACCGCTTCTGTGTAGAATGCTTGAGGGCGATCGCCTCGCACTTTTTTAGAGTGTTTCAGGGCCGCCTCAACCCTTTGTTCTGGATATATTTGGAGAAATTACCCGTGGATTTATCTCGGATTCCTGCCCAACCGAAAGCTGGTTTGATTAATGTTTTGATCGAAATCCCCGGCGGCAGCAAAAACAAGTATGAGTTCGATAAGGATATGAATGCCTTTGCCCTCGACCGGGTGCTCTTTTCTTCGGTGAAATATCCCTACGACTATGGCTTCGTGCCCAATACCCTCGCCGATGATGGCGATCCCCTCGATGGGATGGTGATTATGGACGAGCCGACCTTCCCTGGTTGTGTCATCGCTGCCCGCCCCATTGGGATGCTGGAAATGATCGACGGTGGCGATCGCGACGAAAAAATTCTCTGTGTTCCCGCTGAAGATCCCCGTTACAACGACATTAAATCCATCAAACAGATCTCCCAGCACCGCCTAGATGAAATTGCCGAATTCTTTGCCTCCTACAAGAACCTGGAGAAAAAAGAAGTGGAAATTTTAGGCTGGAAAGATATTGATGCCGTTGCGCCCATCGTGGAAGAGTGCGTCAAAGCTTACAAATAGAGTGCTGTAAATTGACAATGTTTAAGGGTGGGCGTGTTCTTATTGGGATGCGCCCCTTGCTTTGGGTTCTAAGCCAAGACCCCATGGAGAAAAATGTCGGCGATGCCTTCTGCCATTTCCCGGAGTGACTCTGGGGTGGCGTGGGGGTCAGCGATGGTCACGTCAGAAAAGCCGGCGATCGCAAACATCCCCAAAAAGACCTGGGCGACAATGTGGGGGTTCATTTTCCGGTAAATGCCTTTTTCCATGGCCGACTCGAAAAACGCCTCTGCAATGCCTGTCATTTTATCGATCACTTCTGCCTGGATTTTTTCCTGGAGTTCTGGGTGGGCCTGGGTTTCGATGAAACAAACCTTGAGCAGATTTTTATTTTTGTGCATATTCAGCATCCGGTGGCGCATCACCTGGGCGATCGCCTTGTAGCTGCCCATCTCACTCATTTCCGTTAAAAAATCCGTGAGGAGATCCATCCAGCCGAGGGTTGCCACTTCCACGAGGATGGTTTTTTTGTTGCTAAAGTGACGAAACAAAGTTCCCTCTGCCACCTGGGCCTTGGCGGCTAATTCCTTCGTTGTGGTTTTTTCGTATCCCTTTTGGGCGAATAACTGTAGTGCCGCCTTTAAAATTCGGTCCCGGGGCTGGTCTGCCGCGCAGTTCTCTGCTAATCCTGTCTTTGGCGATCGCTGCTGAAACATGACCATCTTTCCTACGTCCCATATACAGTATCTAACTACTTTTATTGTGTCTTAGGAGACGAAATCCCCTCCCTTAGCCTTCATAAAACTTGAGGTGCTCCCCCAGAAAATATTGAGAAACATTTAGTGACAGAAAAACAAACTAAGCGGGTAATTCATTATGGAAAATACAGCAAACTATTTTTGTGCCTATTGCGGCGAAGAAAGCATTACTTTTGTGGATCTCAGTGGTGGTTTTTCCCAAAGTTATATCGAAGATTGCCAAGTCTGTTGTCAGCCGAACCGCCTGTTTATTACGGTCGATGAAGAGACCCTAGAAGTAACCATTGAAACTGACATTACCTATTGATCCCCCGTATTTCTAAGCAAATCAACGGCCAATTAAACATTAGATTTCCAGTCCCCAGCGATTAATACTGTTTAATTGAAATTTGTCTCCTTTGACCACAAAAAATATTTCAACAACAGTAAAAATACCGCTAACTATTACTATTGTTATTTTCCGAGTTTTGGCGGATTGTAGTGGCGAATTATTTCACTATACTGAAGTGGTGTGCCCGTCTTATTGCCACTATGGATGTCCCAACCAAAAACCAAAGTTCGATACCATCATCTGTCAAGATCTGCCTTAGCAGTGCCTTATTTTTGAGCCTTCCCCTCGCCATTTCCGTGAAAGCCGAAGTTTACCAAGGGATTGATTTTCCCCAGGGGGCCAGCTCCTTTGCAGATCGAGTCGTGAGCTTGGAATACAACGAGGCCACCAATGTCAGTGGTGAATATCGTGACAGCTCCCGCGCCCTAGGCATTCCAGATGGTAACCACGTATCCCTCGGTAATGCCTCAGATGAAATGAATTCTTCTGCGTTGATTGTGGAGTTTGTCAATAATCGCCTGGTGGACGTGCCAGGGCCAGATCTTTACATTTTTGAAGTGGGGCCAGCGGTAGAGGCCACCAACGTGGCGATTTCTACAGATGGACAGCAATGGTACGAGTTGGGGCGTATTCAAGGCGCTACCCGTTCTGTGGATTTAGCGAGGTTTAATGATTTGCCCCCTGGTGCCCAATATCGCTTCGTGCGCTTACGTGATTATCCCGACTGGCGAACGAGTGGTAGTCCCTATGGTGGCCCAGATATTGATGCCATTGGCGCCATTGGATCTGTGGCGGCATCGCCGGAACCGGTGCGGGTGCCCCCTGGTAATCGGCCTGATTTGTTTAACCCTGAGCCTGGGGATACGCTTCAACTGGGTAACAATGCCCAAGCTTGTCGCAACGGCAATGTGACCTTTCAAGCCATTGGCAATCCCCAAGTGTCATTGCGCTTTGAGCCAGCCCAAGGCTTTGTGACTGTCCCCTACATTGGCGTTATTAACCATCAGCAGCGGGGAGAGGTGGCCCGATTTGAATATTCGATTTCGGTGGGCTATCCCAGAGCTAATCTCATTTTGCAAAACAGTACAACGCCGACAGATCCCCCTAGCTTTCCCAT
This sequence comes from Picosynechococcus sp. PCC 7002, assembly GCF_963860125.1. Lineage (NCBI taxonomy): Bacteria > Bacillati > Cyanobacteriota > Cyanophyceae > Chroococcales > Geminocystaceae > Picosynechococcus > Picosynechococcus sp. PCC 7002. The sequence continues at coordinate 1,275,223 of NZ_CAWLFA010000001.1, forward strand.
TTACTTTTTCGATGGTCGCTTAATGCCGACCTATGGGGACGTGAAATCAGAGTATGCGGTAATTTCAGGGTTTGGCTCCTATGATCATTACTTTAATGTGGAGAGGGGTTCCCGCACGGGAGGCGGAGAAATTGGCGATGTGATGTGGCGTCAACAATGTTCAGGTTAGGGCAAGTCGCTAAAGTCGAGGCAGGGGGAGGCGATCGCCTTGGGGATTATCTAATAACAAAATGTGGCGATCGCCATCAATTTTTAGCCAGCCTTGCTGTTGAAATTCCTTAAAAAGTCGGGTGACAGTGACGCGGGTCGTCCCAATGGTATCGGCGAGGTGCTGGTGCGTGAAACGATAACGGAGTCGGGTGATGGTTGCTTCTGATTTGCCCATTTCGTCCTTGAGGAGCAGCAGCAAAGAAATTAAGCGGTCTTCAATGCGTTTGAGACCGGCGATCGCCAAGAGATATTCGGCTTGACGGAGGCGCTGGAGGGTTTGTTGGAGTAATTCCTGCTGAAGGCTGGGAGACTGTTTTACGGCTTTGGCAGAGTGGCGCACCAGACGACTGTCCACAAGGGCGATCGCCTCAATCCCTTCGAGTTTGGTCATAAATGATCCCCAAAAACTTCCTTTTTGGAGCCAACCCAACACCGTCACTGCTCCTTCGGGGGTGTGGCTCCGGAGCTGCAACACGCCCCGTTCCACCTGCCAAATATCCTGAGAATAGCGGGGAATCACCTGACCCCGGAGGAAAGAATGGCAAATTTTTTCCGCAGCGTCCATGGGCTTACAAAAGTCAAACGTTGGGCCAATAATAATTGCTGACAAAGATAATTTTGGTTAAGAGATAATCGAAGCTTCGCCCAGGATAAAGGAGATAGTTAAATAAAATGTAATCGTGAGTTTAAGGTTAATCTTCTGCAAAGCACCAAACCACGAAGAGAACCCCGACCCAAAATATTACTTGTTGACTAAGCTGAACAAGGGAGTTGAACCCCCAGTAGCCATAAATCACAGCAAATTGAGTTGTGACATAGGTTGTAACCAAAAAGAAAGCACTTAGTCCCAATAATAATCCAATCATTTTTCTCGAATTTCTATTTTAAGAAAATCGTGGCCATTATTTAGAATGTAGCATCACCTTGGTGAAAATAGCTGCATTGGAACATCAATCATTCTCTTTAAATTTACGATCAAAATATTGGCAATATCCGAGCCAATTTGAGAGGCTTACATCATTTTTGCCCAGAGCAATCAAGATTTTTTGCAAAACCCTAAACAGCACTGACTCTTGATCTTAATTTCTGGGCTTCGGGGCTGGTGGGAATAAGTAGTTTTACTTATCAATAATTTTTGTTGAGAATTAATAGCAAAAGAATTGGATTCGGTGCACTAAAACGTTTGTTAAAGCTTTAGCTTAGGTTAGCTCAAAAGATCATGATCCTTTAGGCGGAAAAAACAAGAAAAGCAATAGTGTTTTGATTAGCCTTTCTGATGATCGGCTTTGCTTTTGTTCAAACCTTTATGGTTCTTGGCTTAACGGCTACTCAAGGACAATTTTCCGTCGCTATAATTAGTAGCTGTTTTAACTTGGTCTTAATTTAGATTAAGGAGTATTTATACTATGTACATCAAACGTTTTCTCTTGGTGGCGATCGCCTCTGTTATGAGCCTTGGCTTCTTAGGTGCTTGCGGCCCTGAGACCACTGCACCCACCGATGAAACCACCACCGAAGAAGTTCCCGCTGAAGGTGAAGTTACCGAAGAAGCTCCCGTTGACGGTGAAGTTACCGAGGAAGCTCCCGTTGACGGTGAAGTAACTGAAGAAGAAGTTCCCGCTGAAGGTGAAGCCACCGAAGAAGCTCCCGCTGAAGGCGAAGAAACCGCTAACTAATCATTTGGCGATCGCCTAGCACCTGGCTCCTCAATCCCTAGCTGGTTGGGGGGCTTTTTAATAGGTTCGCAAAAGTCATGGGTGAAAAATCCTAACGGCGCTTAACTGCGGGGAGCATACATCATGACCAAAACCCCGGCGATCGCCAAACCACAGCCCAGCCAATCGTAGTTATCGGGACGAACTTGGTCGATACGCCAGCCCCACAGCAACGACAAGACAATAAAAATACCGCTGTAAGCCGCATAGACCCGACCAAAGTGAGCCGGTTGCAGGGTCGGAATCACGCCGTAAATCATCAGCAGTAGCCAGCCCAAAAGGGCGACGGGTAAACTTTTTCCTTCCCTAAGCCAGAGCCAGACGAGATAACCGCCACCAATTTCAAACAGCCCCGCCAGCACAAAATACAGCAAAGATTTGAAAATAACGCTGGTCATTGGGAAAGCTCCTGGGCAATTTTAATCAGTCGTTTTTCTGTACAAACATAGTCTAAGGGCACGTCCCAGGGATCGTTGGGCAGGGTTGGCACAAAGCAACATTCAAACACAATACCCACTGTGGTGACGGGTTGGGGTAGGGTGGCAAAAAATCGATCATAAAATCCAGCGCCGTAGCCGAGGCGATCGCCCGTTTGACTACAGGCAAGGGCTGGTACTAGCACTAGATCAATGGTTGTCAGATCGATTAAAGGAGCCGTGGCTTCCGGTTCGCGGATGCCAAATTTGCCCGGTATCAGGCGATCGCCCATTTGGTAATGGTGCCAAGCGAGATCGTCCCCGACACAGCGGGGTAATCCCCAGGTTTTAGGAGCACTCAGTAAGGCTTGTAAACAGGGCTCTCGGTGGTGGGATAGGTAGCCCAAAACTGTTGTGGAATTTCGCCAGAGCAGGCTGTCCTGGAGTTGCTGACAGATGGCGGCATTGGCCTGTTGCCAAGTTGATTCAAACAGCGATCGCCGCCGTTGTTTAAAGGTTTGTCGTAAGTGGGTTTTTTGATCCATATCCATGGATATACCAGACCCATCACTACCGCTGCAATAGGGTTCTGATAGGCTAGAAAGCGTTTTTGCGGGGGGATCAATTCTTGCTTAGGAAATTCTGGGTTGTTGTGTTAATGGGAAAAGTGACGCCATGATGGAAGCACAGGTACACCAAATCCTGGTGGCGATCGCCCGTGAGCAAGATATTAGCCCCTGGCCCCACCATTTAACCCTGGCCCGGTTGGTGGCGCGGGGATTACGTTTAGGTCGCTCTGCTCTGATTCAAACCAGAACCGGCATCGAAGACTATGCCCTCAGCTATCTGACCCCTGCCCTCTTAACCTCAGAGCCTGTCACCATCGTCGTCCCCCAGCTATTGTTGGCTTGGCTCCAAGCGGAGGAAATCCCGCGACTGCAACGCTTACTGGCAACCGAGCGCCCCATTGTCACCCTTGAATCTGGAAGTCAACCCCACCCCAGCGCCATTACGCTTTTAACCCCTCCCCAATGGTTCGGAAGAATGACTGGCGATCGCCCCCCGACCCCTGTAACCACAATTCTTAATCCTGTCGATGAGCTATGGCAGTGGGCCCAAGATTTTTACCGTTGCCAACTACAACTTGCCGATTGGGAAATGCTCAAGCAACAAAACCCCGGCCAGCAGGATTTTATTCAGAGCCAGTACGACCAACTAAAAGCGCAACTACTGCGGCGATCGCCGAATCCCTACCATTGCTATCCCCTCGACCCAGACAATCAACGCCGTTTGGCCACCTGTTTTCAACTCCCCCACCTCCCCGCAGCTTGGCGTACCTTTGCGGCTACCTGGCAACACCGTCACCAGTCACCTCTCTGCTGGGCGCACCTCCACCAACGGGACGGCCGATTTTCTCTCCAAGTAGCTCCCCAGACCCTTAACCAAAGCCTTGCACCCCTCTGGCAACGGCAGCCGACTTTATTGATTGGAAGCTTTCTCGAACCCCAACGAGAAGCCCCCAGCTTTTGTACACAAATTGGCCTCAACCCAGACCAGCTTACTTGCGTAGACTTTGCGCCCCCCCGTCAACAGGATCAAGTGCGCGTTTATCTGCCAGAACAGCGCCTTCCCTTACCCAATACCCCAGAATTCCAAGGGGAACTATTGCACCAACTGCGTCATCTAATTCGCCGCCACCCCCACCAGAAGCGTCCCATTGTTTTATTGATTAACGACGTGCCCCTCCAGGCACAGATGGGGGCGGCCCTTGCTGCTGAGTTTGGGTCGCGGGTCAAGGTAGAAACAGCAAATCCCCAGGCCGATAGCATTTTGATCTGTGGTTGGGCTTTTTGGCGACGGCTTACGGATCCCTTGTTCTATGGTCAATCCGTGGGCTTCCCGTTACCTCAACTAATGGCGATCGCCACCCTCCCTCTCCCGTCCCTAGAAAATCCCCTGGTGGCAGCCCGCGTCGCCCAATACAAACAAAAACGCCAAGATTGGTTTCGCCTGTACCTACTCCCCACAGCTCTCCAGGAAATGCAACGGGCTACCTATCCCCTCCACCAAGAGCAAAGTGTGATCGCCATTCTCGACAACCGCATCAACCACCGCGCCTACGGTCAACAAATCCTTGATGCCCTCCAGCCCTGTTCTGTGTGTAATTATCTTGAACCCAACTGGCTAAGAAATTAATTTTTGAAGGCTCAAGCAAAAGTCAATGCTTTTGTAACAATTTGCAATATTTCGTAAACTTATGTTAAGATTGTCAATGTAGACAAACAAAACAGGCAATTTTATGGTTACCAACTTTAATTACAAACCTGAAAATCTCTTCACCCCCGTTATTTTCCGTAAGGACTTCAGCAACGCCACCATTTCCGCGACCCAAGCTTGGTCTCTCTTCTTCTCGGCGGGTCAAGAAGAAAACCTCTTTGGCCAAGAAAAAGAAATTGGTTGGTTCTATAACAATGTGTTGTTAGCCGGTGGTGTCGCCTTTGCCCTCGCCGCAATCTTCTTTAGCGCGCCCCTATCTCCCCTGTTCTAGATCTCCCTAGACTTGTGCTAAAACCTAAACCCCCAAGGCAGCCCCGTGGCTGTCTTTTTGTTATGGTGAAGGCTTGATTCACAACGTAAAGTTAGGTGGCGATGGCTCCTCCGATTCACAGCACGACAAATCCTTGGGATCAGAATTTTCAACCCTACACAGACATTATCGATGTGCGATCGCCAGCGGAATTTGCCGAGGATCATATTCCCGGTGCCGTCAACTTTCCGGTACTCAGCAACGAAGAGCGGGCCTTGGTGGGCACCATCTACACCCAGCGATCGCCCTTTGAAGCCCGTAAAATTGGGGCCGCCCTCGTATCTAAAAATATTGGCCATCATTTAGAAACGCATTTTTTAGAAAGACCCAAGGAATTCCACCCCCTTATTTACTGTTGGCGGGGCGGCCAGCGTTCCCACAGTTTCGCGACGGTACTCAGCCAAATCGGTTGGCAGACAACTCTCTTGACCGGGGGCTACAAAACCTATCGCCAGTATGTGCGCCAAGCCCTCTCCCATCTCGGAACGACCCTGTCTTTGCGGGTACTCTGCGGCTATACAGGCAGCGCCAAAACCAAATTACTCCAAGCATTGCAGGCAGCACAGTTTCAGGTTTTAGATTTAGAAGCCCTCGCCGCCCACCGGGGATCTCTGTTAGGACAAATGTGGCAAGAAACGCCCCAGCAACAGCCTGCGCAAAAGTGGTTTGAGTCGCAACTGGTGGCCCAGCTCCAAGCCTTTGATCCCAGGCGACCGATTTGGGTGGAGTCAGAAAGTAAGACCATTGGCAAAATCCATGTGCCGAAACCCCTCTGGGAAAATATGCGGCGATCGCCTGTGGTGGAAGTGGTTTTACCGATGGCCGAACGGGTCAAGCTACTCATCGCGGAATATCCCCACCTCATCGAACATCCAGCGACCCTGAAACAATTGCTCAGTCAGCTCGTACCCAAATATGGCAAGGGCAAAATCCAAGCCTGGTACAACTTAATTGATGCTCAACAATGGCCAGAATTTGTTGAGGCGATCCTCGAAGCGCATTATGATCCCACCTATCGGCGATCGCTACCCCGCCATTTTCGCCAACCCCAACAAACCATTCACCTCAATGGGTTAAACGCCGCTGACATTCAAAGCTTTATCAAGACTCTTGGCTCAAGGTAATAGAGATTTAATACAGCTAATAAAAATCCCCTGCTGCGGGGATTTGTCACATTTCAAAACGATCTAGATCAAGTCCCAAAAATTAGGGAGTACGCTGTAACGTGGCATTTTCTTCTGGGATAATCGCCCCTTCGACGGGACAAACCTGAATACAAATGCCGCAATCGATGCATACATCAAAATCAATCCAGTACCAATCGGTACCTTTGGCATTTTTACCGGGGCCATCATGGATACAAGCCACAGGGCAAGCTTCGACACAATCCGCGATGCCTTCGCAAACGTCAGTCACAATGGAATGGGGCAAGGGTTTTTCCTCAAAGATGTACTGCTTGTTGTTACTGTTTGTAACCGATTCCTTGCAAGAAGATCAACGTTTCGCTATTTCTCCCCAAAGGATGCTCCGGAATATTGCTCTTCGCTATGGGGACAGGTGATCGCCCCCAGCCCAAGCCTCAAATTTATCGACTATGCTTAAAACAGCACGCTTGATGACAAAGGACTTTAGACTATGGCAGGCTTCAGTGATTTAGTACAAAAAGCTTTTTACCTTGGGGTCGGGGCCGCTTCCCTCGCTGCCGAAAAAGCAGGGGCAACGATCCATGATCTGCGCGAACAGGCCCAGGTCATCGCCGATGAAATGGTACAAAAAGGGGAGATGAACGCCGAAGAGGCCAAAAAATTTGTCAATGAAATGGTCAAGCAGGCCCAACAGCGGGTGCCTCAAAGCCCAGAAACGACAACAAGCTCCAACAGCGAGACCAAAGAGCCGCGCCGCATTGAAATCCTTGACGATGACGAACCTGAAAACACCGACGCCATGGACGAAGCGGAACGGCTCCGGCGGGAAGTAGAATCTCTCCAAGCAGAGCTGAATAATTTGAAACGATAAACGTAGCTGTTTTGGAAATGGATGACTGGAAATAACGATGTCTGATGCTTCTTTATCACCCCAAACCCCGGAAGTTTACACAGGTTACTATGGCGAATTTACGATCACCGCTGCCGATCGCCAGGAAGTTTTTCTTTATCGTCTGGGGTTGGCGATCGCCGCTGGGACATTCAGCCTCGGCACTGTTTTCGCCCTTACTTTTGGGGATCAGGGTTGGGCGCAAGAAGTGATTTCTAGGCTATTTATCGGTTTTTGTGGTGGTCTGGGTCTCAGTTTAGCCAAGATTCATATTTATCTGATTCCCCTACACCGACTGCTCCAGGGCTTTTGGCTCGTGGGCTGTGGGGCGGCGATCGCCTTTGGTCTAATTTTTCCCGAACCGCTATTTGTCACCGTTTTAGATCAACCCCAAACCCTGTGGGGCATTGGTTTTCTTTTTGCGGCCTTAACGGGAATTTTCTTTAAGGAAGGCTTTTGTTTTCGGCGTTTGGAAACAATGCTTCTGACGCCTTTGGTGCCATTCCTGTTACTCGGTCATCTAACCCAGCTTTTACCTCTAGAAGTTGCCCAAATTGGGTTCAGTCTGTGGAGCGTTTTATTCATCATTTTTGCGGCTCGGAAATTTACACAAAAGCCCGCCGATGATATTGGTGATAAAAGTGTATTTGACCATCTCAAACAAACCCAATAATTAATGCCCCTCGTTACTGCTGCTGCCCTGGTTGACCGGGCAAATAATGGCCAAGTGGTGAGCTTCCCCACGGATACCGTGCCTGCCCTCGCGGCACAACCCGACGCCGCCCCCCTGATCTATCAATTGAAACGGCGATCGCCCGATAAACCGCTGATCCTGATGACGGCTTCCCTACCGGAGATTTGGGACTATGTGGTGGGTAGTGAGACAGAAAAAGCACAATGGCAGGCGATCGCCCAACAATATTGGCCAGGGGCATTGACCCTTGTCCTACCCGCTTCTGAAAAGGTTTCAGCGGCAATGAATCCGACTAATTCCGGTACCATTGGCGTGCGTGTCCCCGATTTGGCCTTGGCCCAAGGGATTTTGCGAGAAACAGGCCCCCTCGCCACCACCAGCGCCAACCGTTCCGGTAGCGACCCCCTCGAATGGATGGCGGCGATCGCCAAAGAATTTCCCGAAATCCCAGTGCTTGATTGCACAACCCAGGAACGAACAAGCAAAATTGGCAGTGGACAGCCCTCGACGGTGGCCCAGTGGACAGGCTCCGGCTGGCGCATTCTCCGTCAAGGGGCAGTGAGCCTTAATTTGTAAAAAATAATTTGTGTTTAAGCGCGGTCTTGGTTTTGGCGCATCCCAAAGACGAGGCCCAAGCCGACGATTCCCGCTAGGAATGAATAGGCAAAGTAATCATGGCTGTGTTCCGGTTGGGGCAGTTCGCTAATGGCGTTGGCGTCGATCCCCTCTGCTTGGACGGGCACAATCAGGCGATCCCAGTGGCTATCGTCGGCGGAACCAATTTCTACGGCCCAGTCTCCGGCTTTGGTAGTGTCGGCTTTGAAGCTAAATTTCCCGTTTTCATCGGTGCGACCAATCATGATCGGTTGGTCAGGATTTTCTGGAGAGTAAACCGTAACGGGGGCATTGGGGAAAACTTCGCCATCACCAAAGGTGCTTTGGAGCTCAAAGTTATCGAAGCGCACTTGGAAATTCGTTTCAATGGCGTGGGCCAGGGCTGCTTTGGGGGCGAGACAGCCGACTGACAAGCAAGTGATGGTGGTGAGGAGAGACTTAATATTCATAGGTACTTTACTGAAACAGGGCGTAACCTGAAACCTAGGGTATTTAGAAAAATCTGAGGCACCAGCACGAACGGGCCAGGGCCTTAAAATTGGCTTCAATTATAGCCAACCTTTCTGGGAAAATTTGTGAGGCAAGTTTTTCGCCCAAAACCTAGGATTTGACCTGGGCGCCGTGGCTACGGGGATCACTCTGGCGGGGTTGTTGATTGGGGCGATCGAGTTTAGAAACTTGGCCTTGGTCGTAGGTGTAGGGTAAGTCGTTGTGGGCGAGGAGGGCATTGAGGTCGGCTTCAAGGATGCTGCGGGGTTGTTCGCCAATGGTTTCGGCGATCGCCTGGCCGGCTTCATCTAAGAAAACAAAGTGGGGAATCCCATCAACGCGATATTTCAGCACTTCCGGGAGCCATTTGCCGTTATCCACATTGAGCATCACAAAATTAAGGCGATCGCCGTAGGTTTGTTTGATTTGCCGGAGATCCGGGGCCATGGCCTGACAACTGGTACACCAATCCGCATAAAATTCCATCAAAGTCGGGCGACCATTGTCGAGGGCAACGGCGAGGGGTACGGCTTCGGCCGCTTGGGCTTCGAGGGTAGCGGCAGGGGGCTGGAATTTGATCCCCAGGGCGAGGGATACCGCCAGGGCGATCGCCACCAAACCAATTACGAGACCTTTGAGTTTATTTTGTCCAGAATTTGTGTCAGTCATAGCTAAGGGCCAGATTCCAAGTAAAACTTATAAGTATTGTAAAGGGCGCGTTCCGTCAGAAAAATCCGATAAAGTAAGAAGCCTGAGTTTTTAACCCAAATTTTTTTACATCGCTCTAAAAAGACATTGAGGCGCAACATGGCAGAACAGGATTGGATCATCATTGGCCAGGTGGTGGCCGCCCAGGGTCTTAAAGGAGAAGTGCGAATTAATCCCAGCACCGATTTTCCTGAACGCTTCGAAGTACCCGGTCAACGGTGGTTACAACTGCCCAACCAAGATCCCCAGTCAGTAGAACTCGAACGGGGTCGTCAAATCCCTGGCAAAAATTTATTTGTGGTGAAATTTGAACATATCCAAGACCGTACCCAAGCAGAAAATATCCGGGGTGCCAAAGTTCTGGTGCGGGCTGGCGATCGCCCCGAACTCGAAGCCGACGAATACCATGTCAGTGACTTGATTGGCCTTGAGGTATTTGATTACAACACCCAAGCAAAGCTGGGGATTGTCAGCGATCTCTACACGGCGGCCCAGGACGTCCTCGAAGTCACCGATGCCAACCAGAAAAAGCACCTTGTCCCCTTCGTGAAAGCCATTGTCCCCGTCGTTGATCTAGTGGAAAATCGCCTGGAAGTGGATGCCCCTCCCGGACTTTTCGAGATTTAAGTACCAAAACTCCGCCTGTAAATCTAGAAAAAAGGCGATCGCCCCCAGGGAAAAATCCGTCCAGGGTGAGCAGTCAGGATAGAATAATCCTTTGTTCTATACAAAAACTTAAGGATCTGTAGCCCTCGTGCCCACGGGAACTTCCCCCAAACCCCGCCCCCGGCGACACGACCCGCAGTATCCGACCCAAACGAAACATTTATATTTAATCGAATTGTTATGGCTAAAGTTCTTGTTTCCGACTCTATCGACCAAGCCGGAATCGATATCCTCTCCCAGGTCGCCCAAGTAGACGTTAAAGTCGGATTACCCCTCGAAGAACTCATCAGCATTATTCCCGAATACGATGCCCTGATGATTCGCTCCGGGACCAAAGTCACCAAAGAAGTGATCGAAGCCGGTAAAAACCTCAAAATCATTGGCCGTGCCGGAGTCGGTGTTGATAATGTCGATATTCCCGCCGCCACCCGCCAAGGGATCATCGTCGTCAACTCCCCCGAAGGAAACACCATTGCTGCCGCCGAACATGCCCTCGCGATGATGTTGTCCCTCTCTCGCCACATCCCCGATGCCAACCAGTCCGTCAAAGCCAAAGAATGGAACCGGAAAAAATTCATCGGCGCAGAAGTGTATAAAAAGACCCTCGGCGTTGTCGGTCTCGGCAAAATTGGTGCCCACGTAGCTAGCGTCGGTAAAGCCCTAGGCATGAAGCTCCTCGCCTATGATCCGTTTATCTCCGAAGAACGGGCCGGACAATTGGGTTGTCGCCTCGTCGATCTCGATTACCTGTTCCGGGAAGCCGACTACATTACCCTCCACGTCCCCAAAACCCCCGAAACTACCCATTTAATTGGCGAAGAGTCCATCGCCAAAATGAAGCCCACCACCCGCATTGTGAACTGTGCTCGTGGTGGCGTTGTTGATGAAGCCGCCGTTGCTAAAGCGATCCAAGAAGGTCGCCTTGGTGGGGCCGCTTTGGATGTTTTTGAAGAAGAGCCCCTGGGTGAATCTGAACTCCGGGCCTTGGATAACGTCGTCCTTACCCCCCACTTGGGTGCTTCTACCGCTGAAGCCCAGGTAAATGTTGCCGTTGATGTTGCCGAGCAAATTCGGGATGTCATTTTAGGGTTGCCAGCACGCTCTGCGGTGAATATTCCTGGCCTTAATGCCAACGTCATGGAAAAACTGCGTCCCTATCTCCAATTGGCGGAGACCCTAGGGAACATGGTCGGTCAGTTAGCCGGAGGCCGCATCGAAAAATTAAATGTGACCCTCCAAGGGGATTTGGCCGAAAAAGAAGCCAAGCCTTTGGTTGTAGCTGCGCTCAAAGGTCTCCTTTCTCCGGCATTGCGGGAACGGGTCAACTATGTGAACGCAGAAATCGAAGCGAAGGAACGGGGGATCCGGATCATTGAGACCCGTGATGAATCGGTGCGTGATTACACCGGAGCCATTCACCTAGAAGCCACTGGCGCTGATGGAGAACACTCCGTCAATGGGGCGCTGTTAAGTGACGGGGATATTCGCATTACTAGTATCAATGGTTTTCCGATTAATGTGCCGCCAACGGGCTACATGCTCTTTACTCTCCACCGGGATGTTCCGGGGATTATCGGCAAGATCGGCTCTCTGCTGGGCAGCTTTAATGTGAATATCGCCAGTATGCAGGTGGGCCGCAAAATTGTCCGGGGTGACGCCGTAATGGTTCTGAGCCTAGATGATCCGCTGCCGGAAGGTGTCTTGAGTGAGATTACCAAGGTAACCGGAATCCGGGATGCCTACACGGTTAAGCTGTAAGGTTGAGCCATGGGGGAAAGGTCTCTGGATTCTTTCCCCCGCCCAATGACAAGAGGAAAACAATGACAACAACTTGGTGGGAATTACAGATCCTCTGCGACCCCAGTTTAGAAGAAACGATTTTCTGGCGCTTAGATGATTTTGGCTGTCGGGGAATGGCAGGGGAGCAAAAAGGACAATCCTACCTGATCCGTGCCTATAGCCCCCAGGCGGAGTTTGACCATTTAGATCTCGCAGCCTTAGCACTGCTACTGAAACAGGATGCGGTACTTGCCCATTTACCCAAACCAGTGGTTAAGTGGCATCTCATCGATGAAGAAGATTGGTCAAGTAGCTGGAAAAGCCATTGGCAACCTGAGGAAATTGGCGATCGCCTGTTGATTTACCCAGCCTGGTTAGAAGTGCCCACCCATTCAGAACGCCTCTTATTGCGCCTCGATCCGGGTTCTGCCTTTGGGACTGGCGCTCACCAGACCACCCAACTGTGCCTCGAAGCCCTAGAAATGCGTTTAGGGCAGCAACCAGAAACCCAGGTAATCGCGGATATTGGCTGTGGTTCGGGGATTCTTTCCATCGGGTCTCTCCTTTTGGGGGCGAAGCAAACCTTTGGGGTGGATACGGATATTTTGGCGGTGACTGCCTCCAACAGTAATCGGGCGCTCAATAACATCGAACCAGAGCGCATGGTCGTCGCCCAGGGCAGCATCGATACCCTTCCCAAAATGTACCCGGAGCCCTTTGACGGGATTGTTTGTAATATCTTGGCGGAAATTATTATTGAGCTGATCCCCAAGATGTCGGCGATCGCCAAACCGGACACCTGGGGAATCCTCAGCGGCATTCTGATCGAACAGATTCAACCCATCGCCGATACCCTCGAGCAAAATGGCTGGGCGATCGCCGCCCTCTGGAAGAAAGACGAATGGTGTTGCTTCAATATCCGCCGAAACTAAGTCTTTTTGCGCAAATGTGACAAAGTGCCGAAAAAAACAACCCACCCCCAGCAAATCAGTTCATAATAATTGACACTAGATGTGCAATTAAACTGAATGGCATGAGTGACAACACTTCCCTTCCCCCCATTTCCCGCCGTAGCGCCCTCAAACTCCTTGGGGTGGGAGCCGCCGGATCGATGGTCGGGTACACCCGCTTCGCCAAACCCCACCCGACGATCCACCAGCAAGAATCCTTGGATTTACCCCACTATCACAGCCAGGGAAAAAAAGTCGTTGTCATTGGGGGCGGTTTAGCAGGGCTGGCCGCTGCCTACGAATTAAGCCAACGGGGTTTTCAGGTCACGCTGTTAGAAAAATCCCCCCAACTCGGTGGCAAGGTCGCCAGTTGGAAAATTAATGTCGGTGAAGATGAGTTCATGATGGAACATGGCTTCCACGGCTTTTTTCCCCAGTATTACAACCTCAAGAGCTTGGTTAGTGAACTGAGCATCAACGACAATTTTCAATCCTTAGATTTTTATTCCCTCGTTTTCAAAGATCCAGACCGCTATCGCCCAGAGGTATTTCGTCCTAGTAATACCGCATTTCCTTGGAATATCGTGGATCTCGCCATTTCTTCGCCGAACCGACTCCGTTGGGGCATTAATCTCACAAAAATTAAGCATTTAGAGGTTTTTCACGCGATTACGGGCTTTAAAATCCCCCGTACCTACGACACCTACGACACCATCACCGTGGCCGATTGGGTCCGGGGTGAATTTCCCCAGGGCCTTTATGACCTCTACTTTTTACCCTTCGCCAAATCTAGCCTCAATGCCCCTGATACCTTGAGCACAGGGGAATTGCTGCAATTTTTTCACTTCTACTTTTTCGGAAATCCAGAGGGCCTAGCGTTTAACGGCACCGTGGATGACATGGGCACGAGCCTCGTTCAACCCATTGCCGACGCCATCCGCGCGAAAGGGGGCCAAATTTTGACCGATGTGTCCGTCAGCGAAATTCAATGTCAGGACAACAAAATCCAGGCGATCGCCTACCAACAGGGAGACGAACAAACGGATGTACCTTTCTGGACGAAGCAGAATGAATTGATTACCGATGACAGTCTGGAATATTACGGCGCTGGGGATGCAATGTATGCGGTCAATCCGGCAACGGAGGAAGGCTTGTCCTTAACCTGCACCCACCAGGGTTGTACCGTTGGTCGGCAACCGGATGGATCTTTCCTCTGTCCCTGTCATGGCGCTCGCTATGATGCCAATGGTAAACGTCTGAGTGGCCCCGCCCAACGGGATTTAGCTCCCTTTAAAGTCCAAGCCCGTGAAGCTGATCAGGTACAGTTGGTGGCCGAAAATCCCAGTGATGAACTCCAGCGGGGCACCCTTGCCGCCGATTATGTAGTGCTGGCAACGGACGTGCCCGGAACTCGCCATTTGTTTACCCGCTTAGTGGGAGACCGGGATCCAGAGGCAGAACGTAAAGTTGATCAGCTCGTGGTGTCTGATCCCTTTGCGGTGGGACGGTTCTGGTTGGATCGAGATTTCCCCTGGGAGCATAGTAAGTTTGCATCGTTATCGGGCTATGCCTTGACCGATAGCATTACCCTATATCACCAAATCCAGACCCAGTTTAAGGATTGGGCCGCCCGCACCGGGGGTAGTGTGGTGGAGCTCCATGCTTACTGTTATAAGGAAAAAGAGTTTCCTACCCAAGAGGCACTGTTGGCCACCTTTGAGCAGGAACTATACGAAATTGTGCCGGAACTAAAGGGGGCGACGGTGCTCCATCGGCAACTGGTAAACCAAAAGAATTTCTCTGGCTATCCCCCCAATAGCTATGGCGATCGCCCCACCACCGAAAGCGAAATTAGCAACCTCATGTATGCGGGGGATTGGGTAAAAATGCCGTTCCCCTGTGGCTTGATGGAACGGGCAATCAGTAGCGGTTTGCTCGCTGCCAATAGCGTTCTCCAACGGGAAGGGATACAGCGGCGGCCGATTCTCTCGGTGAATCCGGAGGGGGTTTTTAAAATCTAAATTTATTCAGATTTGGTCTGTTTGAGTTTGGCGATCGCCCCGACGAAACCCAAGACCACCAACACATTGGAGAGGGTCAAAAAAGATTCAGCGCCGCCATGGAGCCAGTCCACATTGGCCAGCTCTTCGCCGTATTGCACCTGGGCGTAAATGCCGGCGGGAATGGAGATCGCCACAAAAACGAGGAGGACGTAAAAGCCGATCAGGGCCAGTTTTGGCGTTTTCCCGGATTTGGTCAGGAACCATAAAAAACCGAGGTAGGGAAACAGAGACAGGGCAAAAAAAGTTTCTTTGGAGAACATTATGGAATAATCAGCAACCAAGGGGCGTTTGTCTCCGTATTCTAAAGGATTCTGCTTATTTGCTTCGATGTCGTCGCTCCAAATCATTGATCAAAAAAATCCAGCCTTCTTTGTTGAAGCGTTTCAAAAGGCGATCGCCCGTCACGAATCCGTGTTGCTGGTCAATTCTACTTGGCAAACTTCAGAACGGACACAAATTAAATCACTCTTAGGGCAAGATCAAAGGCCAGAACTGCTAACAAAAAAATCCCACATTTTAATTCCCACTGGCGGCACATCAGGACAGCTAAAATTGGCAATTCATACCCCTGAAACCTTCTCTGCTTCGGCCCAGGCTTTTCAGGATTTTTTCGCTTTAGAACGGGTAAATTGCCTTTGTATTTTGCCCCTCTACCATGTCAGCGGCTTGATGCAATGGTGGCGATCACATTTGAGTGGGGGTGACTTTAAACTCGGCGATTATCCAGCGTTAAAACGCGGCATTTTGCCGGATTGGGATGTCAGTAATTTTTGTCTGTCCTTAGTGCCGACCCAATTACAAGTATTGCTCCAAGTTTGCCCCCAATGGTTAGCCCAGTTCCGCTTAATATTACTCGGTGGGGCACCACCTTGGCGATCGCTCCTTGAGCAAGCCCGGCAATTGCAGCTCCGGATTGCTCTGACCTATGGCATGACGGAAACCGCTTCCCAGGTGGTAGCCCTAAAACCCGCAGACTTTTTAGACGGCAAAGATTGTGCGGGCCAAGTTTTGCCCCATGCCAATTTATCTTTATCAAAAACGGGTTTGATTTCCATTGCGGCCCAATCGCTATTTCTCGGTTATTACCCCAATTTTGATTATCCTAAAATCTTAGAAACCGATGATGTTGGTGCCTTTGATCAAGCGGGCTATTTACATTTGTTTGGACGCCAAAGCCAGAAGATTATTAGTGGTGGTGAAAATATTTATCCAGCGGAAATTGAAGCAGCAATTCTAGGGACGAAATTCGTTAAAGATGCGGCGGTTTTGGGTTTGCTAGATCCTTACTGGGGAGAAGTTGTCATCGCTGTGCTGAGTTTGAAAAATCCGAGTGATTTAGACAGGGTAAAAATGGCGATCGCCAAGCAATTAAGCCCTTATAAACAGCCAAAACATTGGTTGCTGGTTGAACAATTGCCGCGCAATGCCCAGGGAAAGTTAAACCGAATCAAACTCCGCCAAATGATTGAAAATCGCTATCAGTAAAGGAGGAAGTTGCATTTTTGATGTAGATTTATGAAGCAAGCTTAATTTTGCCAATACATCTGCCATGACTGCCCTTAGTCCTACCCACATCAACCCCAGCTACGCCCAACGTCATCCGCTGCGGGTCGTCGCCTTCGGGGATAGTTTGGTGTATGGGTTTGGCGATCCAGTCCGGGGTGGTTGGGTCGAGCAATTACGGCTCCACTGGATGGGCAATCCCCAAGGCCATGTGCTCTATAACCTCGGTGTGCGCGGTGATACGGTGAAATTGGTGGGCGATCGCCTCGGAGCCGAGTACCAACAACGGGGTGAACTCCGCAATAAACAGCCGGATTTAATTTTGTTGTCCGTCGGGGTCAATGATTCGCCGCGCCTGGGGCGTCCCGATGGGAAAAGTTTTACGGATTTTGACCTTTTCCAAAGCCAGTTAGACAATTTATTAGCACAAGCGCAACAACTTTGTCCGGTAATTTTTATCGGTCAAGTGCCCGTTAATGAAGCCAAAATGCCTTTTCTTGACTGCCTATATTACAGTCACAGCGAACAATATCGTTACAAAGAATTGACGAAAAAGCTGTGCGGTGATCGCCAAATTCCATACCTGGATATTTTTGATTTGTGGCTCAGTCGCGGCACCCACTGGGTCAATGAGAACCTCAGCGCCGACGGTCTCCACCCCAACAGCGGAGGCTATGCGATGCTCTTTCAAGATGTGATCAACTGGCAGGCGATCGCCCAACTCGATTCTGGTAACACTTGCTCAATTTCATCGAAAACGCCAGTATCCCTTGGGGTTTAAGATAAAAGTCAGTTCTCTGGCTGAAAATATCCCATGGCATCCCCTGTTATCCAAGCGACCATCGAGCACCTAAAAAGTTTTGTTGCATTGCCGACCCAAACGACATGGCAATTTTACCAAACAGAGACCGCTGTTCCGAAAACATTTCGGCCAGATTTAGCAACCTTTCAACCCACTCAACTCGCAGCAATTCAACCAAATAATAATGGTTATCTCGTTTTTGAAAAGGGATTAAAGCTCGCTTGGTTTTACCAAAAGATCACCCTCCCTGAAAGTATTAATAATTATAATATTTCCGGATTAAATGCCCGCTTAAATCTTACTTGGTGGGCCGAAATTGCCGCAATTTTTGTCAACGGCAAATTAGTTTGTGAAGGTGATTTATTTGATTCTTCAACGCGGCTACTATTAACGGATCAGGCCCAAGCGAATCAGATTTTCAAGGTGACGATCGCCCTCGTTAGTCCAGGCCATGACATCGGCGCATTAATGAAATCTGAATTGATCTTTGAATCCCCGACCTTAGAGATTTTAGAAGCGGGGAGTTTTGCCACAGAATTGAAAATTTTGACCGACTATTTAGCGCGTCATAATCCGGAAAAGATCACTGTTGTAGAAAAACAATTAAATCGTATCCCTTGGGCGCAAGTCGCAGATACGCAAAAATTCAATCAAGCTTTAGCAGAAATTCGCACAGAACTAATATCGTTTGCCAGTTGCATTAAAACCAGAAAATTTCATGTTTTGGGTCACGCCCACCTAGATATGGCTTGGCTCTGGACAACTGCTGAAACGTGGGAAGTCGGACAACGCACGTTTCAGTCGGTTTTAAATCTCCAACGGGAATTTCCTGAACTAATTTTTGGCCACAGCACCCCTGCTCTCTACGATTGGCTTGAAAACAATCGTCCCGATCTTTGGGAGAAAATTCAACAAGCCGTTAATCATAATTATTGGGAATTGTTGGGCGGTATGTGGGTCGAGCCCGATGTAAATTTAGTTTCTGGGGAATCAATAATTCGTCAATTTCTCTATGGCCAACAATATTTTTTAGAAAAATTTGGCCGACGTTCAACCATTGCTTGGTTACCGGATTCCTTTGGTTTTCCGAATCAATTTCCTCAACTGGCTGAGCATTGTGACATTAAAGCATTTGGTACCGGAAAATTACACTGGAATGATACGGCTCCTTTTCCTCATGGTTTGTTTTGGTGGCGATCGCCCGATGGGACAGAACTGTTAACCTTCATGACGCCTCCCAATGTCACCGGAATCATGGATACCAATCCGCTGACGATGGCCAGTTATGCCCAAAAATGGGAGGATCAAACCCATTTAAAAGATATTTTTTGGTTACCTGGCGTCGGTGATCATGGTGGTGGCCCCACCAAGGATATGTTGCAGGTGGCCCGCAAGTGGCAACAGTCGCCATTTTTCCCAAAGCTGGAATTTTCCACCGCAGAAAACTATCTCAACCACGTTAAAAAAGCCCCCGATTTACCAGTTTGGCAGGACGAACTTTATTTAGAATTGCACCGTGGGTACTACACTGTGCACCGAGATCAAAAAATCTTTAATAATCGCTGTGAAACCTTGCTGCGCCAAATCGAAATCTGGTCGGCGATCGCCAACAATTTACCCCATCCAGATCCCTTCAGATTAAACAACTCTCAAAGCCAACTAAAAGATCTCTGGAAAAAAGTTTTATTTAATCAATTTCACGATATTTTACCAGGCACTTCTATTCCTGAAGTCTTTACAGAAGCGAATCAACAATGGCAGGAAGTGATTAATGCTGGCGAGGCGATGTTATCCCAAAATCTACAGGCGATCGCCACACAAATCACCTATGATTGTCCCTTAGAAACGGCAGCTAAACCACTACTTTTATTTAATGACCTCAACTGGGACCGCACAGAGGTTGTTAGTTTAAGGGTTCCCGATTTAGTGACAGTTTACGACTGGAACGGTAACAAAGTCGAGTCACAAATTATTGTTGAAGATTTACAGACAGATCAAAATTACAAAAAATATTTATCATTTCTTGCGACAGTGTCATCCGTCGGTTACTCCCTCTACTGGTTATCTCCCGATCCACAAGCACCAACCCAAAGAGAAGATGACTTATGCAATGAGCCAGACTTTATTTTAGAGAATGATTTTCTCCAGATTGAAATTGATCCACAAACGGGAGATATTGCGCAATATTTTGACAAAATCAACAGGAAAAATATCTTTTCTGGTGCTGGCAATCAACTGCAAGCCTTTGAAGATAAAGGTCAATACTGGGACGCTTGGGATATTGCCCCTGATTACGAAAGTAAGCCTCTCCAACCCGCTGGAGTCGTTTCAATTCACTGGCGAGAGAAAAATGCTGTGCGTTCAGTGATCCGCGTAAAAAAGCAATTAAATCAGTCCACGTTTATCCAGGACTATCAACTCGATTGCCGGGGGAAAATGCTAAAGATTTACAGCACCGTGGATTGGCAAGCAGAACAGATTGTCTTAAAAGTTGCGTTCCCTTTTGCCATTGACAAGGCTACTTGCACCTACGAAACTCCCTGTGGCGCCATCGAACGAAAACCTGAAATCGATCCGGCAAAATGGGAAGTACCAGCCTTACGTTGGGCTGATTTTCATAATGAGAAATATGGCGTGAGTATTCTCACAAAAAATCACCATGGCTACGATGTAAAATCCAGTCAATTGCGCCTAACATTATTAAAAAGCCCCCTCTGGCCTGACCCTAAAGCAGATCGGGGAATGCATCACTTAGCCTATGCCCTATATCCTCACAGCGGCCCATGGCAAAGGGCGAAAACTGTTAATTTAGCGCGGAATTTCAACTCCCCTTTACGCGCAGTGGTTCCTGATCTTACTGCCAACCAAAATCAGTTACCACCTCACCATTCTTTTTTGACGTTAGGTTCAGATAATTTGGTTTTATTGGCATTAAAACAAGCAGAATCCAATCAAGATTATATCCTCCGTTTTTACGAGGCCTGTGGCCAAGAAATTGAATTAAATTATCGTAATACTTTGGGGCTAACTATCACAGAACAGGTAAATGGTTTAGAGGATACTATTTCACAAGCAATTGACACGCCTATTCAGCCCTGGAAAGTCCAGAGTTATCGATTAGAGAAACATTAAAATATGATGAATGATGTTTCATTTCAAAGCTCGATTGTTTCATACATTTTGCTATTGTCCTCGACGCCACGGTATTGCCAGGCGACAGATTCGGGGTCTTTGGCCTTCGACCACTGGGCGAAATGTTGGCCCCCTTTTTGATTATGGCGACTGAGGGTCGAGGGGTTGGAACGGAGGCGGCGGGCGAGGTCAGCTTGCTTCAGGATGAGGGGACTTTTTTTTTCAGGGTTGGGTGGTATTTCGGTGGTTTGGGCCGGGCTGTCTAACTCAGATTTGAGCTGGGTGATCGCCTGTTGAATTTCTGTTTGTACCCATTCCTGGGTTGGTACATTACTGGGTAGAGTTTCAGAGACAATAGCTTGGAGCTCATCTTTGTCTAAAACGGGAGTGGGAGTGTTGCCATTAAGGTCAGCACTAAAAAAGATCCGCAGCACTTCGATAATGCCTGTGCCTAAGGCGGGCTTCTCTTTACCGCTTTTTTTGCCTTGGCGAGACAGACCATTTTCCAAACAAAAAGCAGTCAGACGTGCTTCAATTTCCTCGGGGAGATAGGCGGTGACGGCTTTATTTTTGGTACCCATGTTGTCATAGTCCATTACTATTTCCTCGATTTTACAAAAAAAGTAATGGATTTAGTCAATTACTATACTTTTTCAGAGCATAAACAATTCATCATGGAGGGCTTGGCGAGAAAACGATGACGGCAGGAAAATGTCTCAAGGATTTTGGGGAAGCGGAGATTCTCCAGCGGCTGCAGCGGTTTTGTCCAGCAGAAATTATCGGCGATGATGGGGCAGTTTTAACGTTCCCCCCTGGCCAGAATTTAGTCGTGACGACGGATGTGCTGGTGGATGGCGTCCATTTTGGCGATCGCACGATGCCCCCAGAGAAAGTAGGCTGGCGAGCAGTGGCGGCAAATTTATCGGATTTAGCAGCGATGGGGGCCACACCAATCGGCATTACCGTGGGTTTATCTCTGCCTCCTGAAACACCGATTTTGTGGCTCGATCAGCTTTATCAAGGGTTAGCTGCCTGTTTAGGTCGTTATGGTACGCCTTTAGTCGGTGGGGATCTAACGCGATCGCCGGTGAAAACCATCGGCATTACGGCCTTTGGGGTGGTGTCACCGCACCGTGCGATTCAGCGCAGTAGCGCGAAAGTGGGCGATGTGATTCTCGTTACGGGTTGCCATGGGGATTCCCGTGCGGGCCTGGAATTGCTGCTCCATACCAATGCTCGCTCTCAAACTTTATCGATAGGCGATCGCCAAGCCTTGATCCGCGCCCACCAAACGCCCCAACCCCGCCTGGATGTGCTGCCGCATTTAAACTCCTCAGATTCGCCCCCAGCAGGGATGGATAGTAGCGATGGTTTGGCCGATGCCGTGCTGCAAATTTGTCAACGCAGTGGTGTCGGTGCCGTAGTGGAAGCAGAGAAAATCCCCTTGTCCCCGGCCCTTCGGCGTTATCAAGATCCAGAAACGGCTTTGCGGTGGGCTTTGTACGGTGGCGAAGATTTTGAACTGGTGCTTTGTCTCCCCCCGATGGCGGCGGAACGGCTCCTGGCCAAGCTTCCAGGTCAAGGGGCGATTATCGGCCAGATTACCGCCGAGCAAACGGTGGCGATCGCCAATGGTGCAGGCCAAACCATGCCCTTAAGCCAAACTCAAACTTTTCAACACTTTGCCTAACGTTTTCCTTGCCGAGATCCCCAGCCGAATGTGACAAAATAAGGCTGCAATCTTCTCCATGTCGGCCCTCCATGAATCGCCTGAAAACCGCTGCCACTTATCTCCTTCTGGGGGCGATCGCCCTAGTGATGCTTTTTCCCCTGCTCTGGTTGTTGAGCACCGCCCTCAAATCCCCCACCGAAAACGTCTTTAGCTTTCCACCCCAACTCATTCCCCAAGCGCCGACCCTGAGTAATTTCGTCACCGTCTGGCAACAACATCCCTTTGGCCGCTATCTCTTCAATAGCACCCTTGTTGCGGTTCTTACCGTGGGCTTTAATCTTCTGTTTTGTGCCTTGGCAGCCTATCCTTTGGCGCGTCTGGACTTCCGAGGCCGGGATGCTATTTTTGCCACCATCGTCTCGACGATCATGATCCCCTTTCAGATCGTGATGATTCCCCTATATGTCCTGACAGTGCAGCTTGGTCTGCGTAATACCTACTTGGGGATTATTTTTCCCAGTCTGGCCTCTGCCTTTGGAATTTTCTTGCTGCGACAGGCGTTTCAAGGGGTGCCCAAGGAATTAGAAGAAGCGGGCCGCATTGATGGCTGTTCGGAACTGGGCATTTGGTGGCACATTATGGTGCCTGCCGTGCGTCCGGCTTTGATTACCTTGGCAATTTTTGTCTTTATCGGTGCCTGGAGCGATTTTCTCTGGCCACTAATCGTCATTGACCGTCCGGAATTTTATACTTTGCCCCTGGGAGTAGCGACCTTGGCGGGCCAATTTTCCCTCGATTGGCGCTTGATCGCGGCGGGTTCGATTATCTCTATCTTGCCAGTGATGATCCTGTTTGTTTTCCTCCAGCGCTACATCATCCCCAGTGACAGCAGCAGTGGTGTTAAGGGCTAGTTTGGCAAAATTCTAAGAAGAAAGTTTCCCACACGAGACGGGGCTGAACATAATTACGGAGGTATTTTCGGGTGGTTTCGAGGCGCTGGATCAGTTGATCATTGTGAAACCGTTGCCAGTACTGATATTGGAGGTAGTCAATAAGTTGCAATTGCACTTCTATGTCAAGGGCATTGTGAATTCCCTTCGCGAGGCTAAAAGCGCCAAGGGGGTTTTGGGGGAGTTGCTGGAGGCTTTGTAATAAATCCTGGGGGACATTACTCAGTAGCTCGTAAATTTGGATCGCGGCACCGGGACTCCCCTGGGCGATCGCCAAAATCGTTGCATCGGCCAAAATGTGTTGATAACCTTGGGCCGTTAAGATTTGCGCCACATCGTCCTGGGAAAGGCGATAAAAAGGGATCTTTTGGCAGCGGGAAACGAGGGTCGGCAACAAACTATCGCCACTGGGGGCCAGTAAAATTAACGTCGCGTTGCCGGGTTCCTCTAGGGTTTTTAAAAGAGCATTGGCCGGAGCCTCTGCCATGGTCTGGGCCGCCTCGATCACCACCACACAACGAGGAGCTTCCAGGGCCGGACGACTGAGAAATTCCCCTAATTGGCGGATCTGTTCAATGCGAATCTGGGGCGGTGCCTTCCGTTTTAAGCCAGCTTCCTGGGCCTGGGCTGGGGTGTAGAGTTTGCCTTGGTGCTGGTAGGTGGGTTCTACCCACAGCAAATCGGGGTGATTATTTTTTAGGAGCTTATAACGAATCAGACGTTGGGCTGCTTCTGGTACTTCCTGGGTCATAAGGGCCGTCGTAAACCCCCTGGCTGTCAAACTGCGACCAATGCCCTCTGGCCCCGCAAATAGGTAGGCAGGAGCCAGACGATCCTGGGCGATCGCCTGACGCAAGAGTGAGACGGCTTGGGGCTGACCAAGAACCTGATCGAGAGAAATCATTCGGTTAGGGGCCTCCCGTTCGGTAATATAAAAAAGAATGCTTCAGCATGGTTGAAAGATATTTTTTATGGCGCGTTATACTTGCTCCTACTTCGTTGGACTCTCCGAACCAGAGATGCTCGCTTCCCTCAGGGATATCATCCAGGAATGCGACCTCAACCTCACCTATGAGACGGGAGGTTACATCATGGCCAAAGAAAAACCCGGCAATGTTTCTTTCACCAAACTTGTGGAGCTTGAAGTCCTATTTGACCGCAACAAAGTTCAAGATGGCAAACTGCAAGTGGATTTTGTGGCGAAAAATCAAGAACTCCCCCTCCATACCGATAACCATTGTCGGTCGATCTTTGAACAGATTTTGAAAACCGTGAACGCCCAACAGCCCTGGGAATTAGAAACAAATAACCTCGATTAATCCCTGATTTTCCCCCAGGCTTTTGTTAAAAAAGTCCCGCTTTTCCCGACCCAGGCCATCAACAAACCGATGGGAGTATGAGAAGATAGGGGCACAAATATATGAAGAAAAATTAAATTATTATGGCCGTTATTCAGTTTTCCCAAGGCGTTAATGAACCCGAAGTTCCCGGTATCCGCTTAACCCGTTCCCCCGATGGTAGTACCGGCACCGCTGTATTTTCCTTTGAAGATCCCGCCGCCCTCGCCCAAGAAAGTACCGATGAAATTACGGGTATGTACCTCATCGACGAAGAAGGCGAAATTGTCACCCGCGAAGTCAAAGCAAAATTTTATGATGGGAAACCACGCATTATTGAAGCGCGCTTGGTGATGCGCTCGACCGCTGAATGGGATCGTTTTATGCGGTTTATGGAACGTTATGCGGCGGAAAACGGCCTCGAATTTACTAAAGCCTAGGCCCGGCCAAACGTCTCTCCGTCCTTGGTATTCGGTTGCCTGCTCCAGGAATATTGCCTGTCACGGTTGCGCAAATTATGATGCGTCAGATTATGGCTTGCTTTGGTATTCACGAGCCAAATGCCAGGGGCGATCGCCTTTTGATCGCCGATAGAATTCTATGGCCTGGCGTATTTTCCCCACTCTCTCACCGAAAACGGGAGTGATACCATAATTAAAAAAAGTTATTAAATTAATATTTGCGATCGCCCAACGCCAGACCCAAAATTGAGGAAATGGCGTTTAGTCAGTGCCAGCGCAATGAGTATATTTTTCCCCTAATCCTCCGTTTGTAATCAAAATCCTATGTTTAAGAAGCTATTTGGTGACCCCAACGCCCGCAAACTCAAAAGGTTTCAGCCCCTCGTCGCTGAAATCAACCTGCTCGCAGAGGATTTTGCCAACCTTACAGACGAAGCCCTAGCCCAAAAAACTGTAGAATTTCGCGCCAAGCTCGACAAAGCCAATAGCGACGAAGAAACCGAAGAAATTTTAGACGAAATCCTCCCCGAAGCCTTTGCCGTCGTTCGCGAAGCCGCTTGGCGAGTGCTCCAGATGCGCCACTACGATGTCCAGCTTTTGGGGGGGATCGTCCTCCATAAAGGGCAAATCGCCGAAATGAGAACCGGGGAAGGTAAAACCCTCGTTGCCACCCTGCCCGCCTATCTCAACGGTCTCACGGGGAAAGGGGTTCATGTGGTCACCGTGAACGATTACCTCGCCCGCCGGGACGCCGAATGGATGGGGCAGGTACACCGTTTCTTGGGCCTTACTGTGGGGCTAATCCAGTCCAGCATGGGGCCGGCCGAAAAGATTGAAAACTACCGCTGCGATATTACCTACACCACCAACTCTGAACTAGGGTTTGATTATTTGCGGGACAATATGGCCACCACGATCCAAGAAGTGGTGCAGCGTCCCTTTAACTACTGCATTATTGACGAAGTGGATTCGATCCTTGTTGATGAAGCCAGAACACCTCTGATTATTTCTGGGCAGATCGAACGCCCCACCGAAAAATATCTCCAAGCGGCGGAAATTGCGAAACAGTTGGTGCCCCAAGTCGAGGAAGACGGCCCCGGCGACTACGAAGTCGATGAAAAAGCCCGCAATGTTTTGATGACCGACGAAGGGTTTGCCAAAGCAGAACAATTGCTAGGAGTGACGGATTTATACGACGAGCAAAATCCTTGGGCCCACTATATTTTCAATGCCGTTAAAGCCAAGGAATTGTTTAAGAAAGATGTGAACTACATCGTACGCGGCGATGAGGTGGTGATCGTCGATGAATTTACAGGCCGGATTATGCCAGGACGACGCTGGAGTGATGGCCTCCACCAGGCGATCGAAGCCCAAGAAGGGGTCACGATCCAAAAAGAAACCCAAACCCTCGCCAATATTACCTACCAAAACTTTTTCTTGCTCTATCCCAAACTTTCTGGGATGACGGGGACAGCCAAAACCGAAGAAACAGAATTTGAAAAGGTCTACAACCTTGAGGTGACGATCATCCCCACCAATCGTCCCACCAAGCGACAAGATCTGGCGGATGTGGTTTACAAAAATGAGAAAGCAAAGTGGCGAGCTGTTGCTGAAGAATGTGCCCAGATGCACGAAACAGGCCGGCCGGTGCTAGTTGGGACCACCAGTGTAGAAAAGTCAGAGATTATTTCGGCCTATCTCCACGAGTTGGGTATTCCCCATAACCTGTTGAATGCGCGGCCCGAAAATGTCGAGAAGGAATCGGAAATTGTCGCCCAGGCGGGTCGTAAAGGGGCTGTAACGATCGCCACAAATATGGCGGGTCGCGGTACAGATATTATCCTCGGCGGGAACTCGGAATATATGGCTCGCCTGAAGATGCGTGAATATTTTATGCCCCAGATCGTTAAACCAGAGGATGAGGGCAATTTTGCGATCGCCGGCAGTGGTAAAAACAGTGGCGGCCAGGGTTTTGACACCAACAATAAACAGAAGAAAAAAACCTGGAAAACCACCCTCGACATTTATCCAACGGAACTGCCCACAGACTTAGAACAGCAGCTTAAGGAAGCGGTAAAGTTCGCCGTCGATCAATATGGCAACCAAAGTTTGACGGAACTAGAGGCCGAAGAAAAGTTGGCGATCGCCTCGGAAAATGCCCCCACCGCCGATCCTGTGGTGCAAAAATTGCGGACGGTATACCATGCCATCGAAAAAACCTACCATGACCTCACCAGCGTGGAGCATGACGAGGTGATTCAAAATGGCGGCCTCCATGTCATTGGGACAGAACGCCACGAATCCCGCCGGATCGATAACCAACTGCGGGGCCGGGCCGGTCGTCAAGGGGACCCCGGTTCGACACGATTTTTCTTGAGTCTCGAAGATAACCTCCTGCGCATTTTCGGGGGCGATCGCGTGGCTGGTTTGATGAATGCCTTCCGGGTCGAAGAAGACATGCCCATCGAATCAAAAATGCTTACCAACTCCCTCGAAGGTGCCCAGAAGAAAGTCGAAACCTTCTACTACGACGCCCGGAAACAGGTATTTGAGTACGACGAAGTAATGAACAATCAACGGCGGGCCATTTACGCTGAACGCCGTCGGGTCTTAGAAGGGCAAGATCTCAAAGAGCAGGTCATCCAATACGCCGAAAAGACCATGAGCGAAATTGTCGAGGCCTACGTTAACCCCGAACTGCCCCCCGAAGAGTGGAAACTCGATAAGCTCCTCGATAAAGCAAAAGAATTTATCTACCTCCTCGAAGATCTAGAACCCAAAGATATTGAGGATATGACCGTCCCCGAAATTAAAACCTTCCTCCATGAAGAAGTGCGCAAAGCCTACGACCTCAAGGAAGCCCAGGTGGAGAAAAGTCAACCCGGTTTGATGCGCCAAGCAGAACGGTTCTTTATCCTCCAGCAGATCGACACCCTCTGGCGGGAACACCTCCAGGCCATTGATGCCCTGCGGGAATCTGTCGGCTTACGGGGCTATGGTCAAAAAGATCCTTTGATCGAATACAAACAAGAGGGTTACGAAATGTTCCTGGAAATGATGATCGACATCCGCCGGAACGTGGTTTACTCCCTGTTCCAATTCCAGCCCCAACGGCAACCCCAACAACCCCAAGCGGTATAAATATCTCTTTAAATACCGAATGGCTCCCCCTCCTTGGGGGAGTTTTTGTTTTATGTTTTTCCTTGGATCAATTTAAGTATGGGCAGCGATGTTGGAGTTTTCACAATTTGAGGCGGGCTATATTATTTCCCAAAAAGACCTGGAACAGGCAG
Source organism: Picosynechococcus sp. PCC 7002 (assembly GCF_963860125.1). Taxonomy (NCBI): domain Bacteria; kingdom Bacillati; phylum Cyanobacteriota; class Cyanophyceae; order Chroococcales; family Geminocystaceae; genus Picosynechococcus; species Picosynechococcus sp. PCC 7002. Next base: position 1,303,299 of record NZ_CAWLFA010000001.1, read on the forward strand.
TGGGCTATCGGCAACGGGATCAGCCAGGGGCCTTTGACTATTTTTTAGCGGATGTCTATGGCCTTGTATTGCAAGCCCTGGAGGAATGTTTACCCCATTTAAAGGTTTATCCGGCGTTAAATTTCCATGGGTTGATTATCCTCGATCCAACCCAGATGACCCCAGAGGAAACGAAGCTCTACCATAGCCGCCGCGATCGCCTTTTGAGAAAGCAAGCTGAGCAAGATATTCGCCGCTCAGAACTCTGAGATCAAGGGTTGTTCGGCCATCAGTCGGGGGATTCGAGGTAGGTCTGGATAAACTGGTGGGCTGCCTGGAAATGGGTTTCGATCTGCTGGGAAAGCGTCTGGATCGTGGCGTAGTTTTCGGTGGCGAGGGCGAATTCGATGGCAATGCACCAGTCTGGAATTTTACGCACACTCACGCTACTGGCGGCTCCCTTGAGGCGATGGGCTTCGTAGGAAATTTTTGCGGCATCCCGATTGGCGATCGCCCCTTGGAGTGCTTCGATGTAGCTGGCGGCAAAGTCTAAAAATTGCCTGAATACTTCCCGGTGGAAATTGGGATTATCGCCATAAAAATGCACCAACTGTGTTAAATCTACAGGCGCGTCAGGATCTGCGACCATTTCTGGGTTTTCCTGGATCGTTGGCGCGGCGATCGCCCCTGCGGATCGACTTTTTTCTGCCTTTTGTAAACACTTATCAATGACCTGACGGAGGGTCTTAATACTGGTGGGTTTGGCAATGTAGCCATCCATCCCCGCCGCTAGACATTTTTCGCGATCGCCTTTCATCGCATTGGCCGTCATCGCGATAATCAATTGGTGGGTATCCTCCTGTTCTTGTTGACGGATCATTTCCGTGGTCGTATAGCCATCTAGTTCCGGCATCAGACAATCCATCAAAATCAGGTCATAGGTCCGCTGTTGGAGCTGAGTGAGGGCTTCGCGGCCATTACTCACACAATCGATGCTGCGAAAACCAATAATTTCAAGCTGATTGAGAATAACCGTTTGGTTAATGGGCGTATCTTCGACCACGAGGATTTGAATATCTGGCGATCGCTCCCCCTGATTGCTCAAAATTTCTGCTAAAGTCCAATCCAAATCTGGGTCATCTGCCATTGTCTGATCCAGCCTTTTTTCCGCTTGGAGGCAACGTAGTAGCGCTTCCTGTTGGAGGGGGCGGAGGAGATAACGGAGTCCTTGGGGCTGCAGCCAATTTTTTAAGCGAGGATAATCCACCGCCGATAGCAGCAGCACTAAATTTTCCCGGGGGAGGAGCGTTTTTACTTTATCTAGAACCGTTTCGATGCCTGCCTGATTACCAACAATGGGTAAAGCCAAGAGCATCAGATCAAAACTATCCTGCTGTTCGAGGGCGAGGATCCCCCCCATAAAATCCCCATAGGCCGTGACGCTGACCCCGTAGTGACTGAGCTGCCGACGCGTCGCTTCTAAAGACAAGGGCTGGGAGTCAATGAGGAGAACCCGGCAAGGGGCCAGTTGGGGCAGGGGGGGCGGCGTTTCTAACCGTTGGAAACGGGCCGTAAACCAAAAGGTTGAACCTTGGCCAGGACTACTTTCTAAACCAATGTCTCCGGCCATGAGACTGACCAAATGTTTGGCGATCGCCAAACCGAGACCTGTTCCCCCATATTCCCTTGTCGTAGACGGATCAACCTGGGAAAAAGACCGGAATAATTTTGCTTGATCTGCTTTGTCAATGCCAATCCCAGTATCAATGACCTCAAACTTCACCAAAACAGAAGCCTCATCTTCGGCCATGGGTAGAGCGCGGATCACCACAGAACCCCGATGGGTAAATTTAATCGCATTACCAACTAAATTCGTCAATATCTGCCGCAACCGCATCGAATCTCCCGTAACTGTTCCTCCCAGTTGCGGATCAATAGTGGTGATCAATTCCACCTGTTTCGTTTGGGCCTGAATAGCCAGTAGCTCTGCCACCGACTCCACACAGTCAATAATCTGTAGAGGCACGGATTCGAGGCGCATTTCCCCGGCTTCTAACTTAGAAAAGTCCAGGATATCGTTGATCACATAAAGTAAATGGTTCGCGCTTTGGCTGAGGGTTTTTATAAAATCCTGTTGCTGGGGATTCAGTTGAGTCGTTTGTAAAAGCTCCGCAATGCCGAGAATGCCGTTCATGGGAGTGCGAATTTCGTGGCTCATATTCGCCAAAAAGCTCGATTTAAGGCGGGATGCAGCGAGGGCAGCCTCACGACCTTCGACAAGATCATTGATATTTTGGGTGACAATCACTACCCCACCCACTTGATTTTCCCGGTGATACCAGGGTTGGACTGTCCATTTGAGGTACTGTTTTTTGCCATCATGCTGGACGTAGCAATCTTCTTCGCAGGTAATCACCTGACCGCCTAGGGCTGTTTGGAGGTGCTGTTGGTAGTCTTCCTGGAGATTCACAAAAACTTCACGGTGCGATCGCCCCACGAGGGTTTTTTCCCCAAGCTGATAGTCAACAAGCCACTGATGACTATGGGCCACGTAACATAGCTTTTTGTCTAACATCGCCATTGCCACGGGCATATTTTGGATCAGTTGCCGCAGTTGCCGCCGCTCTTGATCAAGGGCTTGGCTAGCCAGTTTGCGGTCAGTGACTTCGATCATTACCCCCTCTAGGCGAATCAAATGACCGGTTGCATCAAAAATTCCCCGTCCCTGTTCAAAGACCCAACAAATGTTTTGGTCAACGCGCACAAGACGGTATTCATCGGTATAGGTGGGATTATCGGGGGTAAGCGTGCCCAAAGAGGCAAGAACCCGTGGGTAATCTTCGGGGTGGATAATGTCTCCGAAGGCACGAACTTGATTATGTAAAAAATCCGTCGCCGGGTAGCCAGTAATTGGTTCAATACCATTGGAAAGAAACTCCATTGTCCATTGTGCGTCGGGGAGACAACGGTACACGGCCCCAGGGATATTGAGCACTAAACTGCGGTAACGGGCTTCACTGCTCCGGAGCGTTTCGTTTACTGTTTTGAGCGCTTGGGTGCGGGCGGCGACCTTTTCTTCGAGTTGGTTATTGATGGTTTCGAGTTGATTATTGGCCCAGGCAAGTTCGTCTAGGGCGCGTTTGCGCTCAATTTCTGCGGCGGCCCGGGCGGCAAAAATACGGGTTAATTTTGTGGCTAGCTCTTGGTCAATGGTGGGTTGATAGTGCTGCACATGGAGGGTGCCGATAGTGCGAGAATTGCGGTCTTGGATCGGGAACTGGAGTGTTTGACTGGTGTCGGATTCCGTAGCAGGGGAGGCGATCGCCACTGCTGGGATCGAGGGAAATTTAGGATTTTTCCAGGTGGCAAGGGTTTGTGGCGAATGAGTGTCGTTGTCGAGGATTTCACGAATGGCGACATAACAAACATCAAGGGCGATCGCCAAATTTTCCGCTAGGGCCGAGAAAAAATCACGTCCTGTGACCGCAGCCGTGCCCGCCACAATACGACTCAAAATGCTTTCTGCTTTCTGGCGTTCCTGCACTTCGAGTTGTAATTTTTGGTTGATAATTGCCAACTCTTCCGGGCTTTTGAGCGCTAAAAATTTTGGTAAAAGAGTGTACAGTTCTATGGCGGTATAGCAGGAAATCAAAGCCGTAAAACTGCCTTCGATCCCATCAATCCAATAAATGGGAAACCAGAGGGTCAACATATCTAAAAAGTGACCAATTCCACAGGCAGTAATGAAAGTACTAAATAGGATAAACACCCGTGAAAAAGGCATATCCTGCCGCTTTTTGACAAAATAAACCAGCATAATCGGGATCGAAAAGTAGGCGATCGCCGTAAGCAAATTCGCCATCAGATGTAGACCGACTAGAGGGGTTTGCCATAGATAGCAGCTTCCGTGGGGCATATACATCCGCCCCGTCAAAAAGCCCCACAGACCTTCCCAGGTCAAAGCACCAGAAAAACTCACCATACACAACACCCCGAATTATTTTTGTAGCATTGTTGTCAGTTATTTTGGAGGGGAGAATTACCTTAATTATTTCCCCTAAATTGGCTTGAGTCTTTAAGCAAATTTTAACAGTTCTTTTACTGACCTAAAGTGAAATTCAGCATAAAGCGATCATTTTTTAACCTTGATTTTTAAGCATGAAAGCTATTTTTTCTCGCAAAAAGGCGATCGCCAAATTACTAAATCAATTTAGATTCTCCCCAAAGCTCAAAAATTTATCCTGACTGAAAGATAGGATACAAATTTAATTTAAATTGCCTTGTCCAAGACGCAACACCACGATCTGTTCCTGCTTTTGGCTCAATGGCATTGCAGAGGCTGGCCATGATTCTCTGGATTTTCCCTTGGGCTGCAGCGAGCTGACAAAATTTTGAGAAAGGGGGAGCGATCGCCAAAGTCTTCAGGCATAATGAAAAAAATCTATTTCAGTTACCCCAAAGTCAAGGTAGGAGTCGTCAGTGGTTGGTAAGTCCCGTCGTTCTAAACGCAGAAAATCCCCAGCGCCACGATCATTGAATGCTGCGACCAATACTAAGGTGATCGCCTTTGAAGCCCGTCATCGGCAAGGAAATTCCCCCCAGGCGATCGCGCTCCAGGCCCCATCCAACTCCCCAAGGACAAATCGCCGTTCCCGCCGCCCAGTCCGCCAAGCACGCCTCAAACTACCCCGGCCCCTCCTGTATCCTCTCCGTTTACTCATCGTGGGTGTGGGCGTTAGTGCTTGTATTGGCACCATTCTCAGCGCCGCAAACCTACGCTCCGTCCCCACGGTTACTCCCCCCGACAACGTAACGAGCCAACAGCTCCTCTCTGAACAGGTTACTCCTCCCCCGGCCCCGGAACCGCTTCCCCTGAAAACGCCCCTCACCCAACTGGCAGAAACCACCCAAGCGGCGATCGCCGCTGACTCTACCCTGGATGCGTCTTTGCTCTTTGTGGATTTAGACACCGGAGAATATTTAGATGTGGCTGGCGATCGTCCCCTCTCCGCCGCCAGTACGATCAAAATTCCCATTCTTGTGGCCTTCTTTGAAGCCGTTGACAGTGGCAAAGTCAACCTCGATGATTCACTCACCCTCACTCAAGAGGTCATCGGGGGTGGATCTGGCGGCATGCAATACAAAACCCCAGGCAGCACCTACACCGCCCTCTACACCGCCACGGAAATGAGCGTTAACAGTGACAACACCGCCACCAACATGATCACCGAATTGTTGGGGGGGAATGCCGTCCTCAACGCCAAATTTCAGCAGTGGGGCATGACCCAAACCCAATTAAACAATCCCCTGCCGGATCTCGAAGGCACAAACCTCACCAGCGCTAAGGATCTTGCCCATCTCCTGGCCCGCGTTAACCAAGGCGAAATCTTGTCTGTCCGCTCCCGCGATCGCCTGTTTCGGATCATGGGAGACACGAGTAATGATCGCCTTTTACCCCAGAGTTTGGGCCAGGGAGCCGACATCGTCCATAAAACCGGAGACATCGGCAGTATCATCGGCGATGCGGGAATTGTTGATCTGCCCAATGGCAAGCGTTACGTTGCTGCAATTTTTGTCGAGCGTCCCTACAACGACCCCAAGGGTAAAGAACTACTCCACAAAATTAGTCGTCAATTCTATGACCACATGGCTAAAAAAGAGATTATCCAAGCGCCTAGCCAACCAGCCGCCCCAGAGACAGCCCCAGCCCCAACGCCTTAACTGCGGATCTGCACGGGCATAATCAAATAAGTCATTTGCACTGCACCCAGGGGCGTAAAAATGACTGGCTGGTTATTCTCATTCAACTGCATCTTGATCTCATTACTCGGTAAAGCCTTCAGACCATCGATGAGATACCTCACGTTAAAAGCGATCTCTAGGTCTGTCCCTGAAACCTGGGCGGGCAACGCTTCTTCACCACTGCCCACATCCTGGGCTTCCACAGCGAGGTGAAGTTTTTGTTCGGCGCTGTTGAGGCGGAATTTGACAATATTATTTTTTTGATCGGCCAGAACCGCCACCCGTTCAATGCTGCTAATCAAAGCCCGTCGCTCTAGGGTGACATCGCGGCTAAACTGGCGGGGGATTAACTGGTGGTAAGCGGGGTAGGCACCGTCTAGTTTACGGCTGGTGAGGTGCTGGTGATTGACTTCAAAAATGACTTGGCTATCGTCTAAATGCAAGGCAATCAAATCCGCTTCATTGGCGGTGGTCAACATTCGTTCTAGTTCTCGGAGCGCCCGGGCGGGGATGGTTAAAGCAAAATCTTCCAGGGTTGAGGTGGGAAGTTTACCGGTTTCGCTGGATTCTGGCTCTGGACTGACCTGATCACTGGTTTCAACGAGAGCAAGACGGTGGCCATCGGTCGCGGCAAACTCAAGGCAATCCTGGTGATGGGTGAGATGGACGCCCGTGAGAACTTGCTTGGTTTCATCGGGGCTTGCAGCGAATAGTACACCTCCTAGGCCTTCACTCAAGGCGATCGCCGGCAACATTAATTTTTTACCGTCCTGGATCGTTGGTAATTCTGGGAATTCCTCGGCCCCCATGCCTCGAATCTGAAACCGTCCCGTCGCAGCAGTTAGGGTCGCCTGGGCATCACCTTTCATCAAAGTATCCGACGGGCAACTCAAGGTCACTTCCCCCTCAGGCAGACGCGACACAATATCATTGAGCAACTTTGCTGGCAGGGTTAGGGTGCCCCCTTCGATAACTTGGGCCGGAAAACTCGTGCGAATGCCGAGGCTGAGATCAAAAGCGGTGAGTTGAATCTGATGGCGGTTCGCATCCGCAGTCAACAGCACATTTCCCAAAATAGGGTGGGTAGGCCGCGAGGGCACCGCCCGACCGACGAGGGACAGTTGGCTATTTAGATCACTTTGACTGCAAACAAACTTCATGGCTTTTTCCGGAGATCTCCAAGCAGAGCAGATAGATTCTACTACAACATCCCCTAGCCGGCGGGATTTTTTCTGGGGCGGCGATGGCGCAATACCCGATCTAAAATAAACCGACCCACCAGGTTTCCTACGGTACAATGGGGAGCAGTAGGGACTTTTTATTTTTCGAATTTAATCCTGCGCTAATCTCCATCGGTGAATGCCAATCACTGCCAAGAAAAGCAAAGAGTTTCGTTCCTACGCCAGTGGCTGTTGTCCTTTCTTTTTGCTGAGCTTAAGCAAACATTGCAACATTCGTCACTGGAGCCCTTAATTAAAAAAGATAGCAAGATAAAACGAGGATTCATGACAAATATTCATCAAAAAATTGAACAAGAACGTGATGCGGCTCGGGAAGCTTGTAGTACTGACTCCACTTCCGCTGAATGTGCAGCTGCTTGGGACGCCGTTGAAGAACTCCAGGCGGAAGCCGCCCACCAACGGGAAAAAGAGCCGGAAAAAAGTCCCCTAGAAAAGTTTTGTGATGATAACCCCGACGCGGATGAATGCCGTCTCTACGAAGACTAATTTTGTCGGCGATCGCCTTTATTTTTGTAAAAAAAATTAGTTGATGCGCTTTTGGTCATTGATCTTGGCTTCGGTAAGGTCAAAAAACGTGCTAGAGGCTAATCCCCAAAGCAGTGGTTTCTCTCCGTAGTGCCACTGCTTTGACTTGTGTATACTGTGAAAAATCAATCTTAATTTGTCTCAAACCCCACATAAACCATGGATGAAACGTTACTACAGCAATTGGCCTGGATGGACTACCGTTTGGCGGTCATTTTTACGGTGATGGTGCCGATTGCACTGTTGATCTGGAGTTTCGTCGCGAAGGTGGAATCGATGCAGCGGCTCCTGGGCATTTACTGGAAAGTGGCCAGCTTGTTAATGGTGACGGTGTATCTGTTGATTCCCAGTTGGTCAGTGGGCTATCTGACAGGGCTGTTGTCACGGATTTTGATTCCCATTGGATTGTGGTTTTGGATTGATCTCAATGAAGAAATTCGCGATCAGCCGGGTAGTCGTCTAAAACTCGCGTTTACGGCTTGGCGTTGGGCGGTGACAGTTTACTGCGCGCTCGGGGCGATCGCCAACTTACCATTTTTGGGCTGTGCCTTTTCCACGGCGATGCGCCAAGGGGCCTATTGCCAAGTGTGGCTAGAAGCACCCAGCCGTTACCAACAAATTTTGCACGCCAACTCGACACCCGGTTTTCTCGGCTTCTTAGGAATTGTCGGCCTGGTGATTTATGTCGTGTATTTGCTGACGTTTTTGGTGTTCCGTTTGGGACGTCAGGGCCGCATTGCCATCGAAGAATAATGGAAAAAACCCCGTAAAAAACTTTTTTTGAGAAAAATCTAGGCTTAGGGGTTGCCAATTTAAAATTGCTTTGCTAAATTAGAACTTGTGCGCAAAACGCCAGGATAGCTCAGTTGGTAGAGCAGAGGACTGAAAATCCTCGTGTCGGCGGTTCAATTCCGCCTCCCGGCACTGCATAAAGAGAGTTCACCTCGGTGGGCTCTTTTTTTGTTTGAAAAATATTTTTAGAATCAAGTTGTTTCCGCTACAAAGAAACCCAACCGGGCTAGGCTGGGTTTGAATGCAGATTGTATTTTTAGGGAATTTGTATGGGCGTACTTATGATCCTGGGGCTTTTGCTCCTAATTCTCCTCGGCGGGCTAATCTTGGGTTTGGGCAATGATTAGGCGGGGACTTCCACCTTTGCTTCACCACCGAGGGCAAAGGCTTCATGGACGAGTTTCAGAGCGGCTTGGCCTTGGGTTTCCGGGACAACGCAGCTAATTTTAATTTCAGAAGTGGTAATCATCTGAATATTGATTTTTGCCGTGGCAAGGGCTTGGAAGAAGCGAGCTGCAACCCCCGGTGCACCAATCATCCCAGAACCGACAATACTGACTTTGGCGATCGCCGGATCTACTTCGATTTCCCCAAAATTTAGCTGTTCTGCCATGCTAGAGAGGGCGAGGCGAGCCGCTTCAGCATCCCCTTGGGCAACGGTAAAGGCAATGTCACGGGTCTTTACCCCGTTGAGCACACGACACCGTTGGGACTGGATAATCATATCGACGCTGATGTTTTGGTGGGCCAACAGCGAAAAAATTTGGGCAGCCATACCAGGACTATCCGGCACGTGACGAATGGCCAGTTGCGCTTGTTTGAGGTCAAGGGCGACACCCCGGACGGGGGGGTGATCTTCGGGATTGAGAGCCGCTGGGGTCGCATTCATCGGGGAAGAGGCAATGTCAAAAACATCGCAGAGGGTGGCGATCGCCCGGTCACAATCCGTCTGCTGGATGACGCAGCTCACCTTCACTTCCGAAGTGGAAATCATCTCGATATTAATCCCTGCATCGGCCAGGCTTTGGAACATGGTGGCGGCAATCCCGGGACGGCCGATCATCCCAGCCCCAGAGATGGTGATTTTGGCAATGTCATTGGCGCTCATCACCGCAACGTCGCTTAAATCTTGGTCTGTGCCAGCGCAGAGGGTGGGGGCAATGGCTTCGGCGATCGCCTGGGCCTGGGTGGCGGCATTTTCGGTCACGGTAAAGGCAATGTCATTACTGTTGCCATCGTGGATCGACTGGATAATTAAATCCACATCGACATTGTGGGTGGCGATTTCTCCAAATAATTTGGCAGCGACGCCGGGGCGATCAGGGATGTGCAGCATCGCAATGCGGGCCTGGTTAGTATCAAACTCCACCGCATCGACGGCTTTGGCAATTTCGAGGTTAATCAAGGGGCGATCGCTCACCGGGGCAGAGGTCACCCAAGTCCCCGGATCCTCAGTCCAACTGGAACGTACCACCAAAGGCACCCCATAATTTTTCGCAATTTCGACAGCGCGGGGATGAAGCACCTTCGCCCCTAAACTGGCAAGCTCTAGCATTTCATCGGACGTGACTTCGGCCATCAGTTGCGCTTCGGGGACAATACGCGGGTCAGTGGTTAAAATCCCCGGCACATCGGTATAAATTTCACAACAGGAGGCCTTGAGAGCAGCGGCGATCGCCACCGCAGAAGTATCCGATCCGCCCCGACCCAGGGTAGTAATTTCTAGATCTTCGGTTTTGGAAATGCCCTGGAAACCCGCCACGACGATCACCTCTCCCTTTTGCAGGTGCCGTTGGAGGCGGTCGGTTTTAATTTCGAGGATGCGGGCGCGGCTATGTTCCGCTTCAGTAACAATTCCCACCTGGGCACCAGTGAGAGAAATTGCCGGTTGTCCCAGTTCCTGGAGGGCCATACTGAGCAGAGAAATCGAGACCTGTTCCCCCGTAGAGAGGAGCATATCCATTTCCCGTCGGTTGGGATTGGTGCTGATTTCGTGGGCCAATTTCACCAAACCATCGGTGGTTTTTCCCATGGCAGAGACCACCACGACAATTTGATTGCCCGCTTGGGCCCGTTGCTGTACCCGTTTGGCCACCGCTTGAATTCTTTCTACCGAGCCGACGGAGGTACCGCCATATTTTTGAACGATCATTGCCATGGAACCTGCCTCACTCTCCCGAACTTAAAACACAATTCGCTTTCCATAGATGTTTTGGAAAATCGGTGATCCACTCTAGCAAATCCTACCGACTTTTCTGATCGATCTTTCACATTCCGTTGTGTGGTGCCGTCATCTCTGTTACGTTCAGGGGCAATTTTTTCACCCAAGGTTTACGATGGATAATCGTTCACCAAAGCCACGGCATCGAGAAAATTTCAGGCGATCGCCATAGCATAAATTCCCTGGGGAAAACGAAAAAAAACGTTAAGTGACTTGTCTTTCCGCACTATTTACCCCATAATGGGTCACTCGATGGTGCTATACATTCTGTAACGTTCACGGTAAAGTAAAAATTCCAGAGCAACCGCACGATGTGAAGTATGCCACCACTGCTCCTGTGACAGACAAACCGATCAGTTTTCACCGAAGGCCCTAGGGCACAACAACACTGGATGATCAGTCTTTTTACAGTTAAATTTTTTTGTATTCAAGGTCAAAGGCGATCGCCACATTATCAGCACTTGATCCCTGAACGAGTTTGTCCCAAAACCAGTTTTTCATCTAACCCAACCAACATCTAGGAGGTTCCCTATGTCCGTACGTTTGTATGTCGGCAATCTGCCCAAAGACGTCGTCGAAAAACAAGCCCTGGTTGATTTCTTTGTTGAAGCAGGCGAAACCGCAACCACCAAAGTGATCAAAGACCGGAAAACAGGCAAATGTCGTGGTTTTGCCTTCGTTACCGTCCCCACCGACGAAGAAGCCGATGCTTTCATCGAAAAGTACAATGGCCAATCCTTCATGGACAGTCCCCTCAAAATTGAGAAGGCTCTCCCCCGTAGCAAAGGCGACGACAAGCCAGCCGAAGCCAGCAACACCAAAGGCGGCGGCAAGCGCAAGCGCAGTGGTGGCAGCAGCAAGAAGCAATCCAGCTACGGTGATGCAACTTCCGCTCAACCCGACCCCCGCTGGGCCAGCGAACTGGAGAAGCTCAAAGACATGCTCCAACAGCAAACCGCTAACGTTTAGGCCTTGGGTCATTGATTTTCCTGCTGCAGGTCGTGTGGCAGGATTTGTTTTGTTTACGCCAAAAAATTTTTCAGCATTAATTTTTTTATTCAACTTTTTTCTCGGAGGGATACACAATGGATGCCGTCACGGTCATGAAACAAGAAGTGGGCAAAGTCGCCGCCGCCCTAGTCCAGTCCAACTCAGTGGTTGGTTTAGGCACTGGGTCAACCACCGCCTATGCAATTCAATACATCGGTGAGCGTTTAGCCGCAGGTGAACTAGAGAATATTGTCGGGATTCCCACCTCCTTCCAGGCAGAAGTTCTCGCAAAACAGTACAAAATTCCCCTAAGCAGTTTGGATGCCGTTGATCATATTGATGTGGCCATTGATGGGGCCGATGAGGTCGATCCCCAGAAAAATTTAATTAAAGGGGGCGGTGCGGCCCACACCCGGGAAAAAGTTGTGGATGCCCTCGCCAACAAATTCGTCGTCGTGGTAGATAGCGGCAAGCTGGTTGATCGCTTGGGTTCAACCTTTTTATTACCCGTGGAAGTGATTCCCATGGCCATTACGCCAGTGATGCGTCAACTAGAAGCATTGGGTGGTAAGCCAGAACTCCGAATGGGAGTCAAAAAAGCTGGCCCCGTGGTGACCGATGAAGGAAATTTAGTCGTGGATCTTAAATTTGCTGGCATCGACGACCCGGCAACCCTAGAGCAAAAGATTAATAATATCCCTGGCGTCCTGGAAAACGGTCTGTTTGTCGGGGTGGCTGATGTGATTTTGGTCGGCGAAATTATTGACGGACAACCCCGCGTCCGGGAAATTCAGTAGCGTTTTTTTGTTGAACAGGTAAGCCTGGGCCTCCTCATTGCAGGGGGTTTTTGTCTTGTTATGTTTGGCTTAGGAGAGTGATGGCCCGCCGGATCCATTCGTCGGCATTGTCATTTTGCAACAGAATCGAGTCTTGACTGAGGGTGGCGATCGCCCCACGGATTTCGGTTTCTTGGTATCCCAAGGCCAACAAGGTTAATTCCAAATCTTCGTGGACAGCGGCATTGGGTTGAGCGGCTGTGTCGGGAAGCGAAAATTGATCTCGCCATTGGCTGAGTTTGCTGCGCAGTTCGAGGGCAAGCCGTTCGGCGGTTTTTTTGCCAATGCCCGGCGCTTTGGCTAGCTGACGATGATCGGCGGTGACAATGGCCTGTACCAATTCCGGCAAGGTTAGAGTATCAAGTAGGGCGATCGCCCCCTGGGCACCAATGCCACTGACACTGATCAGCTGCCGAAATAAATCCCGGGCGGCAGCGCTGGCAAAGCCGTAGAGGTAGGTGCCGTCCTCTCGTTGCTGACTGTGGACAAAAATGTGTTGGGGTTGGCCGATTGCGGCTGCCAACTCCTGGGCGAGGCGTCCTGGCACTTGGATCTCGTAGCCAATGTCCCTTACTTCGAGAATTAGAAAAAAACGCCCCTGCAAATTCCGGTGGATGGCGATCGCCTCTCCCTTAAGATAACTAAACATGAAAGCCCCTCTGCCTAATGCCTGCGATCTTCCCATTGCCTCTGACATTCCAGCAAGTCCCAGTGGCGATCGCTATTTTCATTTTCAATCAGTACGTTTAGACTATTAAGAAAGCGTTTCCTTACGCCCCACTTCCTCCCCAACCATGGCCGATTCAACTCCCGCTTTTCCCGGTAACGCCCTTCCGCCCCAAAATATCGAAGCCGAAGAATTTATTCTGGGGGGGATTTTAATGGACCCAGAGGCCATGGGCCGGGTGGTGGATGTTCTGGTGATTAATGCCTTTTATGTCCAGGCCCACCGGGATATTTATCAAGGTTTGTTGGTGCTCCATAACCAAGGCAAACCGACGGATTTATTGGCCCTGAGTACCTGGCTCCAAGACAACGAACGTCTCGGAAAAGTCGGCGGTATTCCCAAGCTTTCCCAATTGGTGGATCGCACCGTCTCCGCTGTGAATATTGACCACTATGCGGAACTGGTCATGGATAAATACGTGCGGCGACAACTCATTGCCGGGGGCCATGAAATTATTGATCTGGGCTATGACACCGTTAAAACTCTACCCGATGTCCTCGATGAATCCGAGCAAAAAATCTTTCGGCTCACCCAGACCCGTCCCCAGGATGGCCTAACCGCCATTGCCGAAACCATTGCCGAAGCCTTTAGCAACATCGAAGAACGCCAGACCAAACAGCAGGAAAAAGAGATGCTGTCGGGGCTTTCGAGTGGGTTTTATGATCTCGATGCGATGACCAATGGCTTCCAACGCTCTGATCTGGTGATTATTGCCGGACGTCCCGCCATGGGAAAAACCAGTTTTTCGCTCAATGTGGCCACTAATATCGCTAAAAAGGAACGGCTTCCCGTGGCCATTTTTAGTTTAGAAATGTCGAAGGAGCAATTGGTGCAGCGCCTCTTGGCTGGGGAGGCTCAGATTGAAAGTAATCGTCTCCGGGCCGGACGCCTCGATGAGGTTGATATGCGTCCCCTCCTCAAAGCGGTGGAATTTTTGTCGGATGTGCCTTTATTTATCGATGATACGGCGAATATCACGGTAGGTCAGATGCGATCGCAGGCGCGGAAACTCCAGGCAGAGCAGGGGGGAAAGTTAGGGCTAATCCTCATTGACTATCTACAACTCATGGAAGGCGGTGGTGACAATCGTGTCCAAGAACTCTCAAAAATTACGCGATCGCTCAAAGGGCTCGCCAGGGAATTAGATGTACCCATTTTTGCCCTATCCCAGTTAAGTCGGGGGGTTGAGGCCCGCAACAGCAAACGCCCGATGATGTCTGACCTGCGCGAATCAGGTTCCATCGAGCAGGATGCCGACCTGGTTTTAATGCTCTACCGCGACAGTTATTACAACCCAGATACCCCGGAGCGAGATATTGCCGAGGTGATTATTGCGAAACACCGTAATGGCCCCACCGGAACGGTTAAGCTGATTTTCCAGCCGGAGCTAACAAAGTTTTTAAATCTAGCCCAGAGTCCCAGCCCCTATGCAGAAACCTATTAGAATCTGACAAAATCTGCGTGGCTATGATTTATTTTATTTATCAATAGCGGCCATATTTGCCTGAATTTTGGGGATCAGAGCTTCTTTTTGAAGAGATTCTAATTTTTTAAAACGCAAGTGCTAAGATGCTGCTAGCATCAAGGCCAAAGCTTGATCAAAATTCTCCAAAAAATTGTGGTGAATTTCGGTCTTGAAATTTTTTACATCTTAATGATTTGGGCGATCGCCTCGATCCATTTTCAGCGCATCTACTGTCATTTAAATATCGGCAAAATTATCGATCATTTTTTCTAAAAAGGCTTGTTATAAGCATTATCAATCAAAGAAAAATGCTTCGATAACTTCAGGTTACGCGATTTCTTGTTTTTTTAGTGTTGGATCCTGTGTTCATGTACGGCTTCTCCCCTCCACAATCACCCCGGCAACAGACCCCCATTTCTCTCCAGAAACGTCGCCATAAGCAAGATCAAAAAAGCGCTGGCCCATTAACAGCAGCAAATAAGCAGCATCGGTTCGCCTGCTGGGAATTGGCGGCGCAGATTTCTGTAAATTGTCTCCTTGGTGGGGTGGCGATCGCCTCCATTGCCCAATTGTTACCGGCCCAACTATCCCAACAGCAGCAGTTATCTGTTCTCAAGGGCGAAGTCACCGAAGCAGAACAACGGGTCGCCAAACTACGCCAAGAATTTAACCGTCACTTCGATGCCTACGGGAGCCATCGACTAATGCAAGAGTACACCATAAAAGTCGATCCCAAACAACAGCGCATTATCTGGGTAGATCCGGCCCAGGCTCAAAATAGCGAAAATTAATTTTTCTAAGAGCTTGGCTATCAGCTAAGCATTTTCTCGAATTTTTTTAATGCTCTAAATCCGTAAACAAAAAAGGGAGTCATTATGGCTCCCTTTCGTGTATTTCTCTGAATTCAAATGCTTACAAGAGACTTAGAGTAGATCCCAAATCCTTTTCCTACATTAGGAAGCAAGGGATGCTGTGGGACGACGACGACGGCGCTGGGTTCTAACGGCAGTCTGTTCGCTGACCTGCATCAAAAAGACCACGAGGGGTTCCCCTTGTAATTCTCGACGGGCAAGGCGTTGTAGGGATGCTTCAATCTCTAGGCGAATGTCAGTCCAGTCAATGTCTTCGTTGCTGCGCTTGCCATGTTCTTTGTACTCTGCGAGGCGGTCTTCCAACACATTTTCGACATTCCGCTGGATTAACTGGTGGAGTAACTTATTGTTCGCTGCGGTAACCACACCCCGGAGATGAATTTCTGGTGGCGCAATTAGATTACCGTCTTGGGCGATCGCCACGGCCACCGTAATCACCCCTTCCTCGGCCAACTGTTGCCGTTCCTGGAGTACCGAATCATGGACAATACCAGAACGGTCTACTAATTCAATTCCCGAAGGCACTTTCCCGGTAACACCAATGGAATTTTCTGTGAGTTCCACAATGTCACCGTTATCGATAATCACAATATTTTCTTCCGGTACCCCCATCGATTGGGCCGTTTGGGCGTGCTTCACCAACATCCGGTGTTCCCCGTGGAACGGAATAAAGAACTTCGGCTTCGTCAAGGCCAACATCAACTTGTGATCATCTTGGGCGCCGTGACCAGAAACGTGGATTCCTTCCCCTTTACCGTAGATGACTTTCGCGCCGCGCATCATCAGACGATCAATGGTATTGACCACGGCGATCGTATTCCCAGGGATCGGATTGGCCGAAAAGACCACCGTATCCCCTTCCTTAATTTTGATGTGGCGGTGGGCATCGTGGGAGATCCGTGTCATGGCCGATAAGGTCTCACCTTGGGAGCCCGTTGTCAGGATCAAAACATCCTCATCCTTCATGCTTTTCAGCTGCCGCAGGGGAATAAACAGCTCATCCAAACATTTCATGTAGCCTAAATTGCGGGCATGGGAAATGACGTTTAGCATGGAACGGCCCACCACAGCCACCTTACGATTGTGTTTTTGCGCCAGTTCTAAAATAATGCTGACCCGGTGGACAGAAGAGGCAAAGGTCGTCACAAAGAGTCGTCCTTGGGCCTGACCAAAGATTCTGTCTAAATTCGGCTTCACTGAGGCTTCCGAAGGGGTGCGACCGGGAACTTCGGCGTTCGTCGAATCACTTAAAAGACAGAGAACACCTTTTTCGCCATGCTCAGCGAGCCGCTGAAAATCAAACTGTTCACCGTCAACAGGGGTAAAGTCTACTTTGAAGTCCCCTGTGTGAATGATCACCCCAATGGGCGTGTGGATCGCCACGGTAAAGCTATCGGCAATGGAGTGAGTATTGCGGATGTATTCTACGAGGAAATTTTTACCAATACGCACCATGTCCCGTGGCATGACGCTGTGGAGTTTGGTGCGATCGCTTACGCCTGCTTCATCTAGTTTGTCGGACAACAGAGACATAGCTAGGCGGGGGCCATAGATGACGGGAATATCAAACTGCTTGAGGTGATGGGAAATACCACCAATGTGATCTTCGTGGCCGTGGGTGACAATCATCCCCTTAATTTTGTGGCGGTTTTCCCGGAGATAGGTTGTGTCTGGCAGAACAATATTGACCCCATGCATCCCATCCGTCGGAAAGGCTAGGCCCGCATCGAGCAGCACGATTTCATCGTCATACTCAAAAACACAGGTGTTTTTACCAATTTCATGGAGACCACCCAGGGGAATAATTTTAATACTGTCCTGGGGGTTGAGATTTTCTGGCTTTGTCGTTTGTTTTTGGCTGGTGCGGGTTCTTCTACGGGTTGTGGGTTGGGGTTTGCTCTTGTTCATAAAACTCCTTAGATTTGCTTGTGGTTAAAACTAGAGAAAAGGTTGAAATAGAAAACTTTTAGGCTGGTATTTGAAGACCAACGGCTAGATATGACCAGCGAGCAACAGGGTGCTGGTAATTGGCGCAATACTGTTCAGTTGTCAAAAGCCGTGGCAGTGGGACGTTCGCCGAATGCTTCGTTTTAGAGGAGGGACAAATCCTTCAACACCTGGGTGAGTTGTTTTGTGCGATCAGGGCTGAGGGGACAGAGGGGCGGACGAAAGCTACCTAAACGCCATCCCTGAAGAATGAGAGCGGTTTTCACGGGGAGGGGGTTGGTATCACAGAATAGGACACGGAATAGGGGGAAAAGCTTCAAGTGGAGGGCGATCGCCTCTTGGGTACGGCCAGCAAGAAAGGCTTGGATCATCGCCTGCATCTGCGGCCCGACAAGGTGACTGGCCACGCTCACAACGCCCTGGGCTCCTACACTCATCAAAGGTAGAGTTAGACTATCATCCCCTGAGTAAATTTCAAAGGTAGAATCTACACCACAACGAATTTGGGCGGCCTGGTCGAGGTTACCGCTGGCTTCTTTGATGGCCACGATGTTGTCCACGGTGGCGAGGCGAATCACGGTTTCGGGCAACAGATTACAACTGGTGCGCCCCGGCACGTTGTAAAGCATCAATGGGATATCAGGGCAGGCCTCGGCGATCGCCTTGAAATGCTGATAAAGTCCTTCTTGGGGGGGCTTATTGTAATAGGGAACAACTTGCAGCGAACCGTCCAAGTTCAGTTTAGCGGCTTTTTGGGTGGCGGCGATCGCCTCACTGGTGGAATTAGAACCCGTACCCGCGATTACCTTAGCCCGTCCAGTGGCAGCATTTTGCACAGCCCGGAATAGCTCATACTCCTCATCCCAAGTCAGGGTGGGCGATTCTCCGGTGGTGCCGCAGACAACAAGGGCGTCACTCCCCTGGTCAATGAAATGGGCCGCTAATTTTTCCGCCATCGCGTAATCCACCTGCCCCTCTTCCGTAAAGGGGGTCACCATTGCGGTGATCACTCGACCAAATCTTGTACTTGTCATAAACGAATCGACACAACACACATAAATCTTACTGGACTAGACCGCCGTTGCGATCGCCGCTGGTTGGAGCCAATCTTTTTCCCAAAGCAGTTCCGCAATCTGGACGGCATTAAGGGCTGCTCCTTTCCGAATCTGATCGCCACAGAGCCACAATTCCAGGCCATTGTCTTGGGAAATATCCCGGCGAATACGACCCACCAGCACCGGATCTTTCCCCGTTGCATCCATGGGCATCGGGAAATAATTGTTTTCCCAATCCTCTACTACGGTAACACCAGGGGCCGTGGTGAGGATGTCTTTGGCTTGGGCTGGCTCGAAGGGCTGCGCAAACTCTAGGTTAACCGCTTCAGAATGGGCCCGCAGCACCGGCACCCGGACACAGGTAGCACTAATCCGCAGGTCAGGCGTCCCAAAGATCTTCCGGGTTTCGTTCACCATTTTCATCTCCTCTTGGCAATAGCCCGCGTCATCGATGGGGGTATTGTGGGGAAAAAGATTAAAGGCGAGGGGATAGGGGAAAGATTCTGTGGGGGGTTCTTCACCCGCCAAGATCGCCTGGGTTTGCTGCTTGACTTCTTCCATGGCCCTGGCCCCGGCACCACTGGCAGATTGATAGGTAGAAACCACAATCCGCTGGATGGGTTGTACTTGATGGAGGGGATAAATTGCCACCCCCATGAGAATGGTTGTGCAGTTGGGGTTCGCGATGATGCCCTGGTGTTGTTGGGCTGCCGCTGGATTAATTTCTGGCACCACGAGGGGCACATCAGGATCCATGCGGAAGGCGCTGGAGTTGTCGATCATCACGGCACCGGCTTCGACGATCGCCTTGGCCCATTTTTTCGAAGTGCTTCCCCCGGCGGAGGCGAGGACAATATCGATCCCTTCAAAGGCTTCTGGGCTGACGGCTTCGACGGTAATGGGTTGGCCTTTAAAGGTGAGGGTTTTCCCGGCAGAACGGGGCGAGGCCAAAAGTTTTAGGTTGTTTAGGGGGAAATCCCGTTCTTCTAACAACTGTAAGAGTTCTGCGCCAACGGCTCCGGTAGCACCAAGAATGGCGACATTGACTAATTTTGACAAAGAATAAACCTCCTAATGACTTTGGGTTAAGGGTAATGAAATTAAAAAGTAAAAATCTGGTTGGGGCGATCGCCTAGGGGGAATTTTTCACTGTGGCGGGGCTGGCTTGATCACCCCAGAGGCGAGGGTTTGGCTAGGATAAGCAGGGCCACTTTTGTCGTTCTGTGCTGGGGCATCCCTTTCGCAAGACTTTGTATATCGAAGCTCTAATTATACTATTATCAGATAGGTTAACCCCTCGTAAAAACGCAATAGACCGACCCAAACATATTCTGGGTAATCCTGCGTTTGGGTTACTGACCTTAGGATATCATGGAGCGCTCAATTCAGACCCCTAAAGGGGCGATCGCCAACGAACAGAACTATCCTAAGACCCTTAGTTGTAACTTATATATTAGAACCTTTAAACATCGATGAAAGTTATCCAGGAAAAGCTTCCTGCCAGCCAAGTTGGGCTAGAAATCGAAGTCCCCGCTGACGTCACCCAAAAAGCCTATGATGACACAGTGCGGAAACTCGCCCGTACCGTGAACCTCCCCGGTTTCCGGAAAGGTAAAGTTCCCAAGCAGATTTTGATCCAACGGTTAGGCCCCAATCGCATTAAGGCGTCTGTCCTTGAGGATTTGATCGACGACAGCTTAAAAGCGGCGATCGCCCAAGAAAACATTGAGGCCCTAGGAAATTTCCAGCTCAAATCTTCCTTCGATGACCTGATCAGCGCCTACAAACCCGGTGAAGCCTCCAGTTTCAAGGCCGCCGTGGATGTCCCCGCCACCGTCACCCTCAACAGCTACAAAGGCCTCAGCTTCAAGGCCGAAAAGAGTGAATATGATCCGGCGGATCTCGATGAATTTCTCACCCAGAAACAACGCGAACTGGCTACCCTTGTCCCCGTCGAAGACCGGGCTGCCCAAATGGGAGATGTGGCGATCGCCGATTACGAAGGTCGCTATGTAAACGACGCTGGCGAAGAAGAAGAGGACATTATCCCCGGCACCCAAGCCGAAGACTTTTCCCTCGACCTCGAAGAAGGCAAATTTATCCCAGGCTTTGTGGATGGTTTTGTCGGCATGAAACCCGAAGAAACCAAGAAATTCACCGTTACCTTCCCCGAAGACTACGGCAACGAAGAAATGGCCGGGAAACAAGTCTCCTTCACCGTCACCCTCAAGGAACTCAAGAGCCGCGAACTACCGGAACTCGATGATGAGTTTGCCAGCGAAGCCACCAACGAAGAATTTGAAACCCTCGCGGCTTGGCAAGAAAGTCTAGAAGCCCAACTAAAAGAAAACGCTGAAATCAGCACCAAAAACAGCGTGCGTCGTTATCTGCTAGAACAACTCGCTGCCAATAACAGCACCGAACTGCCAGAAGTGAGCGTCAACGAAGAAATTACCGCAGTCCTCACCCAGCAGATGATGGAATTCAGCCGCATGGGCATCGATGTGAATCGCATTTTTACCAAGGATATGATTCCTAAACTGCGAGAAACGGCTCGCCCAGAAGCAGAACAACGGCTCAGCAACTCCTTGATTCTCACGGAAATTGCTAAGGTCGAGAAGATCGAAATTGATACCGACAAATTCAACGAGCGCCTAGAGGAAGCTAAGGCAGAACTCCAGGAAGGCTTTGATGAAGAGCGTCTCCAGGAAGCCATCAAAGAAGAGTTGACCATTGATGCAACCCTCGATTGGCTCGAAGAGCAGTCTGAGATCGAATTTGTCCCTGCCGGAACTCTCGAAGCAGAAGAGGCTGAGGCAGCAAACGGAGAAGAATAGAGCTTTAGACGCTTATGTTTAAACTCTAAAACTAATTGCGAAAAGACCCCACTTGGGGTCTTTTTTGTTGGTATCTCAGGTTTTCAAGCTATCCCATCACACCCTTTATGCCGACAGGGTTAAAATTTCTGGCCCTTCTGGGGTGATCGCAATCGTATGTTCAAACTGGGCCGAGAGCTTACCGTCCTTGGTCACCGCCGTCCAACCATCACCGAGTAGCTGGCTCTCATAGGTGCCTTCATTGATCATTGGTTCAATGGTAAAAACCATCCCCGGACGAATTTTGGTACCCTTACCGCGTTTACCGTAGTGGGGAACCTGGGGCTCTGTGTGGAAGACATTACTAATGCCATGACCGACAAAATCACGCACGACTGAATAGCCTTGGGATTCGGCATATTCTTGGATCGCCGCCCCAATATCACCGATGCGACCGTTGGGTTGAGCTGCTTCAATGCCGATGTACAGACATTTTTCCGTTACTTCGACTAATTTTTTAACCCTGGGTGCTGGGGTGCCCACAAAAAAAGTCCGAGACGTATCACCATGGTAGCCATCGAGAATGGGGGTCACATCGATATTGATGATGTCGCCGTCTTTGAGGACTTTTTTCTTACTGGGAATGCCGTGACAAATTACTTCATTGACACTGGTACAAATAGATTTTGGGTAAGGGTTACTCTTGCCATAACCGAGGGGGGCGCTTTTTGCACCGTGTTTTTGGGTCCATTCCTCCGCTGCATCGTTCAATTCGAGGGTCGTCACTCCCGGTTTAACCAGAGGCTCTAGGTAATCAAGGAGTTGCGCCGCTAGCCGTCCCGCATTGCGCATTTTTTCAATTTCTCGTTTTGATAGCAGAACGATGCCTTTACCCATGGGAGTTTATTGCTTGTAAGACCAACAGAATTATCAGAGGTTTATTGTAACAGCCCTAAAAGCCTTCGGCGAATCATTGCTGCGCCTGTCAAGTCCCCAGGGAGGGCGACTGAGACCCTCGGCGATCGCCAAAATTGCGACGCAATGATCAGCAGAGTTTGCCGAAATCAAAGATGTCGGTTGGCTGTTTTTCCTATAAGTGATTAAAAATTTCTGAGGAGCCTGCCCAGCAAAAGTTCAGTTGACAACAATCTCCTATAATACGAAGTCTGCAGTATGCATTAACACATATTCTTAACTTTGTAATTTCCGTCGGAGAATTGTCCTATGGCTCGCATGTATTATGATGCGGACGCAAACTTAGATCTGTTAAACGGCAAAACCGTTGCCATCATCGGCTATGGTTCCCAGGGCCATGCCCATGCCCTCAACCTCAAAGACAGTGGGATTAACGTCGTTATCGGCCTATATGCCGGAAGTAAGTCCACAGCCAAAGCCGAAGCAGAAGGTCTAAAGGTTTTACCTGTTGCGGAAGCAGCAAAAGTGGCGGACTGGATCATGATTTTGTTACCCGACGATGTCCAAAAATCTGTCTACACCAAAGATATTCTCCCCAACCTCCAAGCGGGCAATGTACTTTCCTTTGCTCACGGCTTCAATATCAACTTCGGCCAAATCGTTCCCCCCGCTGATGTAGACGTTGTAATGGTTGCCCCTAAAGGCCCTGGTCACCTCGTGCGTCGTACCTATGAACAAGGTCAAGGGGTGCCCGCATTATTCGCAGTTTACCAAGACGCCACAGGTCAAGCCCGTGATTTGGCGATGGCCTATGCGAAAGGCATCGGCGGTACTCGCGGTGGCATCCTTGAAACCACGTTCCGAGAAGAAACGGAGACTGATCTATTCGGTGAACAGGCAGTTCTCTGTGGTGGTCTGAGTGCTCTGATTAAAGCTGGTTTTGAAACCCTCGTCGAAGCGGGTTACCAGCCGGAGTTGGCTTACTTTGAGTGTCTCCATGAAGTGAAGCTCATTGTTGACCTCGTTGTGGAAGGTGGTCTGGCGAAAATGCGGGATAGCATTTCTACCACCGCTGAGTATGGTGATTATGTCAGTGGGCCACGGGTGATCACTGCTGAAACCAAAGCCGCAATGAAGGAAATTCTGACCGAAATCCAAACGGGTGAGTTTGCACGAAATTTCATCCTCGAAAATCAGTCGGGTCAAGCGCAATTTACGGCTATTCGTCGCCGTGAAGCAGAACATCCCATTGAAGTTGTGGGTAAGGATCTGCGGGCAATGTTTAGCTGGTTGAAGGAAAGCTAATCGAGAAATTAGATTGATTTAATATTTAATAACAATATTAAGTTAAACCGATTAGGTGAGAGTCAGTGATTCTCACCTTTTTTTTAACTGGGCGGTTTCACTTGGGCAATGTGGGCAGCGCAAATATATTGGGTGGGAATCGTCTGAATTTTTCGAGCTTGAAAGACAGCCTTTAGTTCATCAAAGAGCTGCCTGCGAACTGTGGGATCTAGGGCAATGTAGGGAGAAAGAGTTGTGAGTAATTTGAGGTAATCGTTGGGGGAATAATCTTTGGTTTCAATGACCTGGGTTAGTTCTAAGTTTTGAAAACAATTTGAATCAAGCAAACCCTGGCTGATGTTCTTGAGATTTTGTTCCTGGACAGCGATATTTTCAAAGCTGGCAAAGCTGGGCATATATTTTTCATAGAGAGGCAAGAGATCCTGAAAAATGGTGGGATCCGGTTGGGGAACGGTATTCCAAAGCAGAAGTATGTTCCCCTGGGGCTTGAGTAAGTTGGCGATCGCCTGGCATCTGGTGTCTGGTTGTAGCCAGTGAAAAGAAGTACTGGCAAGGATAGTATCGAATTTTTCTGGGGTCGGTTGCCATTCCTCAAAGGTGGTATTAATAATTTGAATTGGGTAATTTTGAAAACGTTGGGCGGCAAATTCACAGGCTCGTGGGTTCGGCTCTAGACAGATTAATGAAAAACCCCGTTGGGCAAAATGTTGCGTTGCATTGCCTGGGCCGCTGCCAATTTCTAGAATGACACTTTCCGGCTTGATTTTTCCGCAGATTAAATCAATAATTTCCGGCATATAGGGGGCACGATATTGGTCATAGGCCTGGGTTGCCTCTGCATACCAATGTTGACGTGCTTCGATGGGTTGAGCATAAATTTTTTGAAAAAAGGCGTCAAAATTTTTCATATTTTAAAAGCTTAAAAGAACAGTATTTTCGGTTATTTAATATTAGTTATTTTCTTGATGATTAAAATTAAGGAAGTAAAAAACCAACCTCCTTTTTACAATAAAACAAATCCCTGGGGTGATGAAATGGCGGGATTATGGGAAGATCATCATAGTCGATTGCTCTTTGAATTGTTCCGTAAGTATTAATGACAACGCCGCTGCTGCTCCTAATTGATGGTCACTCCCTCGCCTTTCGCTGCTACTACGCCTTTGCCAAGTCTAGACAAGGGGCGCTGCGGACTTCAACGGGCATTCCGACGAGTATTTGCTTTGGCTTTCTCAATGCCCTTGTGCAGGTGATCGAACGCCAAAAACCCGATGCGGTGGCGATCGCCTTTGACCGACCTGAACCCACCTTTCGCCACACCGCCGACGAGAACTACAAGGCCCAACGTAAGCCTGCCCCAGACGATTTCCGGCCCGATTTTGAAAATCTCCTCGACCTGCTCGATAGCTTAAATGTGTCCCGGGTGACTGCCGTGGGTTACGAAGCCGATGATGTGCTTGCGACCCTCGCCCGACAAGCCAGTGAAGCGGGCCAACAGGTAAAAATTTTGACAGGCGATCGCGATCTTTTTCAGTTGGTAGACCCTGACAAAAAAATCAGCATTCTTTACCTCGATACCAAGGGCGTCAAAAGCGGTAGCTATGAAGAATTTACTCCGGAACTCGTCGAAGCAAAATTAGGTGTAAAACCAGAGCAAGTCGTAGATTTTAAAGCCCTGGCTGGCGATTCATCTGATAACTATAAAGGCGTCCAGGGCATTGGTGAGAAAACTGCCATTAAGCTCATCCATGAATTTGGCAGTTTAGATAATATTTATGCCAACCTCGATAATATTAAAGGCGCCACTAAAAAACGCCTAGAAACAGACAAAGACGCTGCCTATCATTGTCAAAAATTAGCAAAAATTGCCCAGGATGCGCCCCTTGATATTCTCTTAAATGAGCTTCATTTAACTGGCTTTAATCTAGAGCAAGCAATCGGGATTTTAACGAAATTAGAACTCAAAAAATTTATTCAAGATATTGGTAGAATCCAGCAAATTTTTGGCGCAGAAACGATTGAAATTCCCACCCTAGAATCTGTCCAGTCCAATAATACAATCGTTGACGAAGCAGGTAACGCACAATTATCTATTTTTGCCCCCTCAGATCCCGACCAAAATCAAGCCCAGACGCCCCCAACTGCAACTATCTCGCCGATCCAGCCACTGATTATTGACACCGCAGAGAAGCTCACTGAGTTAATCGATCAACTCAAAACCCAAACTGATGTCAATCACCCCGTGGCCTGGGATACAGAAACTACCGGTTTAGATCCCCGGGAAGTCGATCTCGTGGGTATTGGGTGCTGTTGGGGGAGAGACCCAGGCAATATTGCCTACATTCCCATTGCTCACCATAACGGAAACCAACTAGAAAAAACGCAAATTTTTCAGGCTCTAAAACCGATTTTGGAAACAGAAAAATATCCAAAAGTTTTTCAAAATGCGAAGTTTGACCGCGCTATTTTTGCCCACCAGGGAATCAGCCTAGCTGGGGTAGTGTTCGATACGATGTTAGCAAGTTATGTTTTACATCCAGAGATGAAACATAATTTAACGGATTTGAGCCTACGTTATCTGGGAAATATCATTGCTAAAAGCTATAAAGATTTAGGGTTAACCAAAAAACAAACCATTGCAGATTTAGAGATTTCCGTTGCGGCAGAATACTGCGGCTTAGATGTTTATACAACTTATTTAGTCTGCCAAAAATTAAAAGTCGAGCTTAAAGATTACCCCGATTTAGAAAAACTTCTAGAAAAAGTTGAAACGCCCCTGGAACCAGTACTCTGTGCCATGGAAAATACAGGTATTCGCATTGATCAAGACTATCTTCAACAATTAGCCGAAGAATTGGGGGCTGACTTAACAGACCTAGAAATCAAAGCTTACAACGCAGCAGATGAACGATTTAATCTCAATTCCCCCAAACAATTAGGAGAAATCCTTTTTGAAAAGTTGGGTTTAAACACAAAGAAAACACGAAAAACCAAAACAGGCTATTCAACAAACCATGCTGTCCTCGAAAAATTACAAGGGGATCATCCGATCATTGATTACATTCTTGAATATCGTACCCTTGCAAAATTAAAATCCACCTATATTGATGCTTTGCCGACCCTCGTTAGCCCAAAAACCGATAGAATTCATACAGATTTCAATCAAACTTTGACCAGTACAGGGCGACTTTCTTCATCGAACCCCAATTTGCAAAATATTCCGGTACGCACTGAATTTTCCCAACGGATTCGGCGGGCATTTATCCCTAAGGAAAACTGGGTACTTGTCGCGGCAGATTATTCACAAATTGAACTCAGAATCCTGACCCACTTAAGTCAAGAACCCATTTTATTACAGGCCTACCAAGCCGGAGAAGATGTCCACCGGGTCACAGCACAGATGATCTTTGATCGGGACTCACCCCAGGCAGTGACTGCCGCAGAACGACGGATTGGTAAGATTATCAATTTTGGCGTGATCTATGGGATGGGTGCCCAGCGGTTTGCCCGGGAAGCGGGCGTTTCTAAGGAAGAAGGACGGGCTTTTATTGACCGCTACCATGAACGCTATGCTAAGGTTTTTGAGTATTTAGAACTGGTTAAAAAGCAGGCGATCGCCCAGGGTTATGTGAGTACAATTTTGCAGCGACGGCGCAACTTTGACTTTATCAGTAACTGTTTAATTGAACTAAAAGGCAGCGACCCCAAAGCGATTGATTTAGATAGCCTCGATTATGCCTACAACGATGCCCAATTATTACGGGCAGCAGCTAATGCACCGATCCAGGGTTCCAGTGCCGATATTATCAAAGTGGCGATGATCCAAATTCACGAATTATTAAAGGATTATCAGGCTCGTTTGTTACTCCAAGTTCACGATGAATTGGTTTTTGAAATGCCCCCAGAAGAATGGGAAGAATTAGGCTCTAAAATTAAAACCACAATGGAGCAAGCGGTACCTTTATCTATTCCTTTAGTGGTTGATATTCACTGCGGTAAAAATTGGCTCGATGCGAAGTAACAATGGCGAATTCTGATCCTATTTATGGCTGGCTAGAGACCGCTTTGGCCACTATCAAAAAAGCAAATTGGTATCGACAACCGAAAACAATCACCAGTCAATCGGGGGCGACGGTCACCTTAAATGGTCAATCGGTGGTTAATTTTGCCAGCAATGACTATCTGGGTTTAGCGGGCGATCGCCGCTTAATTGATGCTGCCATAGCGGCCACCGAGGCGCTGGGGACAGGGAGTACAGGCTCTCGGCTCACCAGTGGCCACCGACAACTCCACCAGGATTTGGAGCAGGCGATCGCCAATCTCAAACAAACCGAAGATGCCCTAGTATTTAGCTCCGGTTACCTAGCCAACTTCGGCACCATTAGCGCCATTACTAACAAAAAAGACCTGATTTTAGGAGATCAATACAACCATTCGAGTTTAAAAAATGGGGCAAAATTAAGCGGCGCGACGGTGTTGGAATATGACCACAATGATTTAGACGCATTACGTCAGCTTCTCGAAACCCATCGGCAAAACTACCGCCGTTGCCTGATCACCACCGATAGCGTTTTTAGTATGGATGGCGATCTCTGTTTACTGCCCGAACTGTTGGCGATCGCCAAGGAATTTTCCACCATGCTACTCGTGGACGAAGCCCACGGGACTGGGGTTTTGGGCCAAAAAGGTGCCGGAGTCGTGGAACATTTTCACTGTACCCAGCAACCGCTTATCCAAGTGGGCACCCTCAGCAAAGCCCTGGGCAGTCTCGGCGGCTATGTAGCGGGCAGCAAAGCCTTAATTGATTTTCTCCGTAACCGTGCTTCGACTTGGATTTACACCACCGGACTCTCCCCAGCGGATACGGCGGCCGCCCTCGCCGCGATTCATATTTTGCAGGAGGAACCCCAACGGCGGCAGCAACTCTGGGAAAACATTCGTCAGTTAAAAAGCGCCCTTGGGAACCATGAATTGGTGCCTTCTGAGTCGGCGGTGCTTTGTTTTGGTCTCGCTAATCCGCAGCAAGCACTAGCCATGGGCGATCGCCTTTTGGCCACAGGTTTCTTTGCCCCTGCCATTCGCCCGCCAACAGTTCCTACCAGCCGCATTCGCGTGTCGGTGATGGCGACCCATAGCCCCCAACAGATCCAAGGATTTATCGAAATATTCCAGCGGTGCTTTGCGGAATTTTCTGGGTCATCGAATCTTTAATTTTCCTCAATTTGGAAAGCCTCTTTTTCCGCCTCTAGGATCTCCGGCGGCACCTGAAAGCGGGGTCTGCCATTTTCATCAATGCGAACAATGACTCCCATCGCCTCTAGCTCGGCGATCGCCCGTCTCTGGGTTTCCACATCCCGCGCCTGCCCCAAAATCGACGACCAAGCCGTTACCCGCGCCATAATACTACGGGGATCCCGTTCCAAAAAGGCAACACTGGCCTCAGAGCGTTGTTGGGCATTTTGACTTTCGGGGTCATCATAGTAGGCCGCCCAGGCCGCCGCCGTTTTATAGGATTGAATGGCGGCGGGGATATCACCCAGGAAAAGATGCTCGTCAATGGCTTTCATGCGCCAGAGATAAAAACTTTGATCCGGGACAGTGGGGGTCATCTCGGCCAGGCCACGATTTAACAACTCGACGGTGCGGTCTGGGGTACCAGCGTAGAGGGAACTACTCCCCGATAGATAGTAATAGCCTTCCTTAAACCAAGGGTCTAAATCGACGATGACCTCAAAATAATCCGTACTGAGGCGATAATCCCCCAATTTTCGCGCCTCATCATCCCCAAAGTATTGTAAAAATCGCAGAAAAATCCAGTCGGAAACTAAATTGTCGTAACCGTAGGTGGGCAGTTGTTGCCACAGGTCTAAACTGGCCGCTTCCGTTTGTGCCTGACGCTCGACAATTTCTGGGGTTAAGTCGGTGGCTTGCTTCAAATTATTGAGACGGAACTGTTGCAGGGTAATAATTGCGGCTCCAGAAGCCAATGCTAACGCGCCTAGCCCTAGACTTTTTAGTCCTTTACCCACAAGTGCGATCGCCACCATAATCCGAGAGTGCTAAGGTTTTTGACAACACTCCAATTTTAGCTTGCTGGGCTACCGATCCTGATGACATTTGCTTGTCGCAGTGCCGTTGACTGGTTTTGTTTATTTCCTAAGCTGATTTAGTTTTTTAAAGAGTTGGCTGGCCGTATGTTCAACCCAAGCCAAAAGGTGATCCAGCGCTTTTAAAAGTCGCTCCAAAAAATGTTGCTCGTAACCAACGCTGAGGGCCTCCGCTTCTATCCACTCCGGTTTCGCCTCAATCTCCGTCGCATTGGGGGGGGCATCCGGCTGGGTGAGGCTCTGGGTCTGGGATTTGACCGTGGCGATCGCCCCCGATTCAGGGCGAGAAATTGGTAGGTCTAAAGTTGTGATCAATGGCGGCAGTGGACTCAGTTGAGCCTGAAGCGAATTAAGATTAGCTTGATCAATGGCCGCGGCAGATTTTGTTTTGGCTTGGAAGAGGTCGGCCCAGGTTAGCCAGGGCTTGGGGGTGACAACGGGGTCAGGGGCCGTGATGGTACTGGTGGCGGGTTGAATCTTAAACCAGTTGCGAAAAAAACGTTGCAGGGGTGGTAAGGCTTCGACGGGCATCGTGGGCGCCAGAACCCGCTGTTCTAACTGGGCTAGCCGTTGATCTAGGGGCTTAAGCACTGGGGCGAGGGGCAACGGGGGTAAAAGCTGGGGCGAATAAATTTCGGGAGGAACCACCGCCGTGTGCCAATGGGATTCGCCGAAGAGATCAATGGCGATCGCCACCGGACTTTGTTCAAGCCAACTTAAACCCTGCATCAACCAACGTACCGGAGCTAGCAGCCGGGGATTATGGTGATGCACGGGCGGGAGAATCCGAGGATTTGGGGTTTGGCTCACGAGATCCTGCTGTCTTTTTTGATAGTTAACGCTGCCGAGGTGAAAACTGATTTGTCGCTGTAATTCTGTTTGGGATTGTTGAGGTTCAACGGTGTGATTGTCTTGATCGACAAATAAAATGTCCTGGGTTTTGAGGTCGCAGGCAATGCCTTGGAGGGGGGGCTGAGTTGTACCGTCACCTCCAGAAATGCTGAGGGGAAAATCCGATGTTTGGGTCGCTGCCTCCGCGAGGGCAAGGCGTTTGCGTTCTGTTTGGGCGGCGGCAATTTGACGCACCGCAACGCGGCTGGTTTGCACCAGTAGATACAGCGGATACAGAGCGATTTGGCTACCCCACTCCACCGTAATTTTAAGGCGGCGGGCGGCCTGGGTCAGTCGGCTTCCCCACTGGATCGATTGACGATTGAGAAAGTTAAAGAGTTTACTTTGGTAGGGGCCTGGAGCAGACATCGTCATTTTTGCGGCACAACGCTTTTATTGTCCCATAGAGATTTCGGAATCGAAGTTTATGGCTTACGCTTATCGACGAACCATCCATTTGGCGGATACTGATGCCGCCGGGGTGGTCTACTTTGCCCAGCTTCTCCATATTTGCCACGAGGCCTATGAAATATGTCTCATAGGGAACGGTATGGATTGGTCTGGGTTACTCCGGGAGGGAACCGTTGCCCTGCCCATTGTCCATAGTGCCATCGATTTTTTGCGGCCAATCACCTGGGGCGATCGCCTAGACATTCAGCTTTACCCAGAACTTGAAAATTCTCGCCAATTTAAGATTTCTTACCGGATTTTTAAGGAAAATCAAGACTCCCCCCCAGAATCGCCCCTGGCCACAGCCCTTACCCGCCACGTGGCGATCAATCCTAGAACTCGTCAGCGTTGTAGCCTACCTCCGGTAGTCGAAACATGGTTAAGGAATGCACCGAAAATCGAGGACAGCAAAATTTAGCCTGTACAATTGTCTTGAATCTAACGATATCTTTTTACCTGTGATGCTAAAACAAGGTAGCTCACGCACTTAATTCATTATTTTTCATTATTTTCAGACTATTTAAGAGGAGTCATCACTTCAATGAAAAAAGTAGAAGCCATTATTCGCCCCTTCAAACTCGATGAAGTCAAAATCGCCCTCGTCAATGCAGGCATCGTCGGCATGACCGTTTCTGAAGTTCGCGGTTTCGGTCGCCAAAAAGGACAAACAGAAAGATATCGCGGTTCTGAGTACACCGTTGAATTCCTCCAAAAGCTCAAGATTGAGATTGTCATCGATGATGATCAAGTAGATGCAGTCGTTGACAAAATTGTTGCGGCGGCCCGGACTGGGGAAATCGGCGACGGGAAAATCTTTATTTCTCCTGTGGATCAAATTGTGCGGATCCGGACTGGCGAAAAAGACCTCGAAGCTGTCTAAAATCGCCCCTGGTGCTCAGTTAAGTTTTTTTAAAATTGTCCACAACTATCCCCCACAGCTCCCTCTTGATTTGAGGGAGTTTTTTTTACGAATCAGCAATGACTTGAATGGTGCCAACCATCCCCGCTGCGGCATGGCCAGGGACAGAACAATGCAGTTCAAATTTGCCTGTCTTTTGGGGAATCAAAATCCATTCGGCGATCGCCCCTGGCTTGAGTTCGAGTTCGTGGATCGCCCCTTTTACTTCCACCTTGCCCGCTTCGACTTTTTGAGTCCAACTGGTATCGGCAAAATCCTTGGCCGTGAAGTAGTGTTTTTGATTGCTGGGATTATCGAGGAGTAATTTGTAGCGTTGGCCAGCGACAAATTCCAACTGGTCAGGGACAAATCGTAGGGCGCCACTGGTTGTACCCAGATGGATCTGCATTTCCTGGAGGGGCTGTTGGGCAGGAACGGGTAAGGCGATCGCCGCTGGGGTCAGACAAAACCAGATTAATCCGAGTAACACCAGCGCTCTACAGCCATGGATGAAGTATTTATGAAATACCATTGATTTTCTCCATTGCGCTTGAAAATTTAGCTTTCTTTGATAGTTCCGTTATACCCTGGCTTCCTCTAACACCCCCTGCATTCTGCCGAGCCACTCGATAAGACTATCCAACTGTTGCTGAGGTTTCATCGCCCCCAAACCCCGCACCGTCACTTTTTTAGAGGTGTACACAAAGCGGGACTGGAGATGGGACGGCAACTTTTCGGCGAAGCGCTGCCAGGCGGGTTCCTCCATGGGCGTTTCTAGGACGATATTTTGTTTGCCTTCGGGTTTGATGCGCGCAAAACCAAGGGATTTGGCAATCATTTTTAGCTCAATGACCTGGAGCAGTTGCTCGACCGAGGGGGGTAATTTGCCGTAGCGATCGCCCCAATCGGCAGCAATTTGCAT
This sequence comes from Picosynechococcus sp. PCC 7002, assembly GCF_963860125.1. Lineage (NCBI taxonomy): Bacteria > Bacillati > Cyanobacteriota > Cyanophyceae > Chroococcales > Geminocystaceae > Picosynechococcus > Picosynechococcus sp. PCC 7002. Next base: position 1,335,992 of record NZ_CAWLFA010000001.1, read on the forward strand.
CAGTTCCAGTTTAGAGTTGGCCTGGGTAATCAGACGATAGGCATCGAGCTTTTGGTCGCCATCGGTGATGTAGTTGCTCGGAATAAAGGCCGTGAGTCTTAGATCCACCTGACAGTCATCCACCTGGGGAATTTCCTGGCCGCGAATTTCACTGATGCAATCCTGGAGCATCTCCATGTACAGATCAAAGCCAATGGCCTCCATTTGCCCGGACTGCTCTGCCCCAAGGAGATTTCCCACGCCGCGAATTTCCATATCCCGCATCGCCAATTGATAACCAGAACCCAGTTGACTAAATTCCTGCAAGGCGCGCAATCGTTTCCGGGCTTTTTCGGTCAGTTCCCCTTTGCTCGGATAAAGGAGCCACGCGTGGGCCTGGATCCCGGAGCGTCCCACCCGACCCCGCAGTTGATAGAGCTGGGAGAGGCCAAATTTTTGGGCATCTTCGACGATAATCGTGTTCACCCTGGGAATATCTAAGCCAGACTCCACAATGGTCGTACAGAGAAGAATATCCGCCTCGCCATTATTAAAGGTCAACATCGTCGTTTCGAGGTCGGCTTCGTTCATCTGACCGTGGGCGATCGCCACCCGCGCCGAGGGAATCATTTCTTGTAATTGGGTGGCAATGGTTTCGATTCCTTCGACACGGGGCACCACATAGAAAATTTGTCCGCCCCGATCTAATTCATTGCGAATCGCAGTGCGAATAATTTCAGGGTTATGGCGGGACACATGGGTTTGGATCGGGCGACGGGAGGGCGGTGGCGTGGTGATCAGGCTCATTTCCCGAATGCCGGACAGGGACATGTATAGAGTGCGCGGAATCGGGGTGGCGGACAACGTCAAAACATCAACCTTCGTTTTGAGAGCCTTAATTTTTTCCTTTTGATTCACCCCAAAGCGTTGTTCTTCATCGACCACAAGCAAACCTAAATCCTTAAATTGCACGTCTTTGCCGAGGAGTTGTTGGGTGCCGACTACAATGTCTAATTCGCCCTTGTGGAGCCGCTCCAAAATGTCCTTGCGTTCGGAGGCGGTGCGGAAGCGGTTTAAAAGGCCAATATTGATCGGGTAGGGAGAAAAGCGTTCTTTTAAAGTGTGGTAATGCTGTTGGGTCAAAATTGTGGTCGGTGCCAAGAGAGCCACCTGTTTATGGCCGCCAGTCACCACTTTAAAAATGGCCCGGATCGCCACCTCTGTTTTCCCAAATCCCACATCGCCACAAACGAGCCGATCCATTGGGCGATCGCTTTCGAGATCCCGCTTAATATCCTGGACGGCCTTCAGTTGGTCTGGGGTTGCTTGGTACGGGAAAGAATCCTCCATTTCCTGTTGCCAGGGGGCATCGCTTGGGTAGGTTATTCCCTTCATTTCTGCCCGTTGGGCATAGATTTTTAAGAGGTCAACGGCCAGCTTTTTAACGGACTTTCTGACCTTGGCCTTGGTTTTTTCCCAGGTTTTACCGCCCATGCGGTGGAGTTCCGGACGCCCCTTGGCAGTGTGGCGATAGCGGGACAGGGTATCTAAAGAATCTGCGGGAATTCTCAAAATTCCATCGGCATATTTGAGAACTAAATATTCTCGACTTTGCAGGGTTTCAATTTTGATAAAACGACCAATACCGTGGCTTTTGTGGACAATATAATCACCGGGATTGAGCTTATTAACGTCAACGGTTTTTGAGGCGGCCCGGCGACGTTTTCTGATGTAACCAAAGGTGGTGAGGGCGTGTTGGCCATAGAATTCTCGGTCGGTAACAACGGCAATTCTAAAGGTGGGTAGAATAAAACCTTCGAGTTCTGCCTGGCCTTTGTACTTAAGGGCGATCGCCGTGCCTTGGCGTTGGTGCTTTTCGATGGCGGGATAATCCCTGGGGTTGGGGATGAACTGGGCGGCGCAGTCATGTTCCTGGAGTAAGGACACAGAGCGTGAGGGTTGGGCCGAGACCAGCCAAGCATTGTATTTATCGAGGGTAATGGTGCTGTAGATTTCCCGTTTACCCCGCAAAATTTCTGCTAATTTACCAAACTGGTGCGGTGTAATGGGCACCGGACGGCTGGACAAGTTGACACTGGTTTCACTGACATCATCAAGTTCTGCCAGAGTGATTTTTTGATACCGTTGGCTGACTTGGTCGAAATTTTCTTGCACCCTGCGGTGGATTTTCGGCAAGGGAAAGTCGCCATTGAGTAACTGCCACTGGGCCTCGCTGGTTTCGTAGGTGCGATCGCCATGGGCCAGACATTGGGAGAGTTCATCGATGGCCACCAAGGTATTTTCGGGTAAATATTCCAAAATCGAGGCCACCTGATCCGCAAAGGCGATCCCCAAAAAGCGTTGCATTCCCTCCGGGTAAACACCATCCGCCCATTGTTCTTTTTCCTCTGGGGTTAAGGGGAGATCCGCCGGATCAAGGATCTGTTGACCAATTAAAGGAGCCCAGGCCGTGGGGGTCAAAACCAGTTGGTCTACTTTATCGAGGGAACGCTGGCTGTTGGGGTCAAACTCCCGGATGCTTTCGAGCTGATCACCGAAAAAATCTAAGCGGATCGGTAACTCCCCCGACACCGGAAAAATATCAACAATATCTCCCCGACGAGTCCATTGGCCTTCGGTTTCGACAATATTTACCCGCTCATAACCCAGGCGCGTTAACTGGGTGGCGATCGCCCCGGCGTGATCGAGTTCTTCTCCCGGCGTTAAGGTCAAACAATAATCTTGGAAAACCGTTTGGGGTGGCAGATGGGGCTGGAGAGCGCGCTCCGTTGTCACCACGACCATGCCCTTACCAACATTAGACGACTGACCCTGGGCGATCGCCCCTAGGGTTTGCATCTGCCCCCAGATCATTTCTGACTCTGGATCAAAGGCCTCGTAGGGGGACGCTTCCGAGGTGGGATAAAACAAGACCTGCCCCCAACCCATGGCCTCTAATTGGGCCGCCCAACGTCCGGCTTCCTCTAGGGTGGCACAAACTACTAATAAATTTTTCTCCTGCAACTGCGCCAAACTTGAGGCCAGCAGCCCTTTGGGGAGTCTTGGCAGGCCACTTAATGCGAGTTCCCCTTGGGTCTGGAGCTTTTGGTTTAATTCTGCGGTGAGGGCAGCGCGGCTCAAAAAACGGACAACCGAAGAAAAAGTCATAGGTAATGGCGACGGTGACAGGAAGCGTTTAGGGGTTCATTAAATGTATTACAGTTCTTTACGGGGCCGCAAAATCAATAAAAAAACCAATAAAAGATTACGGCGATCGCTTCGGCTTTTTGGGGCTTGTTTAGGATTGCGCTGCCTGCTGTTCAAAGAAGTCTGCTTGGGTCGCAAAAATTTCAAACACACGGTTCATATTGGTCAACTCAAACAGCATTTGTACCTGTTCATTGACGTTACATAAAATCATTTTCGCCCCGTGGGAGCGCACCGTTTTTAATAATAAAACCAATGATCCGAGGCCGGCACTGTCCATAAATGTGATTCCAGCAAAATCAAGGACAACAACTTCTTTTTTTTCCTCGATAATACTTTTGAGTAAATCATCTTTAAACTCAAGGGATTTAATATTATCAAAAATGCCCGTGGGGTGAAAGACTGCAATTTTGTTATCCATAATGAACGCAGAATCGTTAAAAAAGAATCAAAAACTAGGTAAAAATTTTAAATCAATATTGATGGTCAAGAAGGTGAGGCGTTGTCCTCAAGCGCAGTGACCCAGGGGGACTGTTTTAGCTTAGTCTACATTGTCGTCCTTTGAACCAGACCTATTCTTTTCAATCCATGGGCTTGGCAACAAATGGCGTTTCTACCTTAAATATTATCCGAGCCTAGGGGCAACCTGGCGGGGAAAATTGGATTTTTTAGGCTCAGGCTTGCGGTGGCGTGGTGGGTCGTTGTCTACTGTCTCAGGGAGCAGCCTGATAAAATGCCCAGGGTGTGGCAGCCAGAGTACAGGATAGCGCCGATGGTAAGGAAGATTTTGATTTTGGGGGGCACGGGCTGCATCGGTCAACGGGTGGCAGCGGCGATCGCCCCCCTGGGTGCGGTGACAGTTACGGGACGTTCTGGGCAGACAGCAAAGGCGCTCCAGGGAACATTTCTGCGCCTTGATTTAGAAGATTTAGCAGCTTTAGAAAAGGCGATCGCCAACCATGATCTGGTGATTCACTGTGCGGGGCCATTTCACCGCCGGGATGGGCGAGTCCTACAAACCTGCATCTACCAAGGCAAAAATTACATTGACGTTAGTGATCACCGTTGCCTGTACCAAAAGCTCAAACCCCTGACCCAAGCCGCCAGGGAAGCCGGAATTATCGCGGTGTGCAATGCAGGGGTCTTTCCGGGGATCTCTAACAGTATGGTGCGCCTCGGTGTAGAGCAGCTTGACGAACCTCACCAAATTGAGCTTTATTATGGTGTCGCAGGTTCCGGCGGGGCTGGAGAAACGGTGCTGACCACGACTTTTCTGGGGTTAGGAGAACCTTTTCTGGTGTTCCAAGGGGGCACTTGGCAAGCCAAACAACCCTATTCCAAGCCGACGATTATCGATTTTCCGGCACCCATTGGCAAAACAACGGTGTATTGGTTTGATGTGGCGGAAACTTTTACCTTTGCTGAGTCTTTTCCGGTAGAAACGGTGGTCACAAAATTTGGTTCTCTGCCCAATTTTTATAATCAGCTGACGCGGGCCATGACCCTATTGCCGGAATCATTACGCCAACATCCCCGCATCATTCAGGGTCTCAGCAAAATTGGCTACGGTATGACCAAGCTCACGGATTCCTTTACGGGGGTTGGGGTGGCGATGCGAGCGATTGTTAGCGGCATAAAAGATGCTACGCCCCAGCAGGTTACGGTGGATTTTGTTCATGAACACACGGCGATCGCCGCTGGCTTAGGGGTTGCTCTGGTGGCGGAGTTAGTTTTGAGTGAGCAAATTAACCAGCCTGGTCTCTATCCCGTCGAGCAGATTATTCCCAGTGATTTGTTTTTGGCCTGGGCACGCCAGCATCAACTCCAACTTTCTTGGAACATTCAACCTTCTGAAAAGAATTAGGCGATCGCCAATTGAACATTCACTAGAAATCTGGTCACTATTTTTAAACTGTCGCTGTTAGGGCCGATTGCTTGAGTTGCAGGAAGGTCGAAATTTCATGGGCCACTTTTTCGGGCTGAAAATAATGGAAAAAATACCGACCTTGGGGGCATTGCCACAGGGTATCCTCCGGCTTGAGCCAAGGCTGCCAATCTGTTTGAAGTTTCTGATCAATCACCACATCATCACTGCCCCCACAAACCAACAAAGGCATTGAGACCGAACGGGGTGGTAAAGATCGATTTCGACAAAGGGTATGGAGGGGAAGAGCCGTTTTGAGGTCGCTTTCGAGCACATCCCGCAGTTGATAAACGGTGGCTGGCGATTGAATTCCAAACAGATTGTAAACGGTCTGCTTTAGGAGAATACTTCTCGGACAAGGTAATAGGCGCAACTGGGCATAATAATGGGCCTGCCAATCCACCGCCGGATAAGCCCCTACCGACAGCAAGGTCAGGGATTTCACCCGTTCTGGGTGGCGATCGCCGTAGAGCAAGGCCACTAATCCGCCAGTGCCATGGCCTAGTAAATGAACGGGGCGATCGCACTGCTTGAGGTAATCATGAAGCAAGACTAAAACATCATCAAGGGAACGGGCTTCGTCCATCGATTGCTGATATTCCCAATAGTGAACTGAGTGTTTTTTTGCTAATACCTTCAGGAGAGGTATATCAAAGGATTTAAAAGCGGGATTAACGTTTAACCACAGCACATCATTGGTTTGGTACATTTTTATTTTTAGAATAATTTTTTATTGTTGTTATTGATTAAAAAAAATTTATTTGGAAAAATCCCTTTACCGAATTCCTTTTGATTCCACCAGAGGAAGAGTACAACAAGCTCCTCCCCTGAATGACATTAATCAAGCGTTCTACAGACCAAAGGCTGGTTTAAGTTGGGCAACCCAAGCTTGAATACGTTCTGCCGTCAATTCCGGTTGATTATCTTCATCGATCGCCAAACCGACAAATTTACCGTCCCGTTCCGCTTTGGATTCGCTGTGGTCATAACCAGCGGTGGGCCATTGGCCTACGGTTTTCCCGCCAAGGCTGGTAATTTTTTCTTCTAAAACGCCCATGGCATCCTGAAAATTGTCGGCATAGCCCACTTGATCCCCAGCCCCAAAATAGGCAATGGTTTTTCCTGAAAAGTCTACGTCATCGAGATCATCATAGAGGGCTTCCCAGTCTGACTGTAGTTCTCCCACATTCCAGGTTGGACAACCAATGATCAGCTGATCAAAATCCCGTAGTGCTTCGATATCAACCTCAGCCACATCAAAAAGTTCGACAATATCTGAACCACCAAAGGCCGCTTGGATCGCTTGGGCAAGTTCTTCTGTGTTGCCTGTTTGTGTGCCGAAAAATAAACCAATTTTTGACATGATTAAAACCGTAATCTTGCTTTAGAAAGTTGTTTGAATTGAAAAATCAATTACTCTAAAAAGAGTCGCGTTAGGAGAAAGAAAAAAGGTTCCAAATCACTGCATGGAACCCGATTGTCTATGAGAGGAAAACTTTTACTAAGTTGATGTGTAGCGGTTAAAAAACCTAGGCATCCAGTGGATCGCTAAGGACTTTTTCGACTCGACGGAAATCAAAGCCCATGGCGCGGAGGGCGTGCCAGAGGTGCCCCTGGAGGAAGAAAAAGGCAAAGAAGAAATGGGCATTGGCTAACCAGGCACGGGAAGTGTGTTCGTTCATGGGGAGCTCGATGGTGTCGGCAAAGTAAGGCACAATGCTGAGTTTGACATCGAGAACAGGCCCATAAAATTCAACGGGATAGGCCGTGGTATTCACTGCGCAGAAGTAGGCGGCCACAAATCCCGCCAAGGCGATCGCCCCCAGGGAATAGGACAAAATCGCTTCCCCAGAGAACAGGAGCACCTTTTTTGCCCACTGGAGTGGCGGCACGAGAATGTGCCAAATTCCCCCAGCCACAAGCAGTACACCCACATAAATATGGCCACCAACGATATCTTCGAGATTATCAACGGTGGCGAAGTGGGTTTGATACCCGTAGATCACCGCCGGATCGAGGGTCGGCTCTGTAACCAAGCGCACGGTTTGGGTCGCTGTGTCGTACAAACCGCCAAAGTACATCGCTTTCGCTACGAGCAAGAAAGCACCCAGTCCCAGCAACAGTAAGTGATGGCCCAAAATTAAACCCAATTGCTTCGGGTCTTCCCAATCAAAATGGAAACGACGGGCTGGGCCGGTGGCTGTTTTGAGATCTTGGGGGCCACGCAACACATGGAACAATCCCCCTGCCGCCAGTACCGCTGAAGAAATTAGGTGAATTGCACCAATCACAAAATAAGGCTCTGTATTGATCGCACCGTTTCCTTCGATGCCCAGGCCAAGGGTGGCTAAATGGGGCAAGAGGATTAAATTTTGCTCGCCCATGGGTAGGGTCGGGTCAAAGTAAGAAATTTCGAACAACGTGAAGGCCCCTGCCCAGAAAACAATTAAGGCAGCATGGGCCACGTGGGCACCAATAAACTGACCGGAAAGGTCAGCAAACCGGGCATTGCCTGCCCACCATTCGTATTTAACGTCTGGATTATCGTAGGTTTGCATCGTGATTTTAAAAAGAGTGGTCGTTAAAACTAATCAGGCTAATCACTTATCGCATATATTTGGCAATAAAGGATTGGCTTTATCCTACAATTATTCTCAGTAAAGTCAAGTTAACTTTTGTAAAAAGTTGCCCTGGCCAATCACTCCATGAGACCAAAAACCTTATCTCTGCAAAGAAAATAGGAGTTTTTACGAATTTCTCGCTCCACTTCTCGCCGCAACGATCACGTCTTTTTTGCTAATCAGTTTTGATATGAAGAAACCCAATAATTATTTCAGACAAGTTTTATCACTATTAATTATCAGTTGGTGTTCATGCAATAAAAGGCGATCGCCTAGGTATCAGTCGGATTCCTGGCCGCAAACTACGCTAAATTAACTAAGTCCAATTCTCGAAGCCCATGGAAATCGCAACCTGGAACGTGAACTCGGTGCGTTCTCGCCAAACCCACATCTGCCAATGGTTAGAACAAACGGGGGTTGATCTGCTCTGTCTCCAAGAAACAAAGGTGGTAGATCCGGACTTTCCCCGGCAGCCCTTTGAAGCCCTGGGGTATCACACCTCGATCTCTGGCCAAAAATCCTACAATGGCGTTGCTCTCCTCAGTCGGGAACCGCTCCAGGACGTGATTATTGGTTTTACGCCTGTGGTCGGGGCGGCGATCGCCCAGGATTTTGACGCGCAGAAACGGGTGATTTCTGGGGTGATTGGCGATGTGCGGGTGGTGAATCTCTATGTGCCCAATGGTTCCGCCGTCGGTAGCGAAAAATATGACTACAAGCTGGGCTGGTTTGAGGTTCTCAAGGCCTATTTAAAAGAATTGTGCAAAGACGATCGAGAGATTTTAATGTGCGGCGATTTTAATATTGCCCTCGAAGACCGGGATATTTATATGCCGAAAAAACCGGATCACATTATGGCTTCCCCCGCAGAAAGAGAGACTTTAACGGCGATCCTGGACTTCGGCTTTCAGGATGTATTCCGCAAATTTAACCAAGAGGCAGATCAATTTAGCTGGTGGGATTATCGGACGCGGGGTTTTAGTCGGAATCGCGGCTGGCGCATTGACCACATTTATCTGACGGAAAAGCTTTACGGCCAGGCAAAACGCTGTTGGATCGACCGGGAGCCGCGCGGTTGGGAAAAACCCAGTGACCATACCCCTGTAATTGTGGAGCTTTAGACCGATGGAACCGCTTACCCTCCGGAATCAAACTTTTACCTGGGGCGATCGCACCTATGTGATGGGGATTCTCAATGTCACCCCCGACAGTTTTAGTGATGGCGGTCAGTTTAATTCCGTTGCTGCCGCCCTGGCCCAAGCAGAAAAAATGGTCGCTGCTGGCATTGATATTCTCGACATTGGTGGTCAATCGACCCGACCCGGTGCGGCACAAATTTCCCTCGCGGAAGAGTTAGACCGGACAATTCCTGTGATTCGAGCGCTTCGAGAAAAATTTCAAACGGTAATTTCCATCGACACCACCCGTGCAGAAGTAGCAAAAGAGGCGATCGCCGCTGGGGCCGATATTGTTAATGATATTTCTGGGGCGACCTTTGACGCGCAAATGCTGACGGTGGTGCGGGATTTAAACGTGCCAATTATTTTGATGCACATCCGGGGCACACCCGAAACCATGCAAAGTCTGACGGACTACCAAGATCTGATTGCCGATCTGAAAACTTTTTTCCAAGGGCGCATCGCTGCTGCCCTAGAATTGGGCATCCCGAAAAATCACCTGATCCTCGATCCGGGCATTGGTTTTGCGAAAACAGCCCTGCAAAATTACGATCTCATTCGCCAGCTCCAGGACTTTCGCGATCTGGGTTACCCGCTCCTGGTGGGGCCTTCCCGTAAAAGCTTTATTGGCCATATCCTCAATAAACCAGATCCCACGCAACGGGTGTGGGGGACAGCGGCGGCCTGTGCCGGGGCGATCGCCTTCGGGGCCGATATCCTCCGGGTGCATGATGGCCCAGAAATGATCGATGTGGCGAAAATTGCCGATGCGATTTGGCGGCCTACAAAGAGCGCAGAAACTTAAAGAATTCGGTCAAGAAATTTTGGAGTTTTTCGTTATCGGCGTATTTTTTCTTGGAGAGTAACAGCGCCGTTTTACTATTAATTTCGCTCAGGGTCGGGTAAACATGAATCCCCGTTAAGGCCGAAACCGGTAAGCGATAGGTCATCGCCAGAACAATTTCATGGATCAGCTCCCCTGCCATTGGCCCTACCAGATGCGCCCCTAGGATTTCGCCGTTATGACGCACAATCAACTTATTAAAGCCCACGGTAGAATCCTCCGCCTGGGCCCGATCCACTGACGCGAAAGGCACTTTCAAAATCAGCACATCACCGTAACGTTTACGGGCTTGTTCCTCGGTCATGCCAACCCGTGCCACCTCCGGATCGGTAAAGGTTGCCCAGGGAATCACCCGATAATTGACGCTTTTGAGAAATAATTGCAGTGGATTCAGGGCATTTTGGAGTACCACAACGGCTTCGTAACCCGCCACATGGGTAAACTGATAGCCCCCAATCACATCGCCGCAAGCATAGATCCGACCATTGGTCGTTTGGAGTTTGTCGTTTACATGGATGCCTTGACTGTCGTAGTCCACTCCAGCGGCTTCTAGGTTGAGGGACTTGATATTGGGAGTGCGGCCCGTGGCCAGGAGAATTTCATCGGCGATCGCCGCCACCTGGGAATCATCCTCAGTGTAGAGGTGTTTTTTGCCCTTGACCACTGCTACCCGTTTTAACCGGGCATTTTTCAGAATGGTGATTCCTTCTTGGTTAAATTGTTGCTCCAGGACAGCGGCGGCGTCGGGGTCTTCTTTGGGCAAAAGGCGATCGCGGCTCGCAAACAGAGTCACTTCCGTCCCCAAACGGTGGAAGGCTTGCCCCAACTCACAACCAATCGGCCCCGACCCAATCACCGCGAGGGATTCTGGCTGCTCTGTGAGGGAAAACACCTGTTCATTGGTAATAAAACCCGCTTCCTGGAGCCCTTCGACGGGGGGAACAGCAGGCCGTGATCCGGTGGCAATCACAAAAGCGCGGGCCGTTAGCTTGCGACCATTGACGAGAAAAGTTTTGCCGTCGAGAAACTGACCATCCCCAAAAATCACCTCGACCCCAAGCCCCTCAAATCGCTCTGGAGAATCATGGGGTTCAATGGTGGCGATCGCCTTTTGTACATGGCCCATTGCTTCTGAAAAATTAATTTCTGGCGCTTTTGTATGAACGCCGACCCGTCCTGCGTGGCGCACTTGGTGGGCAACTTTTGCCGCATGGAGAAAAGATTTACTGGGAACGCAACCATACCAGAGGCAATCTCCCCCAAGGCGATCCTTTTCGACCAGGGCCACCTTTGCCTTTAACTGGGCCGCTGCACTGGCCACCACGAGGCCTCCAGAACCACCGCCGATGATGACAATATCGTAATCCACAGCCACAGTTAAGTTTCTCCATTGGTGCAGTCAAGTGATTTTATTTTGCGCGAAAATTTCCCCTTTGTATCGCTAACGTTGGGATTTTCAGGAAATTTTTAACTCTTTTTCTGCTTAGCTTCAGTTTTGTCGCCCGCTCCCCCAGGCCAATTGCTTTTACTTTTGCGGAAAATTTACCCGAAAAAGTTCAATTCTAGCGGTGACAAATGGCCCATCCAAGCGCTTCTTGCCTTTTTATCCTTTAGGGACAAAGGAGGCTCAAACTTCCCGGGGGTGAAGTGCGGCGGCAACGATAGCTCTCAAAGGTAAAAATCTGTGGGTTAGTCGGTTCATAAAATACCCCATGGACAATCTGTTGTACGCTGTCATCGGCAACTCGTTCCAACCAGACCCCTTGGTAACCACCGCCATTGCCTGGGTAGTTATCAATCAAAATCTCTACCCAGGGCCTTGCATCGGAGGTTCCTTCAGGAACTTCTGTCGGAGGCAACCAACCTAGAACTGGGTCATACCAGCCAGCCTGTTGTGCTAACGCTCGCACTAAAACATAGATACTTTGGGATTCACTTTCCCAAGGGGCTTGTTCTGGGGCAAGGGTCGGTGCAGCCCGCCATTCGTCACCACCAAAATCTAAAAAAGTCAAATCAGTACAATTCCCGACAAAATCACAAGATTCCTTTGTTTTGCTCTCGAAAGGAAAAGTCTGACTCTCGGTATATTCTGGCCGTAATTCAGCAGCAATCCCCATGATCGGCATAAAAGTAAAAGACCAAGCCTGGTGGGGTGATCGATCATTGAAACTAGGGTCAGCATTTTCTACCCCATAGCTCTCTGCGAGATCCTGATAGAGAGATGGGGACAGATTATAGTGATCGACAGTTACCGTGTTCAGTTGTTCTCGAGCATTGTCGATCAGGGTCGGTGGTGATAGGCGAAGTCGGACGCGCCAGGCTGGTAAATCTGGGACACCGCTCAGGCGAGCTGCATATTCAAGGGGGCCCATGTTTTGAAAGTAGCGCAGTCCTTCTGGAGAGAGGCTAGTGGGCGTGGGGACTTGGGCAATTAGGGCAGGTGATGTTGGGGTCGATGGTTCTGCCGTCTGATGCCGCGATTGGGACATTACCCCCCCGGTGTTTTGGGTTTCTGAAGCGATAGGATTTGCTTGGAGCAGTTTGGCGGAATCTGCAGATTGACCACAGGCCGTGATCAAGGCGATCGCCATTCCTGTTGATAAATGAATGAAATTTTTAGTGAACATAGTTCAATCTCAATAAAATTACGTGGTGGTAAGTGCTGATTTCAATGGACATGGATAAAGCAATATTCGATTTACCTACTGCCTCATCCCAGTCCAACTACCACCATTGCCCACCGGCTCCTCAAAATAACTCCAACTTCTCACTCTTTTTGGGGGTAGGGATGACTGAAAGAGCAGCGGGCGTTGTCTCCGTTGTACTGGCTCTAGAAGATGCTTGATCAAAAAAAGTGGCCAAGCTCCGGAGACCCCTCCCTTCCAGGGTGAAAGGCAGCAAAGTAACGGGGGAGAAAGCTTGCGAGATTGGGATCGTCTCATATTAACAATTCAGTAACTAAAAATTTTTGATCAATGACTTTGAGTTACTGCGTTTTTAGTGGCTAAGAATAATTACCTATGCAGTAACCGAATTAACGATGATTTTTTAGGATCGCTACAATGTGATGGCCGGAAAAGCTGGCGATCGCCATATTGTGGCTCGTGGCCTAACCGCATATCAGTGATTGTAGATACGTTGAGGAGAGACCTTTAAAGATGTTACGAAAAATCCTTCTATTAGCTGGGCTTGTGGGGTTAATAGGTATTCAAAAACCCGCCACAGCTGATGTTGTTGCCTATCCTTTGGTTTATGACATCGATGACCAACCCTTTGAGGGGTATGTTGCCCGCAACGAAGGCTTTGGGGATGATCAGCCGGTTGTTTTACTCGTGCACGACTGGGATGGCCTCAATCGCTACGAGAAAATGCGCGCGAATATGCTCTCGACCCAAGGTTATACGGTACTTGCCCTTGATCTGTATGGTCAGGGGGTACGACCCGAAAATGTCGCTGAATCCCAAGCAGAAAGTGGCAAACTCTATGGCGATCGCCAACTGATGCGCGAAAGATTACAAGCAGGCTTAGAAGTCGCCAAGCAACTCGAAGGGGTTGACCCAGAAAAAGTTGCCATCATGGGCTATTGCTTTGGCGGTTCGGCAGTGCTAGAAATGGCCCGGTCAGGGGCAGATCTTGATGGCTTCATTTCCTTCCATGGCGGCTTAGCTCTACCAGAAGGTCAAGATTACAGTGAAACCACAGGTTCCGTTTTAGTGCTCCATGGCTCGGCTGATCCTGTCTCTCCCATCGCTGAGGTGGCCGCCCTCGCCACAGATTTAAACGAAGCGGGCGTGACCTACGACATGGAAATCTATGGGGGTGGCTTGCACTCTTTTACCAAGTGGGATTCTAGCGATTATGACCCCCAAGCGGATCTCAAATCCTGGGATGAATTGCTCGAATTTTTAAAAACAGTTTTTTAAACCAGATCAATTTTTCATTTCAGAAAAGTTACAGTTCATTATCGGCAAGTTTTGGAAAAATATCATTCCAGGCTTGCTTTTTTGATGTTTTTCGCCACGGTAAAACAGCAATTAGTACAAATTTTTACATCATTAATTTCACGCCCATTGGGAAACTTTTCCGTGGCTTAACCTGTCATGGACTTTTACACAAGGATTGAGTTAAGCAGGATATTTAGCACCATGAAACCCTTCACACGTCAATGGGTACTGCTGGGCCTTATTCCCCTCCTGACTTTGGGGTCACTACTGCCCACATTGCCCGCCGCCGCTGACCCCAGAAGAAACAACACCCCCGAAAATTCCTACGAATACTACAGATATCGTTGGGATTATGATGACGATGATGACTGGGATGATTATGACGATGACGACGATGATCGCTATCGATATCAATACCGTCGATACGACTGGCGAGATGAAATTTCTTCCTGGGATAGAATTTTTAATGACATTGATCGCAATTACAACAGTCGTATTCCCCGCGAGCTTTTTTATTTCCTAAGACGCGACCAAAATCTGCGTCGGAGCCTGTTTCAAACCTTCGGTCTGCCTAGGGGAAATGACAGTTTGATCCGTGACATTATTCTCGGTGTTCTTTTCGATCGTAACTACAACAATTACAATAACTACCGTTATCAGCGCGGGTTTGACTACGGCATCGATGCTAGTTGCTTACCAGCCCGGTGGCGACAGGAATATTATCGCGGCAACCCAGTGCCTCCCTATTTGTTGCGGCAATGTGGTCGCGTGCGTTCGTATGATTACGATGATTAGCTAAAACGATTTCCCTAGGGTTGTTTCACTGAGGGGACATCGGGTCTACGGAACAAACCGAGGCTATAAAGATAGAGCGTCCCGACGGAACTGAGAAAGAGCACATAGGCGATCGCCTGGGCCAGGTAAATTTTTTGGCGATAACCCAACAAGGATTTCAGCAAAATCCCCGGAAACTGTTTGTCGGGTAAAGTTTCTGACAAATCCCAAAGCTGAATCCCTAGAACGCAGGCTGGGGCAGGGGAAATGCAGAGGGCTTGATATTGGGTTTGGATCTGGGCAAAAAGGGCGATCGCCGCATCGATGTGCTTTAGAACACCGACCACCAGCCCCGCAATAATCAGCAGCAGAAAGATTCCCATCACCTGAAAAAATAACTTGATATTCAGCCGTACCCCCAGGGCAAAGAGGAGAAACCCCAGCACCGTTGCCACAGTCAAGCCAGCCATCGCCCCAAGACTCGGCGGCAGCCATCCCCCTTGGAATTGGGCCACGATAAAAATCACCGTTTCAAATCCCTCCCGGAGTACCGCAATAAAAATCAGGGAAAAGACAGCCCAGGCCGCCGTTTCTCTGTCCTGGAGTGCCGCTTGCAATGCCCCTTCGACATCGGACTTTAAAGATTTGGCCTGGCGGGTCATCCAAATGAGCATCCAACTCAACATGGCGATCGCCACAACCCCAAAACTCCCTTCGAGGATTTGTTTAAAAACTGGCGCATAGGCTCCATCCGCCGTCGCCACCTGTAACAGCAGCCCCCACAGACCCCAGCCCACCAGGACACTCGCCCCCAACCCGGCACCAATGCCACCATAGACCCACTTTTGGAGGGACATCTGCTGCGCTTTCGCCAGACAAGCCAAGACAATGCCCACCACCAGGGCCGCTTCAAAGCCCTCCCGCAACGTAATCACAAAGGCGGGTAATGCTGCACTAATTTCCATAACTGATCCCATCAATTTCGGTGACGTTTTTCGCTTGCGCAATGCTTTTTTGATCCTAAAGGATTTTCCTTAAGACCTAGGCGATCGCCAAAAGTCCCTTACTCTCACCATCGCTGCGATGAATATTTTGCATCCAAATTTTGCATAAAAGTGACGGCCAATCACGATTAATGCTTAACGGCTCTGACAAGACATTTTTTATCTTGACTGAATGGTCAAAAATAAAGCAACTCAAAAATGCTCACAATGCATTTTCTGCAACATTTTGCTCTTTATTGGCAGATACAGAAAGTCATTTTATTCACAAAGTCATATTATTCACAACTTTTGGTCAAGGACACCAGGAAGGAAAGGAATACAGATAAACTCTTAGATAGTTGCCTTAGTGTGTGGCAGAGCATTGTCCATTGCAGCCGTCACCTAACATTTCATCGAATAACGCCACATGACCAACCTTACGCTTCTTCAGCTTTGTATTTGGCTTAGTCACAAACACGGGGACCCCCTGGATGGACTGCGTCAAGAGCTATTATTGCGGGCGTTAGAAGGGTACAAATTAAAAGATATTCAGATCGATGGCTATTCCCACAGCTATGTAAAACGGGTTATTGCTCCGGATCTTTGGAAACGCCTCGGACGTTATTGTAACCAACGGGTGGGGATTCGTTCACTCCAGTTGGCTTTGACCACTAAATATGAGCAGCTCTCGGAACAAGAAAAGGCAGCGGTCGATAAAATCGTACCCAACGGTATGGCCGCAACGACGGAGTCCCAAGTACCAGCCCCAACACCACCCCAGTACCAAGGAATTCCGAGAAACAAGAATCATTTTTATAACCAAGAGTCAACCCTGCGCACCCTAGGGCAACGGCTCCAACAAAGGGATATTTCATTAATCTTCGTGCTAGGGGGTGGCGGCCTGGGAAAGACTACCCTTGTCAGCGAAGTGCTCCGGCACCACCCACCACTCCAGGAAAACACGCTCTGGTGTAACCTCAGCGATCGCCTCATGTTTGATCACAATTGGGCTTTGATTCAGCAGGAATGGGCCTTGGCGGAACACCCTGACGGGGCGATCGCCCAACTCCAGGATCATTTGCAACAGCAGCCGAAGATTTTAGTCTTTGACCACTGGGAACTACTCTTTGCCACCGCTTGTCTGTCGGGAAACTATCAACCGCAACACGTAATGTATGTGGAATTTTTAGAGGCGATCGCCCACCAGAGTCTAGCTGGCACCGTTGTCGTGATTTCCAGAGAAAATTCCCCCGCCATCGAAGCCTTAGCCACGGACAACCCCAGGGTCACATTGATCACCGTCGAAGGCCTCAGTAATTTAGTCGCCCAGCAAATCCTCCAGGAATATAACCTCCAAGACCCAGAGCTTTGGGCTGATTTGGTCGAGACCTATCGCGGCAACCCCCTCAAGCTCCGGCTAATTGCCACAGGGATTCAAGAATGGTATGGCGGTTCTGTGGCGCAATTTCAAAACCAAGAAACAATTATCGGTGGCAATACCCTACGGGATATCCTCTACAATCTCACCTGCCGCATTAGCAACTCCGAACAGGAAGTGCTCTACTGGCTGATGTTGTGGGGCAAATCCATTACCCTCGAACAACTGCAGGCTAACTTTCATGTAGAAATGCCCTTTGCCAGTGAAGTTTGGGATGCGGTGCGCTCCCTTGACCGACGTTTCCTCCTGGAGAAAAAAGAAAATCATCGCCCCTACTTTGGCCTGCAACCGTCTATCCAGCGTTACCTCGCCCAGGAATTTACCCGGGAATGTTGCCAAGAAATTATCCAGGCGATCGCCACTCTCCCCCAAACCCACTTTAATCACCTCAAACATTTCCCCCTCATGCCCCAGGGAGCCGATCCAAATATCCTGACTTCCCCCGTTATTTGCCCGATCCTGAAGGGACTGCAAAACCGTTATCGGGATTTTTCACAAATCCAAGCAAATTTGCGGCGACTTGCCCAAAACACGCCCCCTGCAAACTCCCTCCAGCACGACTATCGCCAAACCAATCTCACCCTTCTATATGAAACCTTAACGACCTATTTTCTCTAGCCCATCCGGAGATATTTAAAGGAAAAACTTTTCTGGGAATCTTCTGAGGCGATCGCCCTTCTCTGATAGACTTTGGGGTGTTTACAAAAAAACTAAATGACTGGTGGTTTTGATCAACAGTCGCAGTCTGGAGGATAAAAAGCGTGGAAAGCACCCTCGGTTTAGAAATTATTGAAGTTGTCGAACAAGCGGCGATCGCCTCTGCCAAATGGATGGGGATGGGCGAAAAAGATACCGCCGACCAAGTGGCCGTTGAAGCCATGCGGGAACGGATGAATCAAATTCATATGCGCGGTCGCATCGTTATCGGTGAAGGGGAGCGGGATGATGCCCCCATGCTTTACATCGGTGAAGAAGTCGGTATTTGTACCCGTGAAGATGCCAAAGCCTATTGCAACCCCGATGAACTGATCGAAATTGACATCGCCGTTGACCCCTGTGAAGGCACCAACCTCGTCGCCAATGGTCAACCCGGTTCCATGGCAGTCCTCGCCATTTCCGAAAAAGGCGGTCTGTTCCATGCCCCCGACTACTACATGAAAAAATTGGCCGCGCCCCCAGCCGCCAAAGGAAAAGTTGACATTCGCAAGTCAGCCACCGAAAACATCAAAATTTTGTCTGAGTGCTTAAATCGTAGCCCAGAAGAATTAGTCATTATCGTGATGGATCGCCCCCGTCACAAAGATCTGATCAAAGAAATTCGGGCCACTGGCGCCCGGGTTCGTTTGATTAGCGATGGGGACGTATCTGCGGCAATTTGTGCTGCCTTTGCTGGGACGAACATCCATGCGCTGATGGGAATTGGGGCCGCTCCTGAAGGGGTGATCAGTGCCGCCGCGATGCGTTGTTTGGGTGGTCACTTCCAAGGGCAACTGATTTACGATCCCGCCGATGTGAATACCCCCGAAAGTGCGGACTGGAATCGCGAAGAAAATATCAAACGCCTCAAGTCCATGGGCGTTGAAGATCCGGACAAGGTTTATGAAGCAGAAGAATTAGCTTCCGGTGAAACGGTTCTGTTTGCGGCCTGTGGGATTACCCCCGGCACCCTCATGGAAGGGGTTCGTCTGTTCCATGGTGGCGCACGCACCCAGTCTCTGGTTATTTCTAGCCAATCCATGACGGCTCGCTTCGTGGATACCATTCACATGTGGGACAACCCCCAAAATATTCAACTCTAGGATCAAACTTGACAGCGATCATTGGAGTTTAATCTGTCTGCAACAAAAGGGCGATCGCCAACGAGGGGTCGCCTTTTTTTCGTGCGCTGTCAGCGATTGGGATGCCGTAAAGTTACATAAATTTTCTTTACAAAACCTTTTGTCCCTAAATGTTCGGAGACTACATTGCATAGGAAGTTAAAAAAATCCTTTAATAGAACTCTGCGCTTCCCTTGGATGTTGGAGCCCTAGAGAGATCAAACCTTTAGAGAAAACCCCATGAATATCGTTGTTGTTGGCCTGAGTCATAAAACAGCCCCCGTCGAAATCCGCGAAAAACTCAGTATTCAAGAAGCGAAAATGGACGAGGCGATCGCCCACCTCAAATCCTACCCCCACGTAGAAGAAGTCGCCGTTATCAGTACCTGTAACCGCCTTGAAATCTATGCCGTCGTGCAGGAAACAGAACAGGGCGTGCGGGAAATTTGCCAATTTCTTGCGGAAACCGGACAACTCCAACTCAACCGCCTGCGCCGTTACCTCTTCACCCTGCTGCACCAAGATGCCATCCGTCATCTCTTGCGAGTCGCTGCGGGCCTAGAAAGTCTCGTTCTCGGCGAAGGCCAAATCCTCGCCCAGGTCAAAGCCGCCCACAAACTTGGTCAACAGCACAAAGGCCTAGGGCGCTTACTCGACCGGATGTTCAAACGGGCGATCACCGCCGGGAAACGCGTCCGCAGCGAAACCAACATTGGCACCGGGGCCGTTTCCATTAGCTCCGCCGCCGTGGAATTGGCCCAGATGAAGGTCAAGGATCTTTCCAATCAAAAAATTGCGATTATCGGTGCCGGGAAAATGTCGCGTCTGTTGGTGCAACACCTCGTTTCTAAAGGGGCCGAAGACATCACTATCGTCAACCGTTCCGAACGGGGGGCGCGGGATCTCGCGAAAAAATTCCCCGATGTGGATCTGCAATTAGAATTGCTGCCAGAGATGCTCAATGTCGTTGAACAGGCGGACATTGTCTTTACCAGTACCGGGGCGACGGAACCGATTCTTGACCGGGCGAAACTGGAAAATCTCGATCTTCACACGTTAATTTTGATCGATATTTCTGTGCCCCTTAACGTTGCTGCCGATGTGGAAGAAATCGCCGGCGTGCGTTTATATAATGTGGACGCCCTCAAGGAAGTAGTGGCCCAAAACCAAGCGTCCCGCCGCAAAATGGCCGAAGAAGCCGAAGCCCTTTTAGAAGAGGAAGTAGAAAACTATATCCAATGGTGGCAGTCCCTCGAAACCGTCCCGACCATTAGTTCCCTACGCAGCAAAGTCGAAAGCATTCGGGAGCAGGAGCTGGAAAAAGCCCTCTCTCGCCTCGGTGCAGAATTTGAAGAGAAGCACCAGGAAGTTATCGAAACCTTGACCCGGGGGATCGTTAATAAAATTCTCCATGATCCGATGGTGCAACTGCGGGCCCAACAGGATATTGAAGCCCGTCGAGTCTGCCTCCAATCGCTGCAAATGCTGTTTAACCTCGAAACGGAAGAGGCGATTTAGCAAGAGCCTAAGGCATTATTAAACCCAATAAATTTCGGTTTGAGCCGGTGTTTTCGCTAGGATGATGAACGCGGAGACTCCGGCTCTGTAAGTTTATTTTTTAATTTCTTTTAAATTTCTGAGGTAAATAAATGCGCCAAAATCGATGGAAAAAGGCGATCGCCAGTTTGTTGATCGTGATCAGTTGTACGTTGGCTGCTTGCGGTGGCGTCGGTAGCCTCCAGGGCTATAGCAATGGCACCTATGGCTATCAGTTTCTCTATCCCAATGGTTGGATTCCCGTTGACGTCAGCAAGAGCGATACTGGCGTAGATGTGGTATTTCGGGATTTGGTGGAATATTCCGAAAATTTGAGCGTCATTATCAGTGATGTTCCCGCCGACAAAGCCTTAAACGATCTCGGCACTCCCACCGATGTTGGCTATCGGTTTATGAAAGAAGCAAGCCAAAATAGCGATCGCCAACCTGAATTGATCCGGGCCGAAAGCCGCACCGACAAGGGCCAAACCTACTACACCCTCGAATATCGCGTCACCCTCCCTGAAGGTCAAATGCGCCATGACCTCGCCACCGTTGCCGTCAAGCTAGGCAAACTCTATACCTTTAATCTCTCGACCCGCGAAAGCCGTTGGCCCCAAGTGGAGAAACTCTTTAACGCGATGGTCAATTCCTTTAAGGTCTAATTGATCAGCCATATTCAAGCAATATTTTTGACACCTTGATCCGCCAGTGCATCCACCTGGGTATGCTGTAATTGCCTTTGTTTGCGCCGCCTTACCTCAAAACACCATGGAATTTGTCCTTGCGTCCGCTTCCCCAGCCCGTCGTCGTTTACTCCAAGGCATTGGGATCAACCCCATTGTCCACGTGAGTCATTTTGATGAATCCCAAATTCACCATGATGATCCGGCCCAGTTGGTCGAAGCCCTCGCTGCGGCCAAAGCAAAAACCGTGGCCCAACATCGTCAAGATGCTTTAATCCTCGGCTGCGATTCAGTGCTCCATGTCCGAGGGGAAATCTTGGGGAAACCGGCCTCCCCTACTGAGGCGATCGCCCGGTGGCAAACCATGCGGGGCCATTACGGTTTGCTCTATACAGGCCATGCCCTCGTGGATCAAACCCAAAACCAACTGCTCGTGCGCCACGGAGTTACAAAAGTCTATTTTGCAGCCATTGACGATGACACCATTGCGGCCTATGTGCGCAGCGGTGAACCCCTACAATGTGCAGGGTGTTTTGCCCTTGAAGGAAAAGGGGGGCTTTTTATCGAAAAAATTGAAGGCTGCCATAGTAACGTCATTGGTTTGAGCCTACCGCTATTACGGGAAATGCTGGCGCACCTCGGCTATACCGTCCAGACCCTATGGCCCTAAGATCAGCGGCAATGTCAAACAAATAGGGCAATGTTACATTTACTGGCATTTTACCAACGACATTTTAGGGATGGGATATTCTGAGAAGAAATAACATCCGCCCAGCCATCATCCCCAGGCTTTTATCCATACTGCGCCCCCATTTTTGCGCCAACCCAGTGACCAAGGAGATTCCACCATGTCCTTAAGCGATGAATTTAAGCAAGCCCTCCGCAGCGGCGACCTTTCCAAAGCCTTTACGATGGTGGCGAGTAAGGCAGCAACCCTAAATATTACGACTCGCATTGTCCGTCATCCTGACCAGGGTGAGCCCTACCCTCCCGATACGAGCCTCCATACCCAAGTCGATCTCATTAATGGCACCGTCGAAAATGATGTCGACGAGGCCGTACTCAATACTGCTCAGTACCAGAATCTCCAGCATTTTCATCAACAGCAAGTTGCCCTAGGTCACCGTAAAATTCAAGAAAATTTCCAGGGTTTGCAACAGCTATTTCAGTTGCTTGTGACCCTGCAGCAATATGACCGCTTGATGAATGCCGAGGAACCCCTAGACCTGAAATTCCTTGAAATTCCTAACCAAACGCTCATGGCCGCAACGGTGAAGGTTGTTGAGCCTTTTTCGGAAACGCCGCCGGAGAGTGATAAAATTCCCCCTCTGCCCCATAATTCCCTGCCAACGGTAGCCCCCTCTGCCCCGACCGAATCAGCTGCGGAACCTCAGCCCAGCTTTGTCGCAGAAAAGAACGAGGCGAAGGATCTAGCGGATGCTGATTCTCTCAACTTTTTAGATAATTTTGCGGAAATTGCCCTGGATGAAACGCCAGAGGCGACCCTGACAACCCATGAGGCCCCAGAAATTGAAGATTGGGAAACCCCTGTTGATACCACGGCGGCAGAACGGGCCAACGGCGATCGCCCCGATGCCTATGTCCCCAATTTGGCAGATTTTGAAGTAGACAGCGATCCCTTCAGAGATGAGGCAGTAGACGATTTAGAATTAGAAGATTTACTCGAAGACCCCGAAACTCCCGTAGCAGAGACAGCGACATCGTTAGAAACCACGGATCTAGATGCGGTCGATGATGAGACTTTATTTGCATTTTTGAATCAGGATTGGCACAATCACCCAGGCGTCACGGAGATCACGTCCCTCGATGGGCCGGAGACAGACCGATTGCCTTTACCTCCCCTTCCGGAAAATTGGTTGGAGCAGGAACTGGCCGCAGAAGCAGAGGCTTTACCTGATCTGGCAGAGTCCGAAGCTAATGATGGTGATAGTGAAGCAGACTTAGGGGACTTCAATGAAACCATCGCTGACTTTGGGGAGGATATTTTCATAGAGGATCTGGCCCTCGGCGAACTCCCGGAAGATGAACTTGGCGATCGCCTAAGCCAAGCCTTCCCGGATGTCACCACCGCCGATTTTGACAATGACCCGGAAGCCTCATCAGAGTTGACGGCAGATGATGCCTTGCCCAACGAGGAATTCAGCGAAGAAGAAGAATTAGACTTTACGGACTCTGACTTAGAACGTTTAGAGACTTTGGCCGCCGCTGACTTGGACGATCTTCTGGGGAGTAATGAAGAAACGCTCATTGAAACCACCGAAGCAGATGCGGCGATCGCCCCCGAAGAAACCATTACAGATCACCAAGACCTACCCACGGATCTAGAGGATTTGGACGCCTTTGACTTCAACCTCTTCCCCACAGATTTAGACGAAAATACCCTCGGCCCCTTAAATGCCCCAGACCTTGGCAGTTCAGACTTAGCCCTAGATCTAGAATTAGATGACGACGGAGACCTAGACCTCGATCCCGATGCTTTTGATGCCGATTTTGAGCTTGGGGCTGATCCCTTGGCAACAGCAGATCCCCTAGCCGAGGAAGACTTCGATCTGCCCAGTGATTTTGAGCTTGATCTCGAACCCATTGATCATTCCAACAATACCAGTGATGATTCTGGGTCAGATATCGATTCCCTAGAAGCTCCAGAAGCTCTATCTGAAGACGATCTTGAGCAATTTGACGATTTTGAGTTTGACCTCGACCAGATGGAGCTCTCTGGGGAAATGGCCCTTGATCCCCTCGATGCATCCTTTGATTTAGATCTAGAACAACAAGACTTCACCGAGGATATTCACGTCGCCCCGGCTGATCCTGATGCCCCACCGGAATCCACGACGGATCCCGACGCTTGGCTGTCAGAGGGAGCCGACCCAGAGGAAGAAGATGCCGATATCTTTAACCTAGGGGAACTCGATGAGGCAGCACTGCTCGACTTTGACCTTGATCAAGACCATCTCTCCGAACTTGAAATCGAAGCCCTTGATCACCAAGAAAATTCCCACGACTTTGAGGCCAGTGAGTTCAGCAAAGAGACTGTGATTCAGGCAGATTTTCAACAGCCAGATGATCTTAGTCCGCAAGATGCTGCAGCCCTGGATTTTGACGACTTAGACCTTGATCTTGACCCCCAGACTTTGCCACCGGAGGCCATGGCCCTTTGGGATGATGATCTTGACCTTACAGCCGATCTCCCTTCCCTAGGAGATGAAAGCAACGGCACCAGCGAGGCCAATCATCACCATGACGCAACAGCCGCCCCGACCAATGATTTCAGCGATGATAGTTGGTTAGAGGAACTTGATCTGTCGGGTGAACTAGATCCTGATTTCGATCTTGCCCTTGATGACGAAAATTCAGCGATAGATATCACCAGCCTCGATAATTTGGATCAAGACAGTGCCATTGATCTATCCGCCAGCGATGCGGCGATCGCCCCCGATGGGGATCTAGATTTAGAAGAAGCGCTAGCAGATTTAGAAGAACTGAGTACCTTTGATAGCAAGGACTTTGATGATTTTGATTTTGGAGACGAGGCGCCTCTTTTTCTAGAAGAAGAGTCCTAGGTGTTACTGCTAACGACGCTCCCAATTGTTTCATCCCACTTTTTTGGTCTCCCATGAATCGTTCTGCTCCCGAAGCCAAATCCCCTCAGCTCCAGCCTGCTGCTATGGACCCATTTATCCAGGCTCTAAACCAGGTTTTTCTGGATGCAAGCACCCTAGAGGTCAGTACGATGGTGGTCGATGCCATTGATGGTCAGCGATTTATTCCCCAGGAGGTTTACCAAGATTTGTATTATCTCAGGGAGGATACGCTCAGCCAGCAGCATTACTCCCCCGATTTACAGGCGGCCTACGGCAATTTGCGATCGCAACTGGCGCGACAATACCACACCCTCCTCAGGGAACCGACACACCCTTTGTATCATGGCGAAAACTCCGGCCCTCTCCCCCCACTCCCCAATCCCACGGGCGATGCCCAAGATCAGCGGCAAATTCAAAATCTGCTTGGCGATCGCCAATTTCTCTGTTGCCTACGCAA
Organism: Picosynechococcus sp. PCC 7002; assembly: GCF_963860125.1. NCBI lineage: Bacteria > Bacillati > Cyanobacteriota > Cyanophyceae > Chroococcales > Geminocystaceae > Picosynechococcus > Picosynechococcus sp. PCC 7002. The sequence goes on from NZ_CAWLFA010000001.1 coordinate 1,360,985, forward strand.
ACTAGGAGAACTAAAAATTGCCCTTGACCAACGCAAACGACAGCACCAACAAGCGAAACAGCCCCTCCCCGAAGGCATTATTTACGCGAAAACAATCCTGCAACTGGATGGCACCATTGCGAATACCTACACCGAAGCTCTGATGAGCCATCCCCACTGCACGACAATCCTCCAGGCCCACCAGCACAATATCCAAACCAGTGAACAGCAATGGCAGGGACTCTTAAGATTTTTTATCAGTCTCATTCAAGGCACGTTCAAACGACAACCCAAACCGAGTTCACAAACGTCCAAAGCCCGACCAAGTCTCCCCAGAGCGTCCCTTGTTAAGCCCCAATAGTTTTCTCTGTCATTTACGCTTTTTGCCCTTTCTCCCGTGACTGTTTCCGCACACCCCTACATCCAACTGGATCAAGAACAGCTAACGCCGCCACCGCAGTCCACACTCTGCCACGGGGTTTTATTTGTGTTGGATCATGATGACCTTTTGCAGCTCCTGGCGCTCAAAAACAAAGGGCAAACCCTAACGTTTACCGATGAGTTCAACCTCGCTTGGCGAAAATATGTGCTTTTTCGAGAAGGTGACTGGCCCCAGGCGTCCCTCTCTTTTCTGTTGCGTTACGAAGGGATCAACGTTTTAAAGACCCAAATTGGACTTGATGGCGGTGTGTTGCACCAAGTGGTAGCGGATCTACTGCCGTCGCCTTCCCTCTATCAACAGTTAGCAGAAATTCAAGGGTGGTTTATTGGGCAATTATTGACGCAATTACCCTGGCGACAACGAAAATATGGTTTCAGTTGCCTGGCCTGGCCCTTGGCGATCGCCTTTGTATTAATCTCTGTGATCTTGGGTTGGTCAACGCTGATGATGCAACCCTTACTATGGATTCTCGTTCCCATCGTCTTGGGCCTGCTCGGCTGGGGATTGCAGACCTTATTACGACAATGGCGATATCCCCTAAAACGCTGGTTGCTCTCCCAGGTACTTTATGGCCGCTTTGCCCAGTGCGATCGCCTGAGAAACTGGGGACTCCGCTGGCTCCATTACCTTTGAGCGCTGATCAATTAACGCCAAAGCAAACTTGGGCCTAGGAGTTCATTGGCTCCGAGACCTGAGTTGTCTCCCCGTGGTTCACCCGCGACGGCAACTCCAGGCAGTAACCCGCCCCATAAACCGTTTTGATGTACTGGGGACGACGGGGCTCCGGCTCTAACTTCGTGCGCAGGTGGCGAACGTGCACCCGGATGGTCTCGATATCATCGGAAGGATCATAACCCCACACTTCCTTGAGGATTTCGCTGGGAGAAATGGTCTGGCCGTGACGTTGCAGGAGACAGTGGAGCAATTCAAATTCAAGGTGAGTCAATTTGATGGTCTGATCAAACCAAATCGCCTCGAATCGCTCTGGGATTAACGTTAACGGGCCGTAGTTTAAAATTTCTGTGTGTTTGGCGGCCTGGGGAATGCGATCGCTCCGTCGCAATAAAGCCCGCACCCGCACCAACATTTCTTCGACTTCAAAGGGCTTCGTGAGGTAATCATCGGCCCCCGCGTTAAAGCCATCTACCTTATCTTGGGTCTGCCCCAGGGCGGTTAACATCAAAATGGGGATATCTGCTGTGCGTTCTTCCCGCCGGATCCGTTGACAAACGGTAAACCCGTCCACTTTCGGCAACATCAGATCCAGCATGACCAAATCGGGTTGTAGCTGCACCGCCAATGCCTGACCTTTAATACCGTCTTCGGCACGACTGACGTCATAACCCGCCATTTCAAGGTTTATCGCAACCAATTCGGCGATCGCCGGATCATCATCAATAATTAAAATTCGAGGCATCACAACCAAGCTAAAGCAACTGCTTCTATCTTAAAAGGAAAATTCAAAAGGATTAAGGAATTTTCACAAAATTCCCCGGTCATGACAATCAAAATTTATGGATAATCAGCCTTATTCTTTGATTTTCAAAGGTTTCATCCACTCGATCTATTTAGAAAGAACATTACAGATTACCAAGCAATGTTAACTTTTGCGTAAATTTATCGGCACTCAGCCTCAAAAATCTAAAGAAAATCTTAAGGCGACAAGCGTGCTTTTTGGGCGCGATTCTTATGGTACCAAGCTGCAATTTCTGGACACCAAGTTTCAAAGTGAACAAATAATAATTCACAAAGTTGTTGGGCTTCTAGTTGGGCGTCTTTTTTCCAACGCAAATCTAACAAATGCATCAGCGATCGCACATTGCAACTCATAACAAAGTGTTGCCGCGCATCAAAAGGAATCAAACTCCGAGCGTGCTCCTCTGCCAAGCCTTCTTCAATCCGTTGCCGATAGCGATCGCAGGCAGCCAGACACCATTCCTTATCAGCGTTACGCTGCTCTTCTGAGTAAAAATATTTTTTCCCTTGACGATTATCATACTTACCCACAGGCCGTAGGTAAAAGACCTCTTCTACGTCCCGCTTGCCTTCTGCAACGTCAATAATCCGCTGTCCTGTATAGCGGAAAGAATTGTGCACAACAACACCATTCGCCACAAAATTATGCCAAGGCCCTTGTACTTCCAGATCGTAGGTGGGCTGGATCCCAAGATATTCCACGGCAACCACCTTCACCGGATGCGCTTTTAAACGACGACCCTTAGATTTAGGTTTTGCCGCCCACATTTCAGGTTTTCGGATGGGGTGAAATCGTCTGGCAAAATCCTCTTCCAAGTGATTTTGATGTAGAGATTGATGGCAAGTCTGACAAAGAGAAACTAAATTCTCAAATTCGTAGGCAAGGGATTTATCCGCAAAAACGGGTACGAGATGATGGGCATGTAATTGTTTACCTTGTTGGCCACAAGACTGACAAATATAGTCGAATTTTGCATGGACTTGTGGAGCAATTTGTCGTGTCCAGGCCCCAATCTGTTGCCGCTCTGTGGCAGTGCCGCCTCTCCAAAAGTGAGAATCTGCACCACGTTTGGTGAAATGTTGCGCATTCCGTCGCCGTGTTTCCATAGCTGTCTCAGACAATGTAAGACGATAACCCGTTAAACCTTTATTCCAAGGTTGTTTGGTTCCAGGGGAGCGTTTATTGAGTTGGAGGCCATGATGGTAGCTCCACTTTTTCACAGATTCGATAGAGCAATTCGCTAAAGCAGCAATTTCATCGACATGTAACCCTCGTTCATGTTGCTGTTGTAGCCAAGTACGACTGCGATAACAGCCATTACCGACAACTGTTTTTAGCCCTCGCCGATGACCCGCAGGAAGTTTTAATTGAAATTTCTTGGCCCAATGGCGAATCACGTCTGGGGAGCAGTCACAAATATTAGCAATTTGCTGAGCTGTTAACCCTTGTTTTGCCTGTGCGGCTAACCAAGATTGCTGACTGTAGAGAGCATCGGGACGGACAACGCCGTTGGTCATGACTTCACAGGTTTTTGTCACTGCTAGGACTTGATGTTCTTCATCGGTCATTAAACCCAGGGCTTCTCCCATGCGTTGCCAGCCTTGGGTCGTGTAGAGACGATGATTAACGGTGCAGTCAAGGGTTTTTCCATCGGCTAAGGTCAGGCGATAAACGGGCTGCTCACCGCTACTCATTACATCTTGGAGATGGCCAATTTCAAAATTACCAGTGTCCTCATTCAGCACCCTTAATGACATGTTACGCAAGCGAGTTTTACAGTCGCGGCGGTAAAAGCCTGGTTGTTCACCTTTGCGACCACGAATTTTGCGTTCCCGTATGGCTTTTTCTCCGTTGTGCCAGAGGTCATGGAGATCGCTAATTTTAATTTTGCGGAGAGATCCAGAGGCTTGGACAAAGGTGATTTCTGTATCTCCGGCGAGGCACTGTACATCAAAGGAAACGCCCACGCGATGAGTCCGGATTTGCTGCATCATCGAGTGGGGAAAATAGCCCACATTAAAAACAATCTGGGGATGTTCCAGGGGGCCATAGTGACCGCGACCACCCGCCAAAAGATGTTTAACAATTAACTCCCCTGCTTTTTGTTCGTCTGGAAAATTACTCTGTTGTTCCCACACAAATTCCTCGCAGTAGTCCTGGTGCATGGCACTCCAGATAGTTTGCTGGGGGTTGGGGGTAGAGCGGAGCACTTCAACGCGAAATTTATCCATGACAATTCAAACTCAGGAGCAAATGGAGATGTAGGGAAAGAAAAGATTTGATTTCACCATAGACAAAAATAAGCGATGTCCATGGGGGTTGTAATAAAAATTGGGGCGATCGCCAACTATAAACAGAATCGGCCTAGACTCTGGGCAGGGTGACTTTTCCTTCCTGATTTTGGTATTTTCCACCACGATCAGAATAAGTTGTGTTGCAGGGATCGCCTTCAAAGAAAAGTAGTTGCACAACCCCTTCATTAGCATAAATACGGCAGTCGGTACTAGAGGCGTTGCTGAATTCAAGGGTGATTGCACCGCACCAGGAAGCCTCTAGGGGAGTTGTGTTCGCAATCAGACCGACACGGGCATAGGTGGACTTACCAAGACAGATCGCGGTGACATTGGGGGGCATCTGAATTTTTTCGAGGGACACGCCCAAACCATAGGAATTAGCCGGAATAATAAAGTAATCGCCGTACTCATCGCGCTTGAGGTCAACCCGCTCAAGGTTTTCCGGGCTGAAGGCTTTGGGATTCACAACGGTGCCAGGGATATGGCGGAAAATAAGAAATTCTTCGGGGCTGAGGCGAATATCGTAGCCATAGCTAGACAGGCCGTAGCTGAGGGCCGGTACAGTTTGCTGGGGGGACAGTTGGATCTGGCGGATCAGTGAGGCTTCAAAGGGAGAAATCATCCCCTGTTGGGCTTGTTCGAGGATCCAAATGTCATTCTTCAGCATAGTTCCTGTAGCTAAAATCGCTCATCATAGCAAAAAACAAAAACTATATAATCCCACAAAAACCCCACAAATTTGGAGTTTGGAGTTTATTTTTTTAATTTGGAGAAATTTGCAGAGCGGCGATCGCCCCTGGAATATCCCAACCGCGCCCCTGGAATACCCCAACCGCAAAAATCCCACTACCTGCTTTAAAATGTCCTTTGTGGCCAAACCGCTTTAAAATCAAGCCATTATAACCAGACAAAGGAGTATTTCCATGAGCGCAGAAAGTATGATGTTCAACGGCTTTATCATTGCCATCACCGCAGTTCTCTTTGGTGTAGCTTGGGGATTTTTGATCCTCAAAATCCAAAATAAAGCAGGCAAAGCCGAATAGGTTCAGCACACGATTGTTAGGATAGGGGTATAGCCTTATATCCCTCCCTCACTGGCGATCGCCCTCCAAAATCATGTTTAACTTCTTCAAAAATAAACAAACCGAACCAGCCGCCCCGCCTCCACCAAAAGACCCAACACCACGGATCGAATTTTTCAACGGCATCAGCGAAGAACTCAGCAACGTTAGCCTGCAGCGCAACCCCAAAACAGGTGTCAAATCCGTCTCTATGACCTTTGCCCAACTCAATGCCCTTGACCGTTTCCAGAGCTTTACTGCTGGCTCCAATGGCATTGTCCGACTGATCGACGAAGAAGGAGACATCGCAGTTACCCCCTCCAGTTGTCGCATTGTCTTTGGTGGCGAAGAAGGAGACGAGCTCCGGGGCGTCATTTGTCGCTTTGAAATTGAGAATGACGACCACTGGGAAAGATTCATGCGTTTCATGCACCGTTACGCCGATGAACATGGCTTTGCCTATGGTGAAAGTGCTGAGACCTCCAATGAACCATCCTCATTAGCATCAGAAACAGATTCAGAAGCTTAGGATGCAGGATTAAGCCCCTTGTCATCCCAAAAGCGCATCGATCCCCATAAAGAGTATCAGCGGTTACGAATTTAGCGAAGAAAGAATGTGATTCTTTATCACAACTTCTTGCAGTGGCGAGAGATTTTTAGGCCATTCGAACTATCAACAGGAACATAAACAATTGTCGGAATCAAATAATATTGGTTTCTTCATAATGGGAAAAAATAATTCCCTCGCTTATTTTCTTGATAATCATAAGTTTCTTGATTGGTTCGAATCCCCATAAGGTCGAAAATTGACAGTCTGACCTGCAGCTTGAAAATACTCTTTTTAGGATGGTAAACAATGCTTGGAGAAATGTGGTCATTTAATGGCAGGTATAAGATCCTGCATATGACCTGGTTTGCTTTTTTCCTGTCGTTCGTGGTGTGGTTTAATTTTCCACCTTTCGCAACCACCATCGCCCAGGATTTTGGCTTAGACAAGGCTCAACTAGGCACAATCGGGTTGTGTAATGTTGCTTTGACGGTGCCCGCACGGATCATTATCGGCATGCTGTTAGATAAATACGGCCCCCGTTTAACCTACTCACTATTGTTGATCTATGCTGCGGTTCCTTGTTTGATTTTCGCGACGGCCCAGAGCTTTAATCAACTGGTATTAGGACGTCTCTTAATGGGGATTGTTGGGGCTGGTTTTGTGATCGGGATTCGGATGGTCGCAGAGTGGTTTCCTCCCAAAGATGTGGGTACAGCAGAAGGCATTTATGGGGGCTGGGGTAACTTTGGCTCGGCATTTTCGGCCTTTACCATGGTGATTTTTGGGATCATTTTGGCTTTCCTCCCCGGTGCGTTTAATTTCGGCCAGCCGGAAAGTTTTAAGATTCTCTTTTTCCCGGAATTTAATACGGCTATTTTGAATTGGCGGGCGGCGATCGCCGGTACAGGGATTATCGCGGCTTTGTATGGGATGTTGTATTACTTCAGCGTGAGTGATACCCCCCCTGGGAAAACGTACCACCGCCCGAAGAGTGCCCGGGGCATGGAAGTCACAACCAAAAAGGATTTCTGGTTCCTGTTGGCCATGAATTTGCCTTTGACCTTGATTTTGATGGTGCTGGCTTGGCGTTTGCAAAAGGTGAATTTTTTAAATGGCACTGGCTTTGCGATCGCTATTCTGGCACTAGTGGGCCTGTATCTGTTCCAGACCTATAACTGCTGGACTGTGAATAAGGACTTAATGACCGGGAAAAAACGCTATGCCCCGGAAGACCGTTACGAATTTAGCCAAGTGGCTATTTTAGAGCTGACCTATATTGTGAATTTCGGCTCTGAACTCGCAGTGGTGACCATGTTGCCGGCTTTCTTTGAAGGCACCTTTAGTTTAGACAAGGCAACGGCGGGAATTATTGCTTCTAGCTATGCATTTATGAACTTGATGTCCCGCCCAGGGGGAGGCTTGATCTCCGATAAGATGGGCAGCCGGAAATGGACAATGGTTGTCCTCACGGTGGGCATGGGGGTTGGTTATCTCCTGATGAGTTCGGTGGCGGGGACTTGGCCCTTGGCGATCGCCGTTTTGTTAACGATGGCCTGTTCCTTCTTTGTGCAAGCCGCAGAGGGTTCAACTTTTGCGATTGTCCCCCTCGTCAAACGACGCATTACCGGACAAATTGCTGGCAACGTTGGCGCCTACGGCAATGTGGGAGCAGTGGCTTATTTGACAGTGCTATTGTTGCTCACCGAAGCTTCGGCAGGGGCCAATGGAGGTGAACCTGTGATGGCCACGGTCAACGCTGGCTTCTTCCAAGTGCTGGGGATCACGGGCTTGATTGTTGCTTTCCTCTGTGCTTTTTTCCTCAAAGAACCGAAGGGCTCGTTTGCTGAGTTCCATGAAGGCGAAACGGAAATGACCGCGACCCCTCCCATTGAGGAAGAAGCGACCTATTAGGTTTTTGAGATTAGTTTAGGCACAACCTGTAAAACAAAAGTCATGGCAAGTAATGGCGTTTTACAGGTTTTTTTCTATTACGCGCTTTGGGGCCATGTGGGTCTTTCAGGATCATTGCCCCAGGGGATTTTTTCCTTAATGAATGCTATTTAATTTTCTGGCATTTTTTAACTCTATTATTGAAGTCTTAAAGTTAGCGGTTTAGCAATGGATCAACGCAAAACGAAAACCCTTTGTCCCTATTGTGGTGTTGGTTGTGGCCTCGAAGTTTCTGAGGTGATCAAAAATGAACAACCCACCCTCAAAGTCATGGGCGATCGCCAACATCCATCCAGCCTCGGTAAAGTCTGTGTTAAGGGCGCGACCATTGCCGAATCCCTCGATCAAGACCGCTTACTCTACCCCATGTATCGGCGATCGCTACAGGATCAATTCCAGCGCATCAGTTGGGATGACGCCTTTGAGCTAATTGTGGAGCAGATCAAAACGGTAAAGGCAACCCTCGGCAGCGAAGGTATTGCCATGTATGGCTCCGGACAGCTCCAAACCGAAGACTATTACACCGCCCAAAAACTCCTCAAGGGCTGCCTCGGCACCAACAATTTCGATGCCAACTCCCGCCTCTGTATGTCCTCTGCCGTGGCGGGCTATATCCAGAGCTTTGGGGCCGATGGGCCGCCCCCTTGCTACGAAGACCTAGAATTAACCGATTGCGCCTTTATCATCGGCAGCAATACCGCCGAATGTCACCCGATTGTGTTTAATCGCCTACGCGAACACCATAAACGCTCTAAAGCAAAGTTAATTGTCGTTGATCCCCGCCGCACCAAAACCGCCGAAGTGGCCGATCTTCACCTGGCGATCAAACCCGGCACTGATATTGATTTACTCAACGGCATTGCGCATCTATTACTGAAATGGGGCAAAATCGATACCCTCTTCATCGATGAATGTACCAAGGGCTTTTCTAAATATGCGATGCTCATCCAGAGCTATACTCCCGAAACGGTGGCCCGACGCTGTGGGATTCGCATTGATCACCTCGAACAAGCCGCAAAATATTGGGCCAATGCGGACAATGTTTTATCTCTTTGGTCGATGGGGATGAACCAATCCGCCGAGGGCACAGCCAAGGTACGCACCCTAATTAATTTGCACCTAATGACCGGGGAAATTGGCAAGCCGGGGGCCGGGCCTTTTTCTCTCACGGGTCAACCCAATGCCATGGGGGGCAGAGAAGCGGGAGGACTGGCCCATTTACTGCCGGGATATCGCCTCGTCAAAAATCCAGAGCACCGCGCCACCTTAGAAAAAGCCTGGCAATTACCCCCAGGAACCATCTCACCACTGCCCGGAAAAGATGCCTGGGCGATGATCGAGGGTCTAGACATGGGGACAGTGGGTTTGCTGTGGGTGGTAGCGACGAATCCAGCGGTGAGTATGCCCGACTTGGAACGAACCAAGGCTGCATTGTTAAAATCCCCCTTTACCATTTGCCAGGATGCCTATTACCCCACGGAAACGTCTAACTACGCCCATCTCCTCTTGCCAGCGTTGCAGTGGGGCGAGAAAACAGGCGCAATGACCAATTCGGAGCGGGTTGTGACCTATTGTCCCCAGTTCCGCGATCGCCCCGGTGAAGCCTGGGCTGATTGGGAGATTTTCGCCGAGGTAGGACGCCGCCTCGGATTCCAGCAACAGTTCCGGGCGGTATCTTCAGCAGAGGTTTACGCCGAATTTGTTCAGCTCACGGGCGATCGCCCCTGTGATATGACGGGGCTAAGTCACCAACGTTTGGCCACCGAAGGCCCGATCCAATGGCCCTGTCCCGCCAATGAGACCAAGTGCGATCCAGAAACAACAGCCGACAACCGGGGTTTATTGCAAAAATTATTCCACCAGGACGAACCCCTTAAGGGCAAACGGCTTTACACCGACCGACGGTTCCATACCCCCGATGGCCGGGCCAGGTTTGCGGCGTACCACTCCCGGGGTCTCGCAGAACCACCAAACACCGACTATCCTTTTGTGCTGACCATTGGACGACTCTACGGCCATTGGCACACGATGACCCGCACGGGACGAATCAAAAAAATCCAAAAAATGCACCCAAATCCTTTCCTGGAAATTCACCCCCGCGATGCAGACCGTCTCAGCATTACCGACGGGGAAATGGTGGAAGTGCGATCGCCGCGCGGTATGGCCCGATTTCCAGCGCTGATCACGAAAAATATTACCCCTGGCACCGTTTTTGCGCCGATGCACTGGGGCGCTTTGTGGGGAGAAGATACCGAAGCCAATGCCCTGAGCCATGCCGAAGCCTGTCCCGATTCATTGCAGCCGGAATTAAAAGCCTGTGCCGTGAATGTGCAAAAAATCACCGGCCCTGTTCCCCAGGAAAAAGCGACAGCCGAGCCTGTATTGCAGCAGCTTTAGGACGATCCGAAACCTGGGTTATGATATCCCTTTTGAACGTGATTGGGGTTGGTATGGCAGTGGACTACGATTTGGTGGTGATTGGGGCAACGGGAGCTGGAATTGCGACGGCAAAACGGGCGATCGCCTCTGGTAAAAAAGTTGCTTTAGTGCAGCAAACAGGGGAGCCACTCCAGGATCAACAGGTACTCGCCCTCGAAAAAACCTTGCTACACCTGGCCGAACAGCCCCAACCAATAGATATTGCCGCTTGGGTTAAGGGGGCGATCGCCCCGAATGATTTCTATGAACCCTTGGCACGCCTGGCAGAAGCGGGCGTTGATGTAATTCCAGAAATGGGCAATTTTGTCTGGAAACCCAACACCTGTTTTATCACCGCAACCCGTCGCCTCCAAAGCAAACATTATGCGATCGCCACGGGCACCACTTGGGTTACGCCTCCCCAGGATGGTTTTTTAAGCCCCACTGACCTCTTAAATCCAGAAACTTGGCGCACCCTGCCAGAAAAAATTGTCCTTGTTGGTCACGATCCCCATTGCCTTACCCTTGCCTACTGCCTCGCAAAATTGGGAAAAACGGTCACGTTAACTAGCGAAAAAAGCCTACTGCCCACAGAAGATCCTGACTGCGTCCAACGGTTACAGACTTGCCTCGAAGTGGCGGGGGTAACGCTCCAGTTTGAGCTAATCCCAGATCTCCTTACCCAGGAACACCAGGCCGTCATTTGGGCCAAAGAGCGCCGGGGTTTGACAACTCAACTGAATTTGCCCCCCGATTTTTGTCAGCCGCCCCAGATGCGGTTACGGGTTGATTCTGAGCTTAGAACTCCCCGCAGCAATATTTATGGAGTCGGGCCAGTGCTTGGTGGTTATGCTTTGCCAGAATTGGCGATCGCCGAAGCGACAACCCTCGTGAACAATATGCCCCAGCGCCGAAAAATGCCCTGTGCCTACGGCGAAGTTCCCTATCGTTTGTTTGAACCGCTACCTTTTGATCATGTGGGTGCCCAAGGTCAAAATCTGCCCCCCGACGCAAAAATCCTGAGTAAGACTCTAATGATCGATCGCGTTGATCAACTGCAATTTCCCCAAGACTTAACGCTCAAATTGTGGCTCGATGGCCAGGATCAACTGTTGGGGGCCACCATCCTCGGCGATCGCTCTGGCAAACTAATTTACCATTGCCGTGATTTGATTCAAAACCAAAAACCTTTCCAGACGTGGGACAATCTCCTAGAAAATGCGGGCCTTTTGGCGGAGATGGTGTGGTGATGCAGCGTGAAACCCAAGCAAAATTTATCGTTTTTGAAGGGATTGACGGTTCCGGTAGCTCTACCCAAGCCGAGCTTTTGTATCAACATTTTCAGCGACAAAAGATCCCCGCCGTCCTCAGTCCCGAACCCTCCAACGGCATTATCGGCAACCTCGTTCGAGAAACTCTGCGGCAACGGCTGCGCTTTACCACCGACCCAGTCCAACTAAATCGGCAACTGGCTTATCTCTTCGCTGGCGATCGCCATGATCATCTTTACAACGAAATTGACGGCGTCTTCAAACAACTTGCCGCTGGGATCCAGGTGATTACGACCCGCTATTATTTTTCTTCCCTCGCCTACAACGCCAACAATGCCGCCGAATACGAATTTATTTACCGTCTCAACCAAGATTTTCCTAATCCCGATCTGGTGTTTTATTGCGATCTTCCCGTGGAGGTGGCCCTAGAGCGCGTCCAAAGGCGATCGCACCAAGAAATCTACGAAACCAAAGCCAAACTTACCCAAGTGCGCCAAAACTACCAACAAATTTTTCAAACCTATCCAGGGAATTGGCAACAACTCGATGCTACCCAACCCCCTGAAACCATCCACCAGCAAATTCTCCAAACTATTGCTGATTATTTTGTAACTGCTCCTGAATCTGGGTCGGACTAGGTGGCGTCCCGAACTCCTCTAGGGGCTGTAACTCCAAATCAAACCCATTCCCATTGGGCGGCGGTAACGGTGTGCCACTGTCGAGGGGCTCAAGCTGAAAATCATTATTTGGATTGACTCCCGGCACCTGGGGAATTGTCGGCGTACCTGGATTCAAGCCCGGAGTTTGTTGGCCCTCAAAGAAAGAATCAAGGGCCTGTTCCCCCTGGGTGCCTGCGCCCGTTCCCAAGGCGACCCGTTCGCCACCAATGGATTTGAGCCAATCTAAAACCTGAATCACTTCCTGATAGGGCCGCTTTTCCGACGCATTGAGCACAACGACACCATTAGGATTACGCCCTAAATAATCCTCAACAATTTGTGAAAATTGGGCCTGGGTCTCAATCAATTGTTTTTCCACATAGATTTGCCCGAAGTCCGTCAAACTCACAATCACCATATCGGGCATTTGGGTCGTTGCGCTCTCCGCCACAGGTAAATTTAAGTTAATCGCTTGCTGTCGCGATAAATTCACTGCCGCCAGGATAAAAAAGGTCAGCACACAAAAAATCACATCGATCAGCGGAATAATTTCGATGCGCAGATCCGGCGCAGAATTTTCTTGCCAGAGTTGGAACGGCCTTAAACCCAAAGTTTCTGGCTTAATTGGCTCACGCTTCATTTTGGTCTCCTTCAATGAGCATTGCATCTACATTGTCAACAGAAGCAGGTAATCCTTCGAGATAATTTTGGCGATAGAGCATTTCTAGTTCACTGCCCGCTTGACGGAAAAGGCGCACCTGATTGCTCGAAAGCGCTTGGAACAAACGGTAAAAAGCTAGGGCCACAATCGCGACGATCAAACCCATCGCCGTCGAAAAGAGCGACTCACTGATCCCCAAGGTCACCCCTGTGGTCGAATCTGTACCTAAATCACTCAATTGGATTGATCCTAAGGAGTTGATTAAGCCTAAAACAGTTCCCAGTAGTCCCAACAAAGGCGAGAGAGCAATGACTGCTTCTAAGACCTTTTCACCGCGACGCATATTCGCCAATTCTTCATCTGCCGCCGCTTCAAGGGCCAAGTGAAAAATTTCTGGGTCGGTGGCCTGTTGCTTCAAAGGAGCATAGAGGAAGCGACCAAGGGGATGTTTTTGGCAGGTGCGGGCAATTTCGCTCACCGCTTGCCATTGGTAATGGGCAGCATCCAAAATTTTGTCCTGGACCCGCTGGCTTTGTTGGATCACTTTCCACCAAAACCACAGCCGCTCAATAATCGTACTCAGAGCCATAATCGACAAGAGTACTAAGGGCCACATCGCTGGCCCCCCACGGTTTAGGATATCTAGAACATTCACCGAGGCACCTCACTCCGGTCACACCAAAAAAAAGACTGCTCCAATTCTAAGGTTTTTAATGGTGTTTTATTCGTCTGTTGGAGGGCAGAAATTTTTAGGGAAGTTTCTGAAATTTTTTGATTATTGGATCGGATTGTGGATCGTTACCAGTTTCGTCCCGTCGGGAAAAGTCGCTTCTACCTGTACTTCATCCACCATTTCGGCGACCCCGGCCATGACATCATCACGGGTCAGCCAAGTCTGTCCTTCGCTCATCAGTTCGGCGACCAGTTTACCTTCCCTTGCCCCTTCGAGGATTAAGCCTGAAATGTAGGCCACCGCTTCAGGATAGTTGAGCTTAAGTCCTTTATTTTTCCGGCGTTCCGCCACTAAAAAGGCCGTAAAAATGAGCAGCTTGTCTTTTTCCTGGGGCGAGAGTTGCATGGTTTGGACTGATACGCAGATGAATGTGATTTTAGTCTACCTTGACTCCTCTAAATTCAAACCCACTAGCTTGGCAAAAAAGGAGACAGTAAACCGATCGCCATCCCACCCAGCACTAGCCAGAGGGAATTGATTTTGTATTTGATCAAGAGAAATAAAGCGGCGATCGCCACCCCAATGGTCAGAGGATCAACTAAAGAAGATTGCGCCAGAAACACGGTGACAACGGTCATGAGACTCAGCGCACCAATATTCACCCCATCGAGAAAAGCCCGGAATGATTTGGCCTGGAGCAGTTTCGGCAAAATTGGATTGAGAATCGCCACAAAGAGAAAAGAAGGGAGGAACATTCCCAAGGTGGCAACCCCAGCCCCCGGTACTCCCCCCAACAGATAGCCGATGAAAGTCGCCGTCGAAGATAAAGGCCCTGGGGTGATTTGACCAATGGCGATCGCATCGAGGAGTTGTTGATCCGTCAGCCAACCGAGGCGCTCCACAAAATCTGCCCGCAAAAAAGCCACGAGGACGTAGCCACTGCCATAGAGCACCGCCCCCACCTTAAGAAACATTAAAAAAAGCCAGCCCAAACTGAAATTTGCAGGGGTGCCATTTAATAGCAACAGCAACGGAGCGGGAACAATGCTACGGGTTTGTTTTGTTTTTAGCCATTGGCCCCCTAGTTTTTTCCCTAGGCCAATGAAGCCACTCAGAAACAACAACCACAGTTCATGGAGACCGACCAGGGATAGCACCACATTAAATACTGCTAAACCGATCCCAAATCTATCTTTAATTGCCTTTTTCCCAAGCTTCCATAGGGCCTGGGCAATAATGGCGATCGCCACTGGTTTGACCCCATAGAGCAGCCATGTCCCCTGGGGTGTTGTGCCAAACTGCTGATAGGCGATCGCACAGAGCAGCATTAAACCCACCGCCGGAGCCGTAAAACTAAGGCCCCCCATGAGCAAGCCCCACCAACCGGCGCGCTTAAAACTGAGGTGGATTGCCATTTCCGTAGAATTGGGGCCAGGAATTAAATTTGTTGCGCCGAGAATGTCGAGAAATTCCTGTTCCGTAAGCCAGTGGCGTTTTTTTACCACCTCGTCGTGCATCATCGCAATGTGAGCCACAGGGCCGCCAAACGCCGTAAAACCTAATCGCAAAAATAATCGAGAAATCTCCCGCAGTTCAGACCATTGCGCCATGATGAATGTTATCGAAATGTTTAATCATTTCCCCCTCTGCCTAGGCCACAACCCCTAATAAATTCGTGCCACAATAAGTGAAAGATGACTATTGCATCACAGTGTAGGAGGGTTACCTATGGTTGCTACGCCAATTAAAACCGAAAAGCGGTTAACGATCCAGACAGAAAAGGTTAACGACAACACCACAACGATTCGTTCACTGGACTGGGACCGCGATCGCTTTGACATCGAGTTCGGTTTGCAAAATGGCACCACCTACAATTCCTACATCATCCGAGGCGAAAAAGTTGCCCTTGTGGATACCTCCCACGCGAAGTTTCGGCAGCGATACCTCGATGCGCTCACTGGCGAAATTGACCCGAAAACCATTGATTACCTGATCATTAGCCACACGGAACCAGATCACAGTGGCCTCGTTAAAGATGTTTTGAAAATTGCCCCCCAAGCAGTGGTGGTCGGCGCGAAAATTGCGATTAAGTTCCTTAAGGATTTAGTCCATGATCCCTTTGAATTTATCGAAGTGAAAAGTGGCGATCGCCTCGATTTAGGCAACGGTCACAACCTTGAATTTGTCAGTGCGCCGAACCTCCATTGGCCCGACACGATTTTTACCTACGATCCGGCAAGCGAAATTCTGTTTACCTGCGATGCCTTCGGGATGCACTATTGTTCTGATGCCACCTACGACGAGGATCTCCAGGCGATCACACCGGATTACCGTTTTTATTACGAATGTTTGATGGCTCCCAACGCCCGCTCGGTACTGAGTGCAATGAAGCGGGTGGACAAGCTCGACGGGGAAATCACCTTAGTTGCCAATGGCCATGGCCCGCTGCTGAAGCACAACACCAAGGAAATGATGGAGTGGTATCGCCAGTGGAGCGAGGCCCAAACCAAGGGCGATAAAATGGCGGCGGTATTTTACGTCTCTGATTATGGCTACAGTGACCGTATTTCCCAGGCGATCGCCAAGGGGATTACCAAAGCCGGAGTTGCCGTAGAAATGGTCGATCTCAAAGTCGCAGATCCCCAGGATGTCCACGAAATTGTTGGTCGCGCCGCAGGGCTAGTGATTGGCATGCCCCCCATCGACAGCGCCTACAACGCCGAATTAAGTAAAGCCGTGGGCACCATTCTCGCCGCCTCAAAGGACAAACAAGTTGTCGGACTATTCGAATCCTACGGCGGCAACGACGAACCCATTGATCCGTTGCTGATGCGCTTCCGGGATGCTGGCCTGACCAAAGCTTTTGATTCGATCCGCGTCAAGGATGAACCCGGCGAAGGTCTTTATCAGCTCTGTGAGGAATCTGGTACTGACCTCGGCCAATTGCTCACCCAAAAAGAAAAGCTCAAACAACGGAAAAATATCGATACTGAACTCGATAAAGCGATGGGACGCATCAGTGGCGGCTTGTACATCATCACCGCCCAGAAAGGCGACATGAAAGGGGCGATGGTCGCCTCCTGGGTGACCCAAGCCAGTTTTGCCCCCCCCGGTTTTACCGTCGCGGTGGCAAAAGACCGAGCGATTGAATCCCTGATGCAAGTGGGCGATCGCTTTGTGTTGAATATCCTCGAGGAAGGGAAATACCAACCTTTGATGAAACATTTCCTCAAGCGTTTTCCCCCCGGCGCAGACCGCTTTGAAGGGGTAAAAGTGCAAACCGCGAAAAATGGTTCCCCGATTTTGAATGATGCCCTGGCCTACCTCGAATGCGAAGTGGTCAGTCGGATGGAATGTAGCGATCACTGGATTGTGTATAGCAAAGTCGCTGCGGGTCGCGTCTCCAACCCCGATGGTTTAACTGCTGTTCACCACCGCAAAGTGGGTAATTACTACTAACTAACTTGAATTTTTAGCTTTCACAGAGGAGTATTCATTATTGAGTACTTCTTTTTTTCTTGGATTAAAATAAAACAGTAAACATTGCAGGCGATCGCCATGGTTCATCCCGCTCTTAGTGCTATTCTTGAACGACTGCGAGACTCTCTCGAAAGAATCTATGGGCCAGAACTCAAAGACTTAATCCTATTCGGGTCACAGGCGAAAAATACGGCAAAAGAAGACTCAGACATTGACATTGCCATTGTTTTAAAACACAATTTTAATTTAGATCAAGAATTAGAAAAAACCAGCGCCATAATTGCTGATATCTGCTTGGAATATGACATTTTAATCAACCGCATTTTTATGGACAATGAATATTTTGAAAAACATCGGAGTGCTCTAATTCGAAATATTCAGCGAGAAGGTATTTATTTGTGAATTGCCAGCAGCAAAACTTAATGAGTAAGGCAACTGAAAGTTTAGAAGCAGCCAAATTATTACGAGACAATCAATACTTTGATTATTCGGTTTCGCGAGCTTACTACACAATGTTTTACTTAGCCGAAGCTTTTTTAGAAGGAGAAGCAAAAACTTTTTCGAGTCATACTGCTGTAATTTCTGCTTTTGGTCGAGATTTTGCTAAATTAGGTAAAGTGCCACGAGAATTTCATCGTTTTCTTATTGATGCCCAGTCTCTTCGACAGACAGGTGACTATGGAAAGTTCCAGGCAATTTCTGCATACCAAGCGAATCAACAAATTGAAAATGCTACAAAATTTCTTACTTTTGCTAGGGATTATTTCAAAGAATTTTAAGAATTATGTTGCCTAGAAAGTGATCGCCAAAGAGACTTTTACACTGCAACTATCGTCTTTTAACAAAAGTGAGTTCCGTTCGCTGTGAAACCCCATTATTTTCTTTCTTCATTCCTGCTCTGTAGCTGTTTTTCTGTCTTCCCGGCGGCTCTAGCTGAATCAGAATCCAAAAATCAATATACCCAAACCGTCACTCGCACTGTTCTAGCTGAAGGGTTGCCGGAAGCGGCCCCCAATCAAATTTTGGAGTTGGTGCGTTATGAAATTCCTCCCTTTGCGACCCTGCCGCCCCACATCCATCCTGGCTTGCAAATCGCCCGGGTGGAATTTGGCTTGTTGACCTATGCGGTCATCGAAGGCACGGCACTCATCACCCGCACGGATGGCACAAAAGAAACCTTAACTGCGGGACAAAAAACCCTCCTCAAACCAGGGGATGCGGTAACAGAATCCGAGGGAATGGTACATTTTGGCCAAAATGAAACCCCTGACCCAGTTATTTTGCTCGCCACTTCTCTGTTGACCGTCGGGGAACCGAAAGCAATTCTCATTGAGGAATAGTTAATTGAGAGGATAGTGGGTTTCTAAATAAGCTAAAGCAGAGGGGCGATCGCCAATGTTTTGGTCGAGGGTTTGTTTGAGGAGATCTGATAAAATATCGCGAAATTGTGGCCCTGGCTTATAACCTAATTCTTTTAAATCAAAACCATTAAGGGGTGCTTGGATAAATTGCCAGCGGCGGAGATAATGCCATAAATCGTGACGCATTTTTTTCGGGCTGATGGCGGCTAGCAAGATAATTTCTGGCAAGGATAAATGCTTAAGGGCAAAGACTTTTTCACTCAGTTTTGTGGCCTGGAAAAGTTTGGGCAAAATTTGCGCTTCATGCTGGGAAATTGCTTCTAACCGTTGCAAACTATCCTTTGGTAATTGCAGGCGATCGCCCACCTTTAGGCGCTCTTCGGTGGTCAAATTCAGTAGTAATCCTTCCAGACGAAGCAGCCAATGCTCCAACTCATAATCGGGGTCATGATAGCGCAGCCAACGATCCACACAGCGAATTTGCCACCAAACCGCATCTGTTAAAGCCAGATTTTTATGGATGCATTTCAACGCGCCCAGATCGTCCAACAATTGCAATGCGGGCTTCCAATATTTTGCCGTTAAAAGATATTTTAATTCTGCCCGTAATCGCGTCGTGAGTGCTGGGGCCTGGGGTTTTTCGTGGTGCAATTTGTCGTAAATGCCAGAGGCGATCGCATAGCGAATATATTCCTCCGTCTGCACTTCTAGCTGAAAATTTAACCGCACCGCAAACCGCACCGCCCGATAGATGCGCGTCGGGTCTTCGATGAAACTGTTGGCATGGAGCACCCGAATTTGCCGTTTTTTGAGATCCCAGAGTCCCCCAAAAAAGTCCAGCAATTCCCCCGACCGGGGTTCCGTCAGGCGCAAACAGAGGGCATTGATCGAAAAATCGCGCCGATACAAATCCTGTCGAATCGAACTCGCTTCCACCTCCGGATTCGCCGCTGGATAGGGATAAAATTCCGTTCGGGCCGTGGCAATGTCCAGCCATAGGGAACCCAACACCGGATCTTTATGCCACAAAATCGCCGCCGTTTGGAATTCCCCATGCACCGATAACCGCGCGTTCGGTTGGCGATCGCAAATGTAATTTGCCAGCGTTACCCCGGCCCCCACATCCGCCGCCGTATGGAAACCATCCACCACCAGATCAATATCCTGCAACAGCAATTCTTCATCGGAATCTGAGAGCAACACATCCCGCACCGCCCCACCGACGAGGTACAAATGCCAGCCCCGTTTTTCGGCTTCCGTTGCCACCCCCTGCAATAACTGCCACAGGGAAGGGGCCAGCCGTTCCGCAAAAATTTCCCGCAAAGGATAGCGATTTTTGTCATCCTTGGGAGTGGGTAACAGATCAAGAGACTGCTCGTCCTGGTGATGTTGTCGCAAAACATCCGTCCGCGTCACAATGCCCAAAAGTTGATCACCCTCGATCACTGGTAATCGCCCCACATCGTCCGTCACCATAATCGTTTCAATGTCGCGCATGGTCGTGTCCGGCTGGATCGTGCGCACCTCTCGACTCATATAACCCTTAACGGGGGCATGGTGAAAGCCATGGTGAATCGCCAAATCTAGATCCCGCCGCGAAATGACCCCAACCAGTTGTTGCCGATCATCCACCACCACTAATCCGGAATGGCCGTAGCGAAACAACACCCGCTGGGCTTCCTCGATGGAAGTTTGGGGCAAAATCGTGCGCACAGGGGCCGTCATTAAATCTCGGGCGGTTAGGGCAGGGGGCACCTGGGCAATGAATTCGGCATAAATTTTGTGTAACATTGCCTCTGGTTTGTTGAGGCGCAAGCTTAGGGATGCGGCTTGATCGTGACCACCACCACCATAGGGCGTAAACAGTCGATTGAGACTTGTCCCCACAATCCGCGATCGCCCAATGATCACCATTTTTCCTTCCGCATCGGTCTGATGATAAAAATGCCCCAGTAACAGCGCATCGAGGTCGGTCATTTGCATCATCTGCTCGACGAGATTCGATAGTCCCGGCACAAAACTCGCTGTTTTTAACAAGACTCGCGCTACCCGATGGCCATCAACATTTTCCCGCTCCAGGTTGGCGATCGCCTCCGAAAATAAATGCTGCACCTGGGGCGAAAAACCGGGTTCAGCATACTCCGCAATAATTTTCACCATGGCTCCCTGACCCATTAGCCACGTTAAAGCCTGGGCATCCCGTACCGTTGTTTGGTCAAAGGTGAGTGACCCGGTATCCACATGAATCCCCAAGGCCATCACCGTCGCCGTATAGGGATCGAGTTCTACCCCCCTCGCCTGCAATTTTTCTGCAATGATCGTCGTTGTCGCCCCCACGTCTTCAATTTCCACGTAGGTCGCCGGAATGTCTCGCTCCTGATCAAGGTGATGATCATAAACTTCGATCTGCTTCACCTGGGGGCGATCTAGCCACTCCTGGGCCTTACCCAGTCGTTGTCGCTGCTGGTTGTCCACCACCATAATCGTCCGCAACTGCTCCGGATGGACTGAACGCATCTCAATAAACGGAAACTCCCCTCGATAGAGCGCGAGAAACCGTTTTACCCCTGGATGTGCCCCGCCAGTCAGCACTACTCGCGCCCCAACCCGCAGATAAGCCAAGCCGATCGCCGCCCCCAGGGCATCAAAATCAACGGTTTGGTGACAGAGAATTACATCCATAAAATTGCAAAGAAAAGAACATTTTAGGTGGGCTATACTGTGATTAAAATAACATTATGAGTCATGTTTCTTACTTAAGCCATGGCCAACGAAACCCGATCTCAAAATTTTGATTATCCTCAGTATTTGCCATTTTTAGAGGCGATTTGCTGGCAAACAGAAGATGTTTATCGATTCACGCCGCAACAAATGCTTTCGCGGTATGAACGGGGTTGGCGTTATAAAGATATTTTTCAGCCTCCTCAAGGAGAAGAGTTGGAGTTTGTCCAACGTCTTGCAAAGCAATATCATTCCTGGCTCCAGGCTCAGCTGTGAAGTTTAAAATCCCCCACCATAATTACATTTTAGAAATTCTCAAATCCCTTGATCCAAAATTATTACTCGATTGTCAGGCTTATTTTGGTGGTGGAACACTTCTCGCTTTAGATATGAAAGAATATCGCTGGAGTAAAGACATTGATCTTATCTGCTCTGTTACTTCCCAAGGTTACAAAAAACTGCGTACCCATTTATATCAGACAGGGGACCAAGGTTTATTTTTAAAAAATTCTTCGTTAACAATTAGACGAGCAACCACTGATCAGTATGGCGTGCGATTATTGGTAGAAATCAATCAAGTGCCGATTAAATTAGAAATCATTGCTGAAGTCCGTTTTGAACTGGATGAGCCGCGCTTCCCTCCATGGTCCCCTGTCCCTTGTCTGAGTTTGAACGACTGTTTAACCAGTAAATTATTAGCAAATGCTGATCGCTACATGGATAGAAGCGTTGAATCCCGCGATCTAATCGATTTGGCTGTTTTACGGTTACACACAGGGCTTTCCCGCGAGGCGATCGCCAAAGCAGAAAATGCCTATGAAGTGCTCTGTCCCCTGGGTGATGCGATTAAATCCTTTCAAACAAACCCTGATTATCGCCAGCAATGTTTTGAAAGTCTTCAAATAAAACGAGACTTTTGGCCCGATGTGATTGATGGCCTGGATTTGCTCAGTGCTGATCTAGAACTTGCCCCTACCACCAGAACATATTGGGAAGAGCGATCGCCTTTTTGATCGTCACTGCTCCCTCAAGAAACGTTGCATTTACTAGGGAGTGGGAACAGAGCCGCTATAATGTCTCACCATAAATCAAGGCTAATAAGCAAAAAACAAATCTATCGTGGCATCCCAGCGGATTTTAGCAGTTGTAAATGGCAAAGGAGGCGTTGGTAAAACAACAACCGCCGTTAACCTTGCGGCCATTTTTGCCGAAAAACAGCAGGTTCTCTTGGTGGATAGCGACCCCCAGGGATCGGCCTCTTGGTGGGTGGATCGTAACCCCGATGAATGGCAACTGGATGTCAGTAGAGAACATCAACCAGATTTACTTCAAAATCTCCGACAGATTAAAGGCTATGACTTGATCGTGGTGGATACCCCCCCAGCCTTGCGATCGCAGGCCCTCAAGACCGTCCTCCGGATTGCGGATTATGTGATCTTGCCGACACCACCAGCGCCGATGGACTTAAGCGCCTTAATTGAAACGGTGCAAACGGCCATTAATCCCGTTGAAATTAGTCACCGAGTGCTCCTGACAAAAGTCGATAGTCGCAGCCTCCGGGAGAGCATTGATGCCCAAAATACCTTGATTGAGTTGGGGATTCCGGTGTGCCATGCCTTTGTGCGCAGTTATAAAGCCCACGAGCAAGCTGTCCTCGCAGGCGTTCCCATGACCCAAATGCGTGGTAAAAAGGCTAAGGATGCGGAAACGGATTATCGTCGTGTCGCGGATGAACTGCAACGAGATTGGACTTAACGGTTATGGCTAGCAGCAAACAAAATTTATCGGATTTATTACGGCAGGAGGCAAAGCAGGACAAAACCAAGGCTGCTGCCCCCGAAACGGCGGTTAATGATACACCGGAGAAACCTTCACCAACAGCCCTTTCCCGGATGACGAAGGCGCAATTACTGGCCCACATTGAAACCCTCTACGCCCAACAGGAAACGGTCGCGACAGATTCTGTTGATCAAACATTGCTCACGGAGAAGGAAACCTTGGCGAGCGAAGTAAAAGCCCTGGAAGAAAAAATTGCCGCCCAACAAAAGGCGATCGCCAACGCGGAGAAAACCATTAAGACCCTCGAAGCGGATTCTTCTGAAAAGACAAAGCTCGAACAAGAGTTAGACGCACAACGGGGCCTCGTCGAAAAGTTATACGGTCAAATCCAAAGCCTCGAAGCGCAACAGACGGAAAAAGAAGCCGCCATAGAACGCACCGTTGAGGAAGACCGCGCCCTTGTACTGGCCCGCATTGCCAGTTACCAAGCAAATTTGCAATTTCCTGATCAGCCCCCCTCCAGCATCCCCGATGAGGAAATCGGTTGGTTTGATTAGGGGAAAAACCGCCAATGCTCGGAATTCTGGGGCTTGATAGAATAGATCTCAGGATTTTTACGCAGCACATTTAACAATTCAATCATGATTAAACGGTTTTTTTATGGGGCGATCGCCATTGTCTTGGCCTTTACCCTGATCTTTACCCCAGCGGATAATGCTTGGGCGGCCCGCAGTGGAGGACGCATTGGTGGCGGTTCCTTCCGCAGTGCCCCTAGTCGCAGTTTTTCCCCTGGCCCAGCACGACGGGCTCCCGTTGGGGGTGGCTATGGTTACGGATTTGGGGGTGGATTTGGGTTCCCCTTCCTGCTGCCTTTCTTCGGATTCGGTGGTTTTAGCGGCATTTTCGGTCTTTTCATTATGTTGGCGATCGCCGGCTTCCTTGTCCGCACCTTCCAGAACGTGATGGGGGGTGGCATGAACGAGGGCGACAGTCTCGGTTACTCTGCCCCCAGTAGCAAAATTTCTGTGGCGAAGGTACAGGTGGGGCTGTTGGCCCAAGCACGGGATCTCCAGCAGGATCTAAATCGCCTGGCGAGCACCGCTGATACTGGCACCCCGGCTGGACGCGCTAAGGTTCTTCAAGAATCGACTCTGGCCCTGTTGCGCCACCCAGAATATTGGGTCTATGGTGCGAGCGAATCCCTCGAAGCTGGGGTTGATGCTGCCGAAGCCAAGTTTAATCAATTGGCCCTGAACGAGCGGAGTAAATTTACCGCCGAGACCCTTAGTAACGTTGACAACGAACGGGATGTGGCTGGGAAAAGTGGGAGTGCTGATTTGGTAAAAAGCGACGATACACCGAACGAATACATCATGGTGACAATCATCGCTGGGGCCATGGGGAAAGTTGAGTTACCGAAAGTGACCGATTCCCAATCCCTCGAACAAGCGATCCGTCAAATTGGTGCCCTTGGTGGCGATCGCCTTTTGGCCCTCGAAGTTTTATGGACGCCCCAAGCGATTGGTGACACCCTCAGCACTGACGATATTTTGACCTATTACCCCGACATTAATCTCGTATAACTAGGCCAAAATCTAAAACAATTCAACGCAAATCATGGCGATTTAAAGAATCCCCTCAATACAGGGGATTTTTTTTGATTTCTATAGAAATTTGCCCTAGCAAATATCCTCCTGAGTGAATTGGTTTTGTTAAGCTTTACAGGCTTCAATGACGCAAATTTCCTCGGCGGTTCTAACAATGCGCGTCAGTTTTAAGTCTGCCGCCGCCAACAGGGTTTCAAACTCAGCGGCGGTGCGTTCTTTGCCACCGGGACACATCACCAGCATATTGATATCGAGCATTTTTGCGCCACTAGGTTGATTTCCCTCTGGAACCACCGCTTCACAGATCAAGATTTTGCCGTCATCCGGCAGTACAGCGCGACAATTTTGCAAAATGGCGATCGCCTGGTCATCGCCCCAATCGTGAATAATGTGTTTGAGCAAATAGGCATCGCCCCCCGCCGGAATTGTTCTAAAGAAACTGCCGCCAATCCGTTGACAGCGATCGCCGACCCCATGGCGGTTTAACGTCGGAGCAGCATTATCCACCACATAATCTTCATCGAACAAAATACCTTGTAATTGGGGATATTTCGCCAAAATGCTGCCGAGCAATTCCCCGTAGCCCCCACCCACATCAACGATGGTTGAAAAAGCCGAAAAATCATAATGGGCCAAAATTTCCGGCTCTTCATTCCTGGAGAAACTGTTCATCGCCTCTTCAAAAATCGCCGCCGCTTCTGGATGATTGCCGAAATATTCAAACACCCCCTGGCCATAGCGATGGTCAAAGGCAGGTTCACCGGTTTTAACGCTGTGGAGAATATTACTCCAGGCTTCGTAATGCTCTGGTTCCCCCAACATCACCACAGAACCTCGCATGGAGCGGGGATGATCACTGCGGAGAAAATCGGCTAGCGGTGTCAGGGCAAAGGTTTGGGAGGCTGTTTCTTGGAAAATACCCACACTGGCCAAGGCCCGGAGAATGCGATACAAAGCCGTTTCGTCTGTTTCGGTGAGATGGGCTAACGCACGGCAAGGTTGTTCTCCGGCTTTGAGGTGATCGGCGATCGCCAATTTTGCCGCCACATAAATGCACTGGGAAAGCCAATAACCAGAGGCCATTTGGAGCAATTGGGTATGGAGAGGGAGGGTTGGCGGTTCCATAGCGTGAAAAATCCTGATTTAAGTAAGGAAATCACTGCAATTTTAGAAATTCTGTCCCTGTCCCTAGCCACCCTGTAGGATTTATTCACGAAACGGGATCTCGCAAAAAAATTCGCCTCCGGCACTACAGACCAGAGACGAAAATTTCAGTGTGAAGTTTAGAAAGTTAATCGTTCTAGGCGTTTTGGAACACCGCAGCGGCCGCTTTCACCCCAGCCCCAGACTCAAAATCACCGTGACCCAACCCTTGGAGAGTTGCTTCGAGGGCGGCGATCGCCGTAATCACATCTCGGTCATGGACAAAGCCCAGATGACCAATCCGGAAGATTTTTCCTTTGTAATCATCCTGGCCACCCGCGAGGGCAATATCAAAGTTTGTCCGCATCGCCTTGCGGATATCTTCTGCGCCAATGGAGGCAGGATCAACGGCAGTAACCGCTGTGCTGGCATTACCATCGGGGGCAAAGGTCTTTAGGCCCAAAGCCTTGACTGCGGCCCGGGTGGCATCGGTTAAGCGTTGGTGGCGAGCAAAAATATTCTCTAAGCCTTCCCGTTGCATCATCCCCAGGGCTGCCTGGAGCGCAAAGATCAGATTCACCGGTGGTGTAAAGGGGGTGGTGTTTTTCGCTAAATTCTTTTTCGCGGCCTTGAGATCAAAGTAGAAACGGGGAATTTTTGCGTTTTCGTAGGCCGCCCAAGCCTTTTCGCTGACGGAAACAAAGCCCAAGCCCGGCGGAATCATAAAGCCTTTCTGGGAACCGGAGGCGACCACATCAAGGCCCCATGCATCGGTGGGGACATTGCAGGCCCCTAGGCTCGTAACCGCATCGACAATCATCAAGGCTCCGTGGGCTTTGACGTAACGGCTGATAGTTTCGAGGTCGTTGAGGACGCCAGTAGAAGTTTCCGAGTGGGTGACGACAACGGCTTTGATTTCTTTGGCGGTGTCGGCTTCGAGTTTGGCGCGGAAAACTTCAGGATCGAGGGCTTCACCCCAGGGGGCTTTGACCCGTTCTACGTCCATGCCGTAGGTTTCACAGACGATCGCCCAACGTTCACCAAATTTACCGTTATCGCCGACGAGGACTTTATCGCCCGCATTAATAAAGTTGATCAAACCCGCTTCCATCGCACCGGTACCGCTAGCGGCGAGGCAATACACATCGTTCTGAGTTTGGAAGAGCCATTTGAGTTGCGCAGTGACCTCGGCCATGATTTCGCTAAACTGGGCGCTCCGGTGACCGATAGGATGCTTGGCCATTGCTAGCAAAACCTGCTCCGGCACAGGGGTCGGGCCGGGAATCATCAGCATATGTTTGTCTTCCATGGTGTGTTTGTCCTTCGCTTAGACCGTGATTGAAAATGCCGTTAATCCCCAAAAGTCTAGGGACGTTCCGCAAAAGCTAAATCCTATCCTATGCGATCGCCCAGATCAAGCCACTGAGATGTTGTCTATTTGTTCACGAAAAGCAAAGGTTTCGCAGAGCAGCAACGGAAAACGTTAAGGATGATTGAGAAGCGTCACAAAGTCCAAAAAAACGAGGCCCAAGTTATATCCTGAAAGCACCTTAATTCACCGATTAACCGAAAGCTTTCCCTCGGCTGAGGTGGATATAAAGGCAATGTTTTGTACTGTTCCAAAGCCAATGAGTGACCAATTTGTTGAACAAAAAACAACGGGGTATTTTCAGCGCCTCGGCAACTCGATTGTGGGAATTTTCCTAGGGGTTGTTCTCTTTTTAGCGTCCTTTGGGGTGCTCTACTGGAATGAAGGCCGGGTAGACCTCTCGAAAATTGCGGCCACAGCCACGGAAATTCCCGCCACCGGCACCACCACGGTAAAAGCCAATAGTTTTGTATCAATTACGGGTAACCTAAGCAGCCCAGAAACCCTCGGCGATCCCCCCTATTTAAAACCCGGTGAATACATCGCCCTCCGGCGCAAAACAGAGATGTATGCCTGGGAAGAAAATAGCCGCACTACCACCAAGAAAAATGCCGGGGGTTCAGAAACGAAAACGACGACCTATACCTACGCCAAGGAGTGGGCCGAAAATCCCGATGATTCCTCTCGTTTTAAAAATCCAACGGGTCATAATAATCCAGCCAAAAGCATCGAGAGTCAAGAACTGCGGGTTCCCCAGGCCCAGGTGGGTGATTATCAACTGGATGTAAATCAGTTGCAGTTTCCCATCAACCAACCCGTTAATTTAACGGCGGCCCAGATCCCGGCAGAATCAAAAAACAAACTCAACGGCAGTTATTTATTTTTTGGAACAGGTAGCCTCGGCAGTCCGGAAATTGGCGATCTGCGCCTCAGTTATCAAGCCCTAAACAAAAATATTCAAGCGACGGTCTTCGGTGATTTGGGCAGCAGTAACCAACTCACGCCCCACCAAGGCAAAAAAAATGTGACTTTTTATCGACTCTTTCCGGGTACCCGTGACCAGGCGATCGCCAACCTAGCAACCCAACATAAGTTGATCACCTGGGGCCTACGGTTTGGGGGCTTTTTGCTGATGTGGATTGGTCTGAATCTGGTGGTAGAACCCCTCGGTGTTGTTCTAGATGTCATTCCCTTTTTAGGAGATCTAGCCCGCACTGCTACAGGGTTTGCCACGTTTATTGTGGCGGCGATTTTGTCTGGGTTAACGATCATTGTGTCGATTATTCTCCACAGCCCGGTCATGATTTTTCTCGCCCTCGGTCTCTGTGGCTTCATTGTCTACCGCTGGACAAAACGTAAAAAGACCAAGGATCAACTGGCTTAGGTTCTCCCTGGTCAAGCAAGAATTTAAAAAGATTTGGGAACGGCGGTCGTTCCTTTTTTTGTGGAAATTAGCCCAAACGACGTTTAAGAAGCGGTTGAATGGTCGCCAAGGCGATCGCCCCAAAGCCCGTCAAAATTCCGAGCACGGCCCCAAAGTTTAAATTTCCCCAGGGGGCACTGAATACGACACTCTGGAATGTCCAATCACTGTGCATATACAAATAGCGAATCGGCTCAATGGCATAGGTCAAAGGGTTTAAGCTCGCGACAAGCTGCAACCAGTTCGCCATAAAATCCAAGGGCGCTAGAGCGGTACTGGCAAACAGTAGGGGTAAATTCACCACAAAAATCACCGCAATCAGTTCAATATGTCCCGGCAGCGCAAAGGCTAAACCCAAGCTCAAAGCTGTTACCGCCAAGACGATTAAAAACACCACTAAGGCGATCGCCCCCAGACCCAAGGCACTGGGTAAACCGGCCCCCAATAAAGCACTGGCCCCAACGATCACCGCCGTTTGAATCAAGGTCAGGCCCATGATGTAAATCGTTGAAGCCGCCACGATGGAATAGCGCGTCGCTAAAGGAGCCACCAAAAGCCGGTTTAAAAAGCCAAATTCCCGGTCAAACATCACGGGTAAACCTGCATTCAATGCCCCGGAAAAGGCCGTAAACACGATAATCCCTGGGGCGAGAAATTGGGCATAGTTGATGTCGTTGCCAAACAGTCCCTGGGGCGCTTTATAAAACAAGGCCCCAAACAAAATCAGCCACATAAATGGTTGAATAATGCCCGCAATCAGGGTCGTCGGTCGCCGCTGGAGCTGAATTACCAAGCGTTGGGTGAGGGCCACCGTTTCCTGAAAAAAATCCTGCCAGCCATTGCTCTCAGAGACATTGACCTTAGCGGTGGGGGACAAAATCGAGTTGGGCGTAAAGATAGATTGACTCATAACGGTTGTTTCGCGTCACCAAATAGGCGCAGATTTTGGCTCTTTTCTCAGGACTAGATTAACGTATTTCACCCCAAATCATGGCCCCCACCGCCGTTAGGACGCGCCTTGTCGGGTGGGAAAATTCCCTCTAAAATCAGTGGGGCTTAACGAAAGCTAAACCTTTACTCCCTGTCGTTTTTAAACGCGATCGCCTTTATGACCAGCTTGACCGACATTTCAACGGCAGACCTTGCCGCCGCCTTGACCACTGACGTTGACTTTAACTTGGAGCTGCCCGATCCAGAGGACGATCAACTCCACGACGCGGAATTTGATACCCAGATCGAGCGGGTCTGGCAAATTTGCGATCGTTTTGACCTGCAAACGGACATTTGGCGGGGCCGGATTATGCGGGCCGTGCGAGATCGAGAAAAACGTGGCGGCGACGGGCGCGGAACAGGCTTTTTAAACTGGCTCAAACAACGGGAAATTAGCAAGAGTCAAGCCTACGGCCTCATCGAACTAGCCAACAGTGCTGATACTCTCCTCGCCGAAGGGCAACTAGACCCCAACAGCATTAATAATTTCAGTAAAAATGCTTTCGTCGAAACGGCGAAATCGGCCCCCGAAATTCAAAAACTCGTCGCCGATGCCGCCCAAAAAGGCGATCGCATTACCAGACGGGAAGTAAAACAGTTGGCCGACGAATGGACGAGCATGAGTTCGGAGATGCTCCCCGATGAAGTTAAAGAACAGGCCGCCAGCGGTGCCCTCCCCAGTCGGTTTCTCTCGCCCTTGGTAAAAGAATTAGAAAAGCTGCCAGAAACCCACGTCACAGCGATCCAAGAAGAAATCCGCGAAGCCCCCAACACCGATACCGTCAAAGCGATGACCCGTGAGGCGAAGAGTTTAGCGAAATATATCGATGCCGCCGCCCAGGTGCAGACCCTCCGTAAGGCGAATATTGACCTGGAAATGGCCCTCGAAGAAGCGCTGCGTTTGGATTGTCTGGGTACTGCCGCCGATCTGGTGAAACAGGCCACCCAGATGGAGCAATGTGTGGTGAAGCTCTTTACCACCTGGAAGCGCCTAGGAAAATTAGCCGATCGCCTTTATGTGGATACGGGGGCGAGCAATCCCTATTTACGGTCGATGTTGGGCACCCTAGAAGCCCTGAGTAGCGAGGTTTTGGAAGTCGATTTAGATGATTCCGGCGAGAGTAGTGTGCGGATTCGCATTTTGGGAGAAGAGTAAAATAGCGGGTAACAGTTTCAGTTAGGAGTAACGGATCCGATGGGTAGATGGTTCGGGGCGATCGCCTTGGTACTGGCTTTAGTTTTCGGTTTGGGACAAGAGCCGAGTTTTGCTGAAGGTACAACAGATGAGCCTGTGGTTGAGTGGCTAACCTTCGCGGTACCCCAGGCCGACCAAGCAAAATTTATCGAAACAGAACTAGAAATCTGGAACCCAATTGATCGGCGATCGCCTGCCTTTGTGCGCAAAGAAATCTGGCAAGATGCCGACCACCCGGATCAGCTCACCGTTGTTGTTTCCTGGTCAAGCCAAGCCCTACGGAAAGTCGTTTCCCCAGAAGAAGTTGATGCCGCTGAGAAAGCCTTTGATAAAGCCATGGGCAAAAGTTACCCGATCCTCGAAAAGAAAGAATTCCGCAATCTTTCTACGACTAATTGACATTGAAAGAAA
Source organism: Picosynechococcus sp. PCC 7002 (assembly GCF_963860125.1). Classification (NCBI taxonomy): domain Bacteria; kingdom Bacillati; phylum Cyanobacteriota; class Cyanophyceae; order Chroococcales; family Geminocystaceae; genus Picosynechococcus; species Picosynechococcus sp. PCC 7002. Next base: position 1,391,899 of record NZ_CAWLFA010000001.1, read on the forward strand.
CAGAGGCGATCGCCTCGCTAAATTTTTGTCACACTAATCCCCAGAAAAAACATGATTCTAAGTACCACCAACACCATCGAAGGAGCAACCATCACCAGTTATCAAGGTGTCGTCACCGCTGAAGTGGTCTATGGCACCAACGCCCTCCGGGATTTTTTTGCGGGCATCCGAGATATGATTGGCGGCCGCACTGCCAGTTACGAGCGAATCTTTGAAAAAGGCCACCAGGAAGCGCTGCGGGAACTAGAAAGCAATGCCCAAAAGCGCGGTGCCGATGCGGTGATTGGCATTAGCATGGACACAGGCACAATCAATGTCGACGACAAAGGCGTTTTGTTGCTGATCACAGCCACCGGAACCGCCGTAAAACTGGGGTAAGAATTTTCTTTACTGGGCGATCGCTCAAACACCCAGACAGGATTTCCTAAGATTCTGTAGATTCTATGAATCCGCGATTCAAAAACCGTAGAGCTTGTGAGTTATTTTGATTTAGTGAATTTAACTGGGGTGCCAGGATTCGAACCTGGGAATGTCGGAACCAAAATCCGATGCCTTACCGCTTGGCGACACCCCATTGCGTTTAAGCCTTTAAAAATATAACACCAATTTTTCAGAAGCGTCAACAGTCTCCCCAAATCTTTTTTTGGTGGCCCTGGATAATTGTCAAAAAGCTGAAAATCCAGTAAACCTTAACCGTTGCCCTTAAACCTCATTATTTTTTGATGTCAGATTTGATTAAACAGCTCCAGTCCAGTTTTGGCGACAGTGAGTGGCATGACCTCGCGCCCCATGCGGCCCGTGATGCGCTGATTGTGGTACATCCTTCCTTAGATCTGTTACAGGTGGGAGAGGCGATCGCCACGGATAATGCTCCCCTGGTGGGCAAGTGGATGAGCGGTGGCCTAGTGCGTAAGCCCACAAAAGAAGAACTAGAACGTTGGAACCAAGCAACCCAGACCCTCGTATTTGCGACATTAATTGTGCAGCCCTTTGTGCTGATCAGTGGAGATCAACCAGAAGTTTAAAGGGGCGATCGCCCGGAATTTTTTCGCTGGGACGACCGGTCTTGTGGGGTAAACTGATTGAGAATAATCCATTGCCCTGGTGTGAGACCTCTGATCATCGCGTATGATCGGGTTTGAGCCTCATTGATGGCCTGGCGATAGATAGCAATCATCTCCCGTCGTGGGTTTGCAGCGAACCAAGCTTGTTTTTCTGAGAGTATGAATGATTCTGTGAGCGTAATGCCCAATCCTAGTTCCCCATCGGTATCCCCAGGACAACCCTACCTGTTGCAAAATCTGCCGGATCTGTTGCCGGAGGGAAAAGTGTTCCCGCGCCGGGCACAACAGCAAATTGACCTGCTCCTCTTGGCCCTAGAAGCGTTAGAGTTGGGCGGCTCAGAATTGATGCTGCGCTCTGCCCAAAAACTAGAATTGACAGAAATTATCCCGAATCGGGTCGTCCTCTGGCGATTACGGCGCACCAACCCCTGGCGACGTTCCCACACCCACGGCCACCTGACCCCCACAGAAGCAAAGGCGTTGGTATTGATCATTGGCGATCGCGCCAAGAATTTACTGGCTTTATTGCGACAACTTTTACCCGCCGCCCAGCACCTCCGGGAACGCAATCTCCCCTTAGATAGTCATTTTCGCCTTTCGGAATACCTAGAGCGGTTTCGGGCCCACTTCCGGAGTCGGATGAATCCCCGGCGCGTCCGTGTCACCCTCTACAACCAGTCAAAACAAGATTTAAATGAACTGGCGATCGCCCTCCTCGAAAAACTGCTGTTTTGCACAGGCACCGTTGGCACCCAACGGCTATGGGTCAGCCTCTTTGATGGAGAAGTGAGCTAAACAATTACCATGAATATTCGTCGCCAATACAACCTCCCCAACTGCACCCTCACCCTCGAAGGATTCGATGATGGGAGCGGCAAACTCCTCGACACCCTGACCATCCTTTCCAATGTGGAATGTCGTTTTACTACCTCCCAGAAAGTGCTCAGTGGCGGGAAAATTTTCTTTGATCACCTCGTCCAAGCCGTGAGTGAATATGCCCAGGGTATTTTAAGCGGTCTCCAACGCCCCCCCGAAATCCTCGATGCAAAAGGCCAAGTTCGCTTAGAAACAGCCACGGCAACCTATACCCATCATCTCCATTGGCAACAACCCGATGGCAGTGCCGCCGAAACCCTCGAACTAACCACGGCGGAGTTGTTTGATTTAACCGAAGCCATTGATCAATTCCTGGCCGATGGTTTGACCCTCCCGGATTTTGTTTTACCCCTAACGCCCCTGAGCCGTCGCCATTGCGTACCCGAAGAATCCTTTGCGGATCGAGCAGTGCCGCCCCTGGTTGGCGTCAGTGGGTTAGCCCTAACGGCCTTTGCATTATTCTTTGTCCCAGCACCGGAAACAACACGCACCGACAGTGAACAAGTTAGCTCTGGGGAAGAAACGGAACAACTCGCCAGCGCAACTTTACCGGATACGGCCCTCTGGACGGAAGCTGATTTTAATCGTCTTGGTGAAACTTTACCCACCATTGCCACAGACCGCGATCTTCAGCTAATGCAAGCTTATCTCTATGGCACTTTGGACTCGGCCTGGACGGAGCGCGATACCACAGAGAATGCTTCCTATCGCTTGGCCCTGGGAACCGATGGTCGTCTTTTGGGGGTACAACCTTTAGCTGGTGCTGCGGTGACAACGGGAACAACGGCCTTGGGTGAGTTGGGTCATACTCCAGAGGTAGCGGCGATCGCCAACGAACAGGCCATGGCTCAATTTCGAGTCAATTTTGCGGGGAATGTCCTGGAAGTAAGCCCCTGGGATGGCTTTCAAAGTTCTAGCGAATTGGATTTTGACTCCCGCGAAGTAGAAGGAGAAGCACTCCGACAATTGATCCAACAGGTCAAAGACACCATCGCCGCTGAGTTTGACCGAGAAAATGCCACCATCCCCCAAACCCTGGCCTATACCCTAGGGGTGACCAACGACGGGGCGATCGCCATTGTCGTCGCCGATAATAACGCTGCGAAAACAGCCCTTGATCAGACCCCCCTCCCGGCCTTGGTCGAACCAGCGGCAGCGGGCATTGTCCCTGGCGAAACCATCTTGCCCACGGAACCGCTGACCCAGGTGAATGTGGTCTTTCAACCCAACGGCGTGATCGAAGTGAGTCCCTGGGCAGGTTATCGTTAGAAGAAAGCGACCACCTGAAAGCCATGGTCTACAGCACCCAAGATTTAATTGAAATCCTCAACCAAGAGTTAAAGGCAACCCTCCGGGGCGATCGCCTTTTGCTCTCCCCCGATGCGCGGGTGGGGGTACCGATTGTGACCATGGCCCTGGATCAAGACCAACTGGGAAAAGTGTTTGCCTGTCAGGACTTTACCCAACAGATTCATCAATACCAACGGGAAAATCATGTTTCCGGCATCGTTTGGCGGGAAATCACCGTCGGCGATCGCCAACTGCGCCTGCCGGAAATTCATCAGCAACTCATTGCCATCGACAGCGACAAAGCGATTCTCCGGGCAGCCAAACAAAATGTCCTCGACTTTTGGCACCACATCACCACTGGTTTAAACCTCTGGCAGTTAGTCGATCATCAACTTTCTCCCTTGACTTTTACGGAGCTAGAGCGGGCCAGTCGACTCGCTGAATGGGCGGAATTAGACGTGGGCCATGGTGAATTTTACCTCGCCCTCTGCTGGGGCAACCCGAAGGAATGTCACTATCGCTGGGCCGCCCCCAAATCTGGGTGCGATCGCCTCATTGCCGCCGCCGAACAACCCCAACATCTCAACATCTTCTAGCTCCCAAACATTTTTTCTGATCCCTCGCCCCTGCGCTAAAATTGTGAAATAGACGTACTAATTTCTTCCCGCTTCATTGAGTCTTTTTATGGCGATCGCCCCGAGTTTATTTTTTGCTTAGTTTGCATATATATTTTTTGGCTGCAAAATCTCCGCTCCACCCCCTCGGTAAATCTTGCCGCAGATTCAGCTTGCTCCTCCCAGAAGCCTTTTATGGTATAATTTTTGCCTGATTTAACCCAAAAACAGGCTACAGAGTTTTTACGCCCAAAATTCGGAGTTCGTCCATGACCAGTAATTACAGTGCCCAGCAGATCCAGGTTCTCGAAGGATTAGAACCTGTCCGCAAACGTCCCGGAATGTACATCGGCACCACTGGTCCCCGTGGCTTACATCACCTCGTTTATGAAGTGGTTGATAACTCCGTCGATGAAGCCCTCGCCGGATACTGCACAGAAATTAACGTTGAAATTAATGCCGATGGCTCCGTCACCGTCACTGATAATGGCCGCGGCATTCCCGTTGATGTGCACCCCAGTACCGGAAAATCAGCCCTCGAAACCGTGATGACCGTGCTCCACGCAGGCGGAAAATTTGGCGCAGGTGGCTATAAAGTCTCCGGTGGTCTGCACGGGGTGGGCGTTTCTGTGGTTAATGCCCTCTCCGAATGGGTCGAAGTTACCGTGTGGCGCGACGAAACCACCTACAAACAACGGTACGAACGGGGCGTCCCCCAAGGCGAACTCACCGAAGCCCCGGCCCCCCAGCATTTATCGGGAACGTCCGTTTGTTTTTTGCCCGATGCGAAAATTTTCACTGAAACTACTGTTTTTGATTACAATACCCTCGCCGGACGCCTGCGGGAACTGGCATATCTAAATGCTGGCGTCAGAATCGTCTTTACGGATCATCGCTCCGAAAAACAGGCCAGTAATACTTATTTTTATGAAGGAGGCATCAAAGAATATGTCGCCTACATGAACCGCGAAAAATCGCCCCTCCATGAAGAAATCATTTATGTCACCGGGGAAAAGAACGGTGTCCAGCTAGAAGTAGCCTTGCAATGGTGTACCGATGCTTATAGCGATAACCTGCTGGGTTTTGCCAACAATATTCGCACCGTTGACGGCGGGACACACCTTGAAGGCTTAAAAAGTGTCCTCACCCGGACGATGAATACCGTTGCCCGCAAACGCAATAAGCTCAAGGATAATGATTCAAATTTGGCGGGTGAAAATATTCGTGAAGGCTTAACCGCGGTAATTTCGGTGAAGGTGCCCGATCCAGAATTTGAAGGGCAGACGAAAACGAAGCTCGGCAACTCCGAAGTGCGGGGGATTGTTGATTCCTTTGTGGGCGAGGTGTTAACGGAATATTTTGAATTTAATTTAAATGTTGTTGATGCGATTTTAGAAAAGGCAATCCAAGCCTTTAAGGCAGCAGAAGCAGCACGGCGGGCGCGGGAATTGGTGCGCCGTAAATCCGTTTTAGAGTCTTCTTTGCTCCCCGGTAAATTAGCCGATTGTAGTGAACGAGATCCGGCGAAGACAGAAATTTATTTAGTGGAAGGAGATTCTGCGGGCGGTAGTGCGAAACAGGGCCGCGATCGCGCCTTCCAAGCGATTTTGCCGTTGCGGGGAAAAATCCTCAATATTGAGAAAACCGACGACGCCAAAATCTATAAAAATAATGAAATTCAGTCTCTGATCACGGCATTGGGCTTAGGGATTAAAGGGGAGGAATTTAACCCGGAAAAACTCCGTTACCATCGGGTGGTGATCATGACCGACGCGGACGTGGATGGAGCGCACATTCGGACACTCCTATTAACCTTCTTCTATCGGTATCAGCGGGAATTGGTTGATCAGGGTTACATTTATATTGCCTGCCCGCCCCTCTATAAGCTGGAACGGGGTAAAAATCACGCCTACTGTTACAGCGATCGCGAACTGCAAGATCAAATTAGCCAGCTTCCTGATAACGCGAAATATAATATCCAACGTTTTAAGGGTCTGGGGGAAATGATGCCCCAACAGCTCTGGGACACCACGATGAACCCAGAAAGTCGTACCCTCAAACGCGTTGAAATTGAGGATGCGGCGGAAGCGGATCGAATCTTTACGGTATTGATGGGCGATCGCGTTGCCCCTCGGCGGGAGTTTATCGAGATGAATGCCCCCAAGCTGAATATGGACGATCTCGATATTTAATAGCAGTTTGAAATGCATAAAAAAGCCTCCTCATCATTGCGAAAAGGAGGTTTTGTTTTTTCTTTGAAATTAGTAGAAATTAATCGTGCATTGCTTTCGCGAGTTCAGCCGCAACGAGGGGACGAGAGAACTGTGGCGGTGGTAATTCCCCACGGCGGAGCATTTCCCGAACCTTCGTGCCAGAGAGGTGGATCCGATCTTCGGGGCCACTGGGACTGGTTTTCGAGGTCGCCATCTGTTCTGTTTTCTTACAGAAGAAGGCGTGTTCAAATTTCATCGGGGTGATGCCAAGGGCTTGGGGATCAAACTCATCAAAGATCTTTTGAGCATCGTAGGTGCCATAGTAATCACCGACACCCGCATGGTCACGACCAACGATGAAGTGGGTACAGCCGTAATTCTTCCGGATCAGGGCGTGGAAAATCGCTTCACGGGGGCCAGCGTAACGCATTGCTGAAGGATTAATCGCTAAAATTACGCGCTCTTGGGGGAAATAGTTTTCCAGCATGATTTCGTAGCAACGCATCCGCACATCAGCCGGGATATCATCGCTCTTGGTTGCGCCAACGAGGGGATGGAGGAATAAACCATCGACGGTTTCGAGGGCACATTTAATGATGTATTCGTGGGCACGGTGGATCGGGTTCCGGGTTTGGAAGCCAACCACGGTTTTCCAGCCGCGCTCTTGGAAAGCGGCCCGGGAAGCGGCGGGATCAATTTGATATTTGGGGAAAAGGGGGTGATCATCCCGTTCGAGTAACCAGACGGGGCCAGCGAGATTTACGGCACCCTGTTCGTAGACCACTTTGACACCGGGGTGTTTTTCTTCATCGGTGCGGTAGACGTTGATCGCTTCGTGGGCTTTATTGTAGTGGTATTTTTCGGTCAGTTCGAGGACACCGATAAAGCGACCGTTGGCATCATCAAGGCGTACCCAATTGCCTTCTTTGAGGGGATCAGCAATTTCTTCGGAAACGGAGAGGGTGACAGGCACAGACCAGGGCAGGCCATTGCTGAGGTGCATTTCTTCAACTACGAGTTCGTAGTCTTTTTGCTCCATAAAACCCTTGAGGGGACTGAAGCCACCGATGGCAATCATTTCGAGGTCGGATTGGGCGCGGGCATCGAGGGTGATGCGGGGGAGGCGATCGCCTTGGGCGAGGAATTCTTGCTTCTCGGCGTCGGAGGCGATGCGGTTAATTAATTGGCCACCGTGGGGCGCAATTAGACCGGATGGGGTACTCATAAAATTTAGGATATAAAAGCATGGCTATCTGCAAGCTCTCATGGTATCAGTTTCTGTTCTTTCCATTGTGGGAATGGGGCGAGTTATGTTTCGTAGTGGAGGATCTCCAGGTGGGAAAATTGCCGTTCCTGGGCGATCGCCTTCAGTTTACGGTCGGCCTGTTCAAATTCCCGTAGATAATAGGCAAAATCTGGGTGCTGGGGATCGAGACCTTGCCATTTCTCTTGACAATAACGGCGATGCTGAGTCCAGTTGACGTGTTCGAGGGTGGCGATCGCCGCATGGATATTTAAGGTGGCCCGACGCACATCGATTTCAGTGGTTTCGGTGAGGTAGAGCAAAGAACCGAGGCTATGCATCCGTTCGGGGTGGTGGGTCAAAATATCGAGCATCCGGCCCAATAATTGATTATGGACATGGTTTTGCTTAATTTCTAAGGGGGTTTCAAGGATTTGTTGCCAGAGCCAACGGTGGTGGGACAGGCTAAACATCACTTCCTTTTCGGCGAGGCGTGCTTCGATGGGGTGACGCTGGGCTGGACTATGGAGATAGATCCGTAGCAGCAATTCTTCGGCCTGGGCGAGGGCAATGGTTTGGGAGGAAATGGCGATCGCCTCTGGTTGCACCTCCGGGGTCGCCGTCGGATTCCGGGCTTGGGCTTTGCGGAAACGGTTTACCTGGGTCAGGAGGGTCGCTTCCAATTGTTTTTTGTAGTGGGAATCTTCGTGATTGATGAGTTCACTGGCTTTAGCGATGTAGTGGCTCCGAAAACTCGGATGATCAATTTTGGCGATCAGGCGAATCATTTGTTTAATCACCCCTTGGAATTGGTCGGCTTGGGTGACGTCTTGGCCCAGCAAAATTTGCTCCAGTTGCCAATCGAGCCAGAGGGGCGCCGTTGTAAGGGCCGTTTGATACTGCGCCGGGCCTTGGTCTGTTTGCAAAAACTCGTCCGCATCCTTCCCCCCAGGGAGATTGAGGATCCGCACCTGGGCCTGGCCACTGTAAATTAGGGGTCCAATTTCGGTGAGGGTACGTTGGGTGGCTTTGATCCCCGCCTTATCTGCGTCAAAGTTAAAAATAATTTGCTTGGAATCGGTGTAGCGCAGCAGTTGTTTAATCTGCCCCTGGGTAAAGGCAGTGCCGAGGGAAGCCACCGCATTTTCAAAACCCGCTGCGTGGAGGGCGATCGCATCGAAATAGCCTTCGACGACCACGGCAGCATCCTGTTTGGCGATCGCCCCCTTTGCTTGGTCGAGGGCAAATAAAGTCCGGCTCTTGTCAAATAAGGGCGTTTCTGGGGAGTTGAGGTATTTTGGTTCTTCGTTCGTGAGGGTACGGCTACCAAAGGCGATCGCCCGACCCTGGACATCGTAGATCGGGATCATCAGGCGATCGCGGAACTGATCATAATGGCCGTTCCCCGACTGGCGTGGTTTAATTAAGCCTGCTTTTTCGACCAAATCGATGGGATAGCGCTTTTGTTCCACAAGGTAGTGGTAGAGGGTATCCCAGCCCCCCGGCGCATAGCCCAGGCCGAAGTTTTGAATCGTTGCTTCCGTTAATCGCCGTTGCTCGCGGACATAAGCTAAGGCCGTTTGCCCTTCCGGTTGCCGCAGGGAGTATTGATAAAAATCATTGGCGATCGCCACAATTTCGTAGAGCTGCTCCTTGAGGGACAGTTCCCGCTGGATCTCTTGGTGCTGTTCTGGTTCGAGGGTTTTGACCGGGACTTGATACCGTTGGGCCAAGTCCAGCACCACCTGGGCAAAGGGAGACTTATTGATTTCCATCAAAAACTTGATCGCATTGCCCCCTGCCCCACAGCCAAAACAGTGATAGAACTGCTTCGTCGGACTCACCGTAAAACTGGGGGTCTTCTCATCATGGAATGGACAAAGCCCCAGTAAATCCTTGCCCCGCTTTTTAAGCACCACATAATCAGATACCACCTCCGCAATATCAACCTTGGCGCGAATTTCTTCGATGGTTTCAGGATGAATCGAGGGGTAGGCCATGGATTACGTCGCAAAAATCTAAACAGAATGCATCCTTAAAGATAAAAGAAAATCTCCGGGGACGCCGCTACAAACAATAAATTGATCTGTCCTTGGCTTTTTACCCACAAAAAAAGCCCACAAACTGTGAGCTTAGAGAATGTGCAGTTGATAAACGAATGTGTAACAGAGAGTTCATGACAAAAACAAGAATCCAGTCCGAATACTCAAGCTTGCTTTTCCGAATCTATTTCAGAAAATCTTGGAGCTGCCAAAGAACTAGCCTTGATCAAACTCCCCTGTTCAGCACTCTGGAAAATAGCGAATGTTCGTGAGGATTATTGCTTTTGGATATGGATGGACAGACGTAGTTTGGAACAGCGTTTTCACCTCTTTTTTCTATTGTTTAGATTAAGCTGTTTAATCTGCCAGGAGAAGCGCTTTGCTTCTTGCCTCTAACGATATCACCCAATCTAGGAGATCTGGGGGAACGTGATTTTTCTTTGGGCCACTAAAAGTAGGCACTTACAAAAGATTAAAAAACATAAAAATTCAGCCATAGATCCAGGGCCAGGAGGGTCAACCCCAAAAGCAGACTGAGATAAAAATAGGCCCGCCAGCGGACAACATTAATCAACAAAATTAGGGTGATGCCATTGAAGAAAGTCCCAGTCAGGAGAAAGCCAAGGGCAACACCAGGGCTATTATTCCCCAAGATCAGATCGGCGATCGCCGCCATTTGTGTCGGTTGAACAGCGTACAAGATCCCCGCGCCAAATAGACCCGTCATACCGTGGCTGAGTAATGTTTCTAGGGGGAAAAGGACTTGGCCACAAGCCATCACACCACAGGCGATCAGGAGCCAAACCGACCATTCCAGCAGTTCTTGCATAAGGTTTTGGCTCGCCATGAGGGATCGAAATCGGCGAGAAGTGGGCAGAATGGTTAATTTACTCGGTGGCGCCAGGGTTTCTGGTTGGGTATTGGGAATGCGGTGGGAACTGGGACGGGCGATCGCCGGATACAAAAAAGTGTCTAGATCTCCCTGTTGGTAACTGCGCTGTTGACGCGCCCCCACAAAAATACTGGCAATTAAAAGCAAAATCCCTAGGCTCAGGCTGCCATAGAACAACACAAGTCCTCCCCGACCAGGTAGCTGCTGCCAGAATTTAGCGAGCACAAAGGGACTCAGGGAAACAGTCCCCAACCAAAAGGCGATCGCCCCCGCCGAGGAGCCGGATTGCCATAGGAGCCGTCGCAGGAGGGGCAGCCCACCCACTTGACCCACAGGTAGGATAAAGCCGAGGCCAAGACCAGCCAGTAATTGTAACCAGGCGCTTTGGGGAAGAACTTTTTCCCACCAGGGACGGGGCGTAAAAATTAAAGCCACCGTCGAGAGACATACCCCCACAAAAAGCCAGGGCCAAAGGATCAGCCATTGGGCGATCATCAGGGTAAACCACTGTTGCAAAGCGACCATTACCACACCTAAATTCCAGAAAAATTGCTCCATTTACCCTAACCGATCCCTGGTCTTTTGCTCGATTTTGAGCGGCGATCGCCCCGGTCAGACACCCCCCTGGGGATCTTCTTGCAACCCTTGGAAAAAGGAGCTTAATGGGTTATTAGTATAGAATTGAAAAACTTTGTTTATCATCATTTTTTAACTGAGAGGAATCAAACCATGGATTGGCGAGTTGTTGTTGTTTTAGCTCCCGTAATCATCGCTGGCTCTTGGGCAATCTTTAACATTGCTGCGGCTGCCCTGAACCAACTCCGCAATATGCAAACGAAGAAATAAGTCTTTATCTCTACTGCTTTTCGCGTAAATTACCCTTTGTTTTTGACAGGAGCAGCCCCTAGGGGTTGCTTTTTCATCCCCAGCAAATCTATGACTGTGCAAATCCGTCGTCTCCACCCCAGCCGTCCCGTTAACGTCAGCATCTTGCAGTACCAAGTGGCGGTGCCCGATGCCAAACCCCAGCATATCCTGGAAGAAATTGTTTGGCATAAAGAAAAAGAAGTGGAGCAACTACGCGATAAGGTTTCTCTGCTAGAGCTACGTCAGCGGGTCACAACGGTGCCGCCTGCAAAAGATTTTCTGGGGGCCTTAGTCCATGGGAAGACCCAGCCAGCCCTCATCGCTGAAGTAAAAAAAGCCTCGCCTAGTAAGGGGGTAATTCGGGAAGATTTTGACCCTGTGGCGATCGCCAAAAGTTATGCCGCCGGGGGAGCCAGTTGCCTCTCAGTCCTCACCGATAACAAGTTTTTCCAGGGCAGCTTCGAAAACCTGAGCCTCGTGCGCGATGCGGTGGATCTGCCCCTGCTCTGCAAAGAATTTATTATTTATCCCTATCAAATCTTTAAGGCCCGCAGCCATGGTGCCGATGCGGTTCTTTTGATCGCCGCGATCCTCAGTGACCAAGACCTCGCCTATTTCGTCAAAATTATCCGCAGCTTAGGGATGACCGCCCTGGTGGAAGTCCATACCCTCGCGGAACTTGATCGCGTCCTCGCCATTGAGGGGGTGAGCCTCGTGGGGATTAATAACCGTAACCTCGAAGATTTTTCCGTCGATTTGGAAACAACCACCATATTGCTGGAAAGTCGTCGCGCCGAACTCCAGGCTAAGGGTGTCCGCGTTGTCAGCGAGTCAGGCTTGCATACGCCCCTGGATCTCCAGTTTGTCAAAGAAGCCGGAGCAAAGGCAGTGTTAATCGGCGAATCTCTCGTGAAACAGCTGGATCCTGGGAAGGCGATCGCCGACTTATTTCAGTTTTAGATTGGGCTAAACCTGGAGGGGCACTCCCGCCGTTGCCAGGTGTTTTTTGATGGTGACCTTGGGGATCGCCGTATTCAAATGCTGCCAGGGTAAGACCTGAGTTGTCGCCCAATCCTGATGCACATAGAAATCTAGGGGGGGAATTTTGCCTTTCAGTTCCTTAAAGGCCCGCTTGTAGCTGCCGAGGGTATCACCGTAATCCCTGGTTAATTCTAAAAGGCTAGAGAGACGGCGATCGCCTCTGGAAAGCAACCCCTGAATCACAGACCAGTTATAGCTTTCGGGCCGGAACTCTATCCCCTGGGAGCGGAGATGCTTTTGGAGGAATTGCAGCCGTTTTTTGGCCGCTGGGTTTACTCCAAACCACTGGAAAGGCGTATGGGCCTTGGGAACAAAAGTGCTGCAACCGAGGGTTAAACGCAAGCCTGGGGCCGCTTTTTTCACAGCCTGCATCATTGCGACGGTTGCTTCCACATCCGCCATTTCTTCCCCAGGAATGCCCACCATGCCATAGAATTTAATCCCCTTGAGGCCGCCCGCTTTTGCGTTTATTGCTGCGGTAATAATTTCGTCGTTGGTGAGCTTTTTATTGACAATCTCCCGGAGCCGTTCCGAACCACTTTCTACGGCGATTGTGATCGAACGGGTATCCCGTGCCGCAAGAGTCCGGGCTAGTTTTTCCGTGACGGTGTTTGTCCGTACCGAGGCAATACTCAGGCGCACATCGGCATATTGGGGTTGGGAAAGATAATCTAATAGTTGCTCAAATTCCGGGTGTTGGGTCACAGAAGCCCCGAGCAAACCAAGGCGATCCGTAACTTTAAGGCCCCGCTCAATGGCCGGGATCAAGGACTGCTCTAAATTAGCCGTCCGAAAAGGCAAGGTGACATAGCTGGCGAGGCAAAAGCGGCACATTTCCGGGCAACTGCGCACCACTTCTACCATGTAGATATTTTCCCAGGCGGCTTGTTCTGTGACCACCGTCGAGGCCGAGAGGGTATTCCCCCGGTAAGTTTGTTTTTCAACACTTTCAGGAATATCAGGATATTTGGGACGAATGGTTTCAATGGCCCCCGTTGGCTCCTGGTAGGTTACTTCGTACAGACTGGGCACATAGATCCCCGGCGTTTGGGCGAGGTGGCGTAATTTGGTTTGGCGATCGCCTTGGCGCATTCCTTGGTATTGATCGATAAATTCATCCAGGAGATTTTCCCCGTCTCCCAGGAGGATCACGTCAAAAAAGTCCGCAAAGGGTTCAGGGTTGGCACTCAATACCGACCCACCCCCAAACACAAGGGGATGCTGTTCGTCACGCTCGGCTGCCCGCAGCGGAATTTTTAGTTTTTCTAACAAGCTAAAGAGATTTGTATAATCCAGTTCCCAAGAAAAAGAAAAGCCGACAATTTCTGGCTGAGACGGCAGTTTTTCCTCTAAATCTGTGAATAAACGACGCACATCCACATCGGGCCGTTGGCTAAATTTTGCCCACACCAATTGGTAGCCCAAGCTCGTAATCCCCACGGTGTAGGTATTCGGAAAGGCAAAAATCAAAGGGATCGCGTTGGCCGTCGGTGTTACAGGATCAAAAAGGAGGCGTTCTTGGTCAAACAAAGTCGTCAGGGTCAGAAAAAGTTTTGTACCCTTGCCATTGTAAGGGAGTCCCCTCAGCGATTGGCGATCGCCGCAAAGAGGACAGAAAATGACGGATCTTCTCCTAACGTTTCCTAGCGCAGATACCCTAAATTGACTGAAAATTTCTGTAAAAAAATTATTTGTTTCCCAAGCTTATCTAGTGTTAGTATATGCAGGCTTCCTGTTTTTCACCATAAATATGGTGCTATCTCTGAACAGGATTTTTTTGTCACTTCACCCCATTAATCCCGTCTGCCCTATGGATCTCCGTCAAGATACTGCCCTCTCCAGAAGCACCCCCAGCGCTACGGCTACCTACTCTGCTTCCAGGGCGGTAACACCGACGAAACCCCAGACCTATGTGATCAAACGGAGTGGCAAACGGGCTCCCCTCGATGTCACCAGAATTCGCAACGTGGTGCAGTGGGCCTGTCAAGATTTAGAAGCCAACACCATCGAACTGGAAGCCGGTCTAAAAACACGCCTCAAAGATGGGGTTACCACCCGCGAAATTCAAGAAAATTTAATTCAATGTGCCCTGGAGATGTGCAGTCCCGAAGAACCGGACTGGCGTTATGTGGCTGGGCGTCTCCACATCTGGAGCCTCTGGAAAGATACCCTCGTGGCGCGTGGTTATCAGTATGGTCAATACCCCCAGCTCGTGGCAGATAAAGTAGCCGCAAAAGCCTACGACGAGCGGCTATTACAATACAGTGCGGCGGAGCTAGAAATTGCCAATGGCTGGATCAATCCCGATTGGGATATGGATTATGATTATGCCGGAGCGGTGTTACTGACAAAGCGTTATCTGCTGGATGATGAACTGCCCCAGGAAGCCTTTTTAACTTGTGCGCTCCTCCTGGCTCTCCCGGAAAAACCAGAAAATCGGCTCAAGTGGGCGAAAAAATTCTACGAGGCGATCGCCCAGCGGCAGATTTCCTTAGCAACGCCGATCCTCGCCAACCTGCGGATTCCCAATGGCTCCCTTTCTTCCTGCTTCATCATTGGCATGGAAGACAACCTCGAAAGTATTTTCCGCGAAATCACCAATGCCGCCCGGATCTCGAAAAATGGCGGCGGGGTCGGCTGTAATGTCAGTCGGATCCGCGCCACGGGGAGCCGCGTGATGGGCAAGGCCAATGCCTCCGGGGGCGTTATTCCTTGGATTAAACTCCTCAACGATACGGCGATCGCCGTTAATCAGGGGGGCCGCCGCGCCGGGGCGATTACTGTTTCCCTCGATGTGTGGCATTTAGATGTGCCAGAATTTCTCGAAATGCAGACCGAAAACGGGGATCAGCGGCGCAAAGCCTACGATGTCTTTCCCCAACTGGTAGTCACCGATGAGTTCATGCGGCGGGTACAACACAAAGAAGCGTGGACTTTGGTGGATCCCTACGAAGTTAAAGAAAATCTCGGCATTGATCTCGCGGCCCTCTGGGGCGAAAAATTCGACGCGGCCTACCGTCAAATCGAAGCAAGCCTAGACCAAGACATTAAGCTCTACAAAAAAGTCGATGCCCGGCACCTGTTTAAGGAAATTATGCGATCGCAGATCGAAACTGGGATGCCCTACATCGCCTTTAAAGACACCATCAACCGCGCTAACCCGAACCAACACGAGGGCTACATTCCTGGGGTCAACTTGTGCGTCGAATCTTTTTCCAATGTGGTGCCGGGTCAGCTCGCCCACACCTGCAATCTCGACTCTTTAAACTTGGCGAATATTGAAGCTGATGAATTAGCCGATGCCTGCGAAGTGGCGGTGCGCATCCTTGATAACACCATCGAAATTACCAACACTCCCTTTGAAGACAGCAGCATCCACAACCAGCGTTACCGCACCATTGGTGTGGGGGCGATGGGTTTGGCAGATTGGCTCGCGAAAAATAAGCTTTCCTATAAAAATATTGAGGCCATTGATCGCCTCTTTGAAGACATTGGCTACTACTGCACCCGCACCTCTGTAAACCTCGCCCAAGAACGGGGTGCTTACCCTGGGTTTCCGGGTAGTGAATGGAGTAAGGGACATCTGATTGGCGCGAAACCGATTACTTGGTATCGGGAAAATGCCCACGCAGTAGACCGCTGGGAACGCCTCAGTGAAGATGTACGAAAGTACGGGATCCGCAATAGCCACATTACGGCGATCGCCCCCAATACCTCCTCTTCCCTAGTGCAAGGTTGTAGCGCGAGTATTTTGCCGACCTACAGCAAATTTTTCTATGACAAATGGGCAAAAGGCACCGTTCCCATTGCCCCACCGTTTATCGGTAAATCTTTCTGGTTCTACCAAGAAAACAAAAGCATGGATCAGCGTCTTGTGGTCAAAGCCGTTGCGACGATGCAAAAGTGGATCGATACGGGCATCTCGATGGAATTGATTTTCAATCTCAACCAAGGCATTTATTTCCCGAACGAACCAGAACGGGCCTTAAAAGCAAAGGATATTTTTGAAATCTTGATGCTGGCTTGGGCTGAAGGTTGCAAGGCAATTTACTACATCCGCACCGTACAAAAAGATGATTTTAAAGAGGGATCAGAAGGGTGTGTTGCCTGCGCGAATTAAAAAACCTGTATCGACAACGATGGGCTGATCGGGCACTTTTGCTGACCATTGCGGTTCATTAAGCGCCTGGTGGGAAAGGGATCAGGGGTTTCGGGGAATTTGTTAGGATTAGAGATTACATATTTCTTGTTCCGCAGTTGTTCAAAACCCTATGGCAGACACCAAAAAACCGATCAAAATCATTAGTGATAATCGTAAAGCCCGTTTCCAGTATGAAATCCTTGAAACCTTAGAGGCCGGGATTCAGCTCCAGGGAACGGAGGTTAAATCGGTGCGGGCGGGCAAGGTGAACCTAGGGGACGGTTATGTGTTAATTCGCAACAACGAGGCTTGGCTGCTCAATGTGCATATTTCGCCATATACTGCCAGTGGCCAGTACTTTAACCATGAACCCAAGCGCGATCGCAAATTGCTGTTGCACCGTAAAGAAATTCGCCGCTTGATCGGTCAACTAGAACAAAAGGGATTGACGCTGATTCCTTTAAAAATGTATCTCAAGGGCAGCTTAGTGAAAGTCAGTCTGGGGCTTGGCCGTGGGAAAAAGCTCCACGATAAACGCGAAACGATTAAACGTCGCCAGGATAGCCGGGAAATGGCGCGGGCCTTGAAACGTTATTAAGCCAAATTGAACCATGGAAAGTTTTCCCAAAGAAAACTCCATGTCGCATCAAATGGGAAAGTGAATTGTCGGGCGATCGCCCTGGGAAATACCAATATTTTTCGGTCATCCTTTTGCATAATTAGTGGGGTTAAACCCAGTGATAAGAAATCCCAAACAATAAAGGCGATCGCCAAAACTCAACAAAAGCATTCGTCAAAAGGGTGAATGTATCTTAAGATTGTCAGATAAGAGAATTAATTTTCTTGACAAAATCACGAATAAAATAAGCAAGTAAGATAGGAGGACATCTATGGCTCTCGTCCCAATGCGTTTGCTCTTAGATCACGCTGCAGAAAATAGTTATGGCATTCCTGCGTTTAACGTCAACAACATGGAACAGATTCTGTCCATCATGCAGGCCGCTGATGAGACCGATAGCCCCGTAATTCTCCAAGCGTCCCGTGGTGCCCGTAGTTATGCCGGGGAAAACTTCCTCCGTCACCTCGTGCTTGCCGCCGTGGAAACCTACCCCCACATCCCCGTTGCGATGCACCAGGATCACGGCAACAGCCCTGCCACCTGTTATTCTGCGATCCGTAACGGTTTCACCTCTGTGATGATGGACGGTTCCCTCGAAGCCGATGCCAAAACCCCCGCTAGCTTTGACTACAACGTCAGTGTGACTGCTGAAGTTGTGAAAGTGGCCCACTCCGTTGGTGCTTCCGTCGAAGGGGAACTCGGCTGCCTTGGCTCCCTCGAAACAGGGATGGGTGAAGCAGAAGACGGCCACGGTTTTGAAGGCGCTCTCAGCAAAGAACAACTTCTAACTGATCCCGACGAAGCTGTCGAATTCGTTGAGCGTACCCAAGTAGATGCCCTTGCTGTAGCAATCGGGACCAGCCACGGTGCTTACAAATTTACCCGGAAGCCCACTGGTGAAATCCTCGCCATTAGCCGGATCGCTGAAATCCACGCGAAACTCCCCAACACCCACTTGGTAATGCACGGTTCTTCCTCTGTACCCCAAGAGTGGCTCGACATGATCAATGAGTACGGTGGTGCCATTCCTGAAACCTATGGTGTACCCGTAGAAGAAATTCAAAAGGGTATCAAGAGCGGTGTGCGTAAAGTCAACATCGACACCGACAACCGTCTGGCGATCACTGCGGCAATTCGTGAAGCAGCGATGAAGGATCCGAAGAACTTCGATCCCCGTCACTTCCTCAAGCCTTCGATCAAGTACATGAAGCAGGTTTGTAGCGATCGCTATCAGCAATTCTGGTGTGCTGGTAACGCTAGCAAGATCAAGCAAATCCCCTTAGATGAGTTTGCGAAGAAATATGCCAGCGGTGAACTCGCAGCAAAAACTGCAGTTAGCGCCTAAGTTGTAACTCCCGCCAGTCTTAGGGTTTATTCCCTAAGCTAGCTTGAATTTGAGTCCTGTTCCATGGAGATAGGGCTCACTTTTTTTGCTTAATTCAGGAAGGGAACTTATTATTCCGCAGTTGCTCGATAACCCTCCCCTAGCCCCCTCTAGTGGAAGAGCGTTAAAAGATTGCCCTTGAGAGAGGTGCTGAAGGCGGAGGGTATTATCTTCGGTGAAAGAGTAACCTTGGGGGAAGAAATAATTTAGTTGAGGGTGCGCACATCGGTGACTTGACCCGTCACAGCGGCAGCAACGACCATCGCCGGACTCATGAGTAGGGTGCGCCCCGTCGCAGAACCCTGCCTTCCTTTAAAATTGCGATTCGAAGAAGAGGCGCTGATCTGGTTGCCTTCGAGCTTATCGGGGTTCATGGCGAGACACATGGAGCAGCCGGGTTCCCGCCATTCAAAGCCTGCTTCGGTAAAAATCCGATCGAGTCCCTCGGCCTCAGCCTGTTGTTTCACTTGCTCAGAACCGGGCACCACAAAGGCTTTTACTCCCGGAGCAACGTGATGGCCTTTGGCATATTTAGCGGCTTCTTGGAGATCGCTCAAGCGACCATTGGTGCAACTACCGATAAAACAGACATCAATTTTAGTGCCTTGGATCGCTTGGCCTGGTTGAAGCTGCATATATTTGTAAGCTTCAGCGGCGATCGCCTGTTCATCTTCGGCCATCATTTCTGGGGTCGGCACTGATTCATCAACGCCAATGCCCTGACCCGGTGTGATCCCCCAGGTGACGGTGGGGGCAATGTCTGCTGCGTCAAAGGTGACCACATCGTCATATTCGGCGTCGGCTTCACTGCGGAGACTATCCCACCAGGCGATCGCCTTTTCCCATGCTTCTCCCTTGGGTGCAAAAGGACGGTCTTTCAAATAGTCATAGGTTACTGAATCGGGGTTGACATAGCCGCAGCGGGCGCCCCCTTCGATGGACATATTACAAACCGTCATCCGCTCTTCCATGGACATTTTTTCAAAGGTTGTCCCGGCATATTCATAGGCGTAGCCGACGCCCCCTTTAACGCCCAGTTTGCGGATAATGTGTAGGATTACATCTTTGGCATAAACTCCGGGCTGGAGATCACCATTTACTTCGATTTTACGGACTTTTAACTTCGCCAGAGCTAGGGTTTGGGAGGCGAGCACATCCCGCACTTGGGAAGTCCCAATCCCAAAGGCGATCGCCCCAAAAGCGCCGTGGGTAGAAGTGTGAGAATCGCCGCAAGCAACGGTCATGCCCGGTTGAGTTAATCCCTGTTCTGGGGCAATCACATGGACAATCCCCTGGCCCCCGGAGCCGACATTATAAAAACGAATTTTGTTGGTAGCCGTATTTTTTTCCAGTTCCTGCATCATCGCTTCGGCGAGGGGATCCGCAAAGGGTCGCGCTTGATTTTCCGTCGGGACAATGTGATCCACCGTAGCGACCGTGCGTTCTGGATACATGACCTGGAGATTGCGGTCTCTGAGCATGGCAAAGGCCTGGGGACTGGTCACTTCATGGATCAGGTGCAGTCCGATAAATAGTTGCGTTTGGCCAGAGGGTAAAACTTTAACGGTGTGTAAGTCCCAAACCTTATCAAAAAGAGTGCCTTTGCTCATAGAACTGAATTGCTCAAGTACGCCAATAATATTCTGTGCAGAGCTTCAATCATACAACTTTTTTTTCCTCGCTTTGGGCAGGGGTTTGGGAGAGGGGCAAGGTGATTGTAAAGGTACTACCTTCCTGGAGACGGGAGGTGAGACTAATCTGACCTTGGTGGGCTTCGAGGATCAGTTTTGAAAGGTGTAGCCCCAGGCCGCTGCCCCCGTTGTAATGCTTGCCTTGGCGGAATCGCTCAAAGATTTCTAATTGATCTTCCGGGCTAATGCCGCTCCCCGTATCGATTACTTGAATTTGCACTTGCTCTTGATCGACTGGGGTCAATTTAACAGTGATGTGGCCTTGATCGGTAAATTTAATGGCGTTGCTCACCAGGTTCACTAAAACGCGATGCATGGCCAGGCGATCGCCTTCGAGCCACACGGAGACTTCGGGGAGTTCCCCCTGGAGTTGCAGTTGTTTTTCCTGGGCGAGGGGACGTAATTCCTCAAGCACATTGGTAATCACAGTCTTGAGATCCACCCGACTAAAATAGAACGTTTTCCGCTCGGATTCGTAGCGATAAACCTCCAAAATATTGTTCACCATCTCCAACAGATTGGCATTACTGCGGGACATGGTGCGTAAAACCTCTTGCATTGCTTCCGACAGTTCCCCCAAAGCCCCCTGCAAAAGGAGATTGAGCATCCGATCCGCCGCAATTAAGGGGGTGCGCATATCGTGGGTTAACCGGGAGGCGAAGTCTTCCCGTTGCCGGACAATCATATTTTTCTCATCAACGGTATGTTTAAACCGCAGCAGCGATCGCACCCGGGCAATCAGTTCATCAATCTCCACGGGTTTACGGATAAAATCATCGGCACCAATATCCAAACCTAGGGCAACACTTGGTTGAGCATGGGCGGTGATCAACAGGATGGGAATGTAAGGGATGTCGGGGTCGTTACGAATGTGCCGTGTAATCTCGAAGCCATCCATGTGGGGCATCATCACATCGAGCAAGATCAGGTGAAAAGGCTGCTGTGCCACAAGCTCCAGGGCTTTTTGGCCGTTATTAACCGTCACCAGGTCTAAATCTTCATCTTCTAAAATGCTCTGGATCAACAATAAATTATCCGGCGAATCATCCACGACCAGAACGCGATCACGGTTGCTCAGCGAAAACATGGCACATCACCCCAGGTTAATTTCGACTCAACTGCTGGTTGAACAGCGGAATCCCCTATTTTAAACGTTGAACCCAATGGCGGTTACGGCGTTGCTTCTTTAGCTTCATTATACCCAGGTCATTGCAGGGAAATGGGGTAATTAATAAGTTTAAATACTCAATTTCTTTGATAGGGCGATCGCCCCTTTTGGCTCAAGCCCACCAATTATTTAGAAATGATTTTATCTAGTTGATATTGGCGCTCCTCAGTGGTTTAAATTATTTCAGTCTGCATTATCCCCTCAAAAAAGAATCCCCTAGAAAAGCCGTAATCTTAGGCCGATCAATCCTTGATTCTTCCGAGAAAACAAAGGAAATTTGGTAGGATAGAAAGGCTGCTTCTATCTCAGGTTAAGGGTCTACCTCTAGAAAACGGCGATGGGATCAAATTTCTCCCCTAGGCAATTGCTAACAGCCAGTACGGAGAAGTCCTCTTTTTGTTGCTTCATTTTTAGCTCTTCTCGCACGTGCCCCCCATAAACAACATCAGAGCAGATTGTGTAACAAAAACAGAAGGAACGTTGGATTAGGAATAGAGACTTTATGGTTAATGAATCGTCAGATCAAGGGGGGCAACCACCGAGAGGAATCGGCAGTTTTGCGTGGTTAATTGAGGCCTATGGTCAGGCGATCGCCCTGTTAGAAAATCAAGCGGCCCAGATCGAAACTTTAGAACGTGAAAAAGATCATCTCGCCAACCAATATCGAGAGGCGCTCCAGCAATACCATCAGCTCAAGGAGCAATACGATCACCAATACAGTCAACAGTACCAAGAATATTTTTCGTTGCCCCTTCCCTGCTACCGTTGGCAAGCCATTGAGGGAGAGCTTTATTTATCGGACTTTAATCCGGCGGCGGCACGGTTTAACAGCCAAGCACTCCAGCAGCCTTCTTTAAATCTTGGTCAACGACCCCAGAAAATTTTTGCTGCGTTACCCACCCTCTACCACCACTTAGAAAATTGCCTCAAACGGGAGGTCTCGAACAGTCAGCGATTGCAATTTATTCGCTTAAATTTGTACCTCCGGGTGGAGTATGTGTTTATTGCTCCGGATCAAATCTTGATGTGTATTCTCGACGAGAGCGAGCAACTCCTCACGGAACAACAACTCCGCCAACAGGTGCGCCAACAGTCGGCGATCGCCAAATTAGGGAGCATCAGCCTCAACACATCAGATCTAGCGAAATTATTTCGTCAAGCGGTGATTTTTGTGGCCCGCACCCTGGACGTTCCCTATAGCTGCCTCTATCTGAAACAAAAAAAGACCTCTATTTGCACCCTAGAAGCAGGTTATGGTTGGCCTGTCGATCTCATCGGTGCGGTCACAGTGAGCACGACTCCAGATAGCCACGTTGGCTACACCCTGACCCAACAACAGGCGATCAGCATCGAGGATTTGCGCGTTGAAAGTCGCTTTCGGGGCGAAACGCTACTGCACAATTATCAAGTAGTCAGTGGAATTAGTATGCCCATTGGCCCAGTGGATAACCCCTGGGGAGTACTGGCGGTTTATAGTACCGAAGAACGTCATTTCAGTGGGGATGAGACTTATTTTCTCCAGGCGATCGCCCATGTTCTGTCTAGTAGTATCGAACGCGATCGCCAGGCAGCGGACATGAACCTTTTACACCGCTCGATCAATGTGATCCGCCAGGGAGTGGTAATCACCGATGCCCGGGAAGAGAATAATCCAATTATTTATGTCAACCAAGGTTTTGAAAAAATTACTGGCTACACCGCAGATGAAATCCTTGGTCGTAACTGCAATTTTCTTCAGGGCCGCGATCGCCGACAGCCTCCCCTCACAGAATTGCGGGCTGCGATCCTCAAGGGCCAAGAATGTAACGTCACCCTCCGCAACTACCGCAAAAATGGTGAACCCTTTTGGAATGCCCTCCACATTTTTCCGGTACGAGATCCTGCCGGTTATCTGACCCACTTTATTGGGATCCAAACGGATATTAGCCACGAAAAGGCCGCCGCTGCTAACCTCCAAAAAACCGAAGCGCAATTTCACCAAACCTTCCAACTCGCCCCCATTGGCATGGCAATCACGACCTTAGGGGGCCACTATGAACGGGTCAACCAAGCCTGGTGTCGGATCACTGGCTACGATCAAGAGACCCTCTTAGAAAAAACCTATCTAGAGTTAACCCATCCCGATGATCAAGCCGAAGATGAACGCCTCAATGAGCTCCTGCAGCAAGGCGATCGCCAGGAATTTCAGCGGGAAAAACGCTACATCGCCCAAGATGGCCAAAAAATTCACATCCTAGAACAAGTCGCCCTCGTGCGCGATGCCGAAGGCAAACCCCTCCATGTAATTCGGCAAATGGTAGACATTGGCGATCGCAAACAAATAGAACAGCGCCTCGTCCAAGAGGCCTTCTACGATCACCTCACCGGCCTCCCCAATCGCTCCCTCCTAGAAGAGCGCCTCGAGCAAGTCATTAAACAACAACAACGCTATCCCCAGCACCACAACGCCCTCTTATTTCTTGACTTAGATTATTTCAAAGCGATTAATGACCGCCTCGGCCACCTCGTTGGCGACCAGCTCCTACAAGACTTTGCCAAACGCATTTGTCACTGTCTCCGGGATGTGGATACCCTGGCCCGTTTGGGGGGAGACGAATTTGTCGTACTCCTCACAGAAATAACCGAGCCCCAGACCGCCTTTGAGGTTAGTCAACGGATCCATAAAGCCCTACAAACCCCCTTTGAACTCGCAGGCCAGTCCCTATTTGTAAAGGTGAGCATTGGTGTCTTACCTAAACTTGATCGCTATCTGACGGCGACGGGCATTTTACGCGACGCAGACCTAGCGATGTACCATGCCAAAGCCAAGGGACGCGCGCGTTCAGAAGTCTTTGAATTACCTTAAATTTAGCCCACTTCAGCTAGCCTGAGAGATCACAACTAAAAAAATCTCCCCCCAACTGGGGGCAGGGGGGCTGTGTCAATAAGCTCTGAGGCGCAGTTTAAATCCCACACATAAAAAAAGAGACTTTTCCCCAATTAATTAGAGAAAAAGTCCCCTTGAAAAAAAGCTGGGAAAAAGCGCGCGGGTTAACTGTCGCAGCAACTACAGAGAAGCCTTCGCTGGATTAGCCGACACATCTTCCTGAAGAGCGGCATATAAACGATTCAAGGCGCTGATGTACGCCCGGGCCGACGCTACCACAATATCTGTATTTGCAGCATGGCCAGAATAAATCCGTCCCTCGTGCCGCAAACGAATCGTGACTTCACCAATGGCATCAATGCCCGCCGTTACCGACTGCACGGAATATTCAATTAATTCATTGGGCACCTGAACGACCCGGTTAATCGCCTTATAAATGGCATCTACAGGCCCAGTACCAATGGCTGCATCGGTTAATTCTTTTCCTCCGGGAGTACGGATCGTAATGGTGGCTGTGGGTTGAGCATGATCACCACAGGAAACCTGCACCAGCTCCAGACGGAATAATTCCGGCGGTTGCTGGGTTTCATCCTTAACGATCGCCTCAAGATCCCAGTCGGTAATTTCTTTTTTCTTATCGGCCAGATCTTTAAAGCGCAGAAAAGCTTTGTTGAGATCGTTGTCAGACAGATCGAACCCTAATTCTGCCAAGCGGGTACGGAAAGCATTCCGACCAGAATGTTTACCCAAGATAATTTGATTATCAGTTAAGCCAATGGACTGGGCATCCATGATCTCGTAGGTGAGCTTATTTTTCAGGACGCCATCCTGGTGAATGCCTGACTCGTGGGCAAAGGCATTCAAACCCACAATCGCTTTATTGGCCTGGACAGAAAGCCCCGTCAAGTTAGATACCAAGCGAGATGTTTTGTAGATCTCTTTGGTATTGATGCTGGTCAAAGGTGCTTCTGAGTCAGCAGGCCGACCAAGGAAAGGATTGTAATACTGGCGGCGCACATGGAGAGCCATCACCAATTCTTCGAGGGCGGCATTCCCGGCCCGTTCGCCGATGCCATTAATAGTGCATTCCAACTGCCGAGCGCCATTTTTTACGGCTTCGAGGAAATTGGCCACCGCTAGGCCCAAATCGTTGTGGCCATGGACAGAGATAATTGCGCGGTCAATATTGGGGACGTTTTCTTTGATGCCTTTGATCAGAGCGCCAAATTCGGCGGGGGTTGTGTAGCCGACGGTGTCAGGAATATTAACGGTGGTTGCCCCGGCATCAATGACGGCTTCGAGGATTTGATAAAGGAATTCAGGATCCGAGCGGCCTGCGTCTTCGGGGGAAAATTCCACATCGTTGGTAAAGGTTTTGGCGTAGGCAACCATTTCCGGGGCGATCGCCAACACATCCTTGCGGCTTTTGCGGAGTTTGTACTCGAGGTGAATATCGGAGGTGGCGATAAAGGTGTGGATTCGATTGCTAAAAGCTGGCTTCAGGGCATTGCCTGCCGCTTCAATGTCGCCCTTGGTGGCCCGGGCTAGACCACAGATCGTTGGCCCATTTTCTGTGCCGACTTCGGCGGCGATACGTTGCACAGCATCAAAATCACCCCGACTCGCCCTGGGGAAACCCGCTTCAATGACATCTACACCAAGTCGCGCCAGGGCACGGGCGATCGCCAGCTTTTCGTCTCCATTTAGGGTTGCCCCCGGAGATTGTTCACCATCCCGTAATGTTGTGTCGAAAATAATAATGCGATCGTCTTGGTTGTTCATCATTTCCCGCTCCCTTAGCGTGAAAATAGTCTAAATAAAAACTCTATGTTGATTGGAATAAAAGTACTGGCTATGCTCCACTTTAAAAGAGTCCATAGCTATCTCCCTAGGATAAACCAATTCCTTAGGAATTAGATATTCCTGCCGTAAAAAAGGATGGGTGGCGTTTATCCAAACATGACCCATGGTCAGAGGTAATGGCTTACTGCTCCTGTAGGTAGCTCAAAAAAGTCGGAATATCAGGCGAGAGTTATAGTTGCCAGTCATCCAGAGCATGTGCGATTGAGGGTACCTATGTTATTGGAACACAACACTAAATCTTTGGCCTTAATTCAGTCAAAAATAGTGGCGTCATTCAAGGCATTTTTAAAGCATTTATGGCTACTGTGATTGCTTAAGGTTCTGTTTTTTCAATTTCGGCCCGCAGATTATTTAGATCAATGTAACAATCCGTGGCATTTCTCAGTTCCCGGGCGATCATTCCTTCTGTCGAAACAACGGTAATGTGGGTATTTTTTGAGCGTAAAAGTTCAATGGCCCGTTCAAAATCACCATCGCCACTAAACAAAATAACTTGATCATATTGATCGACTGTATTAAACATATCGACCACAATTTCAATGTCTAAATTTGCTTTCTGGGAGTAGCGACCGGAGACATCGTCATAGTATTCTTTGAGGATTTTTGTGCGTACTGTATAACCCAGACTAATCAAGGCATCGCGGAAACCCCGCTGATCTTGGGAATCCTTTAGGCCTGTGTACCAAAAGGCATTAATCAGGCGCACGGTGGGATCGCAAGTAAAATAATCTAAAACACGACGGGGGTCAAAAAACCAATTATTTTTCTGTTGTGCATAAAACATATTATTCCCATCTACAAAAATAGACAGGCGACGCTGATAAAAGTTCATAGCAAAATTGGCCCTAAAATAATAGGGTGATTTTTTTAAATATAGGGTTTTAGTTTGGGTTTAAATAAAGGGAAGAAGTTGTTCCCTCGCAATAAAAATAAAAGAGAAATATAGTGTAGGTTAGCAGATGGACTAGGCCAGGCATTCCTACGGAATAAAGCATAAAAATAAGTCTATCGGCCTATTGTAAAGGCTAAGGGATCTTTTCGGCAATGCTAAAAAATAGAGGCGATCGCCTGTAGAGTAAACAAGATTGAGGCCCGCAAAAGACTATGAATTTTCTCCGGAAAAAGCAATTACAGCAACGCCTGCGCCAGGATCCCTACTACCGCCTCCGTTCCTTCGAAGAAGTCGCCCTCGCTGCGGCCATAGGCATCAAGATCGATGTTAACCAAGCCACTGTCGATGATTGGCTCCGTCTGCCGGGTATTTCCATTCACCAGGGGCGATCGCTCGTGCAGCTCACCAGCCAGGGGGTGCAATTCTATAGCCTCGACGATGTGGCAGCGGCCCTAGGGGTTCCCCGTCAACGTCTCCAGCCCTTGGCCGCGATCCTCAGTTTTGCTTACTATGCCCCAGAGCTAGCCCCAGTACAAATTAACCTAAACCGCGCTGACCTTGGGGCGCTAGTCGATTTTGGCGTCGAAGTTCCCCTGGCCCAACGGATCATTACAGAGCGGCAACGGGGCCAGTATCGTGATTTTGCAGATTTACAGAGTCGGTTGCAGCTTTCTGGGGCACAGATCATGCAGTGGTTGCACTTGTTTCGCTTTTCGTGAATGCAGTCGTCCCATTGATCGCGAAACTTGTTAACGTGGGAAGGAATATTACAACTAACTTTTCGCCGAATCCATGACCCACCAGCGCGATCCCGAAGCCCAGGCTGTTGCCCAGGAATTAAAGCAGCAAATCATGATTTTGGGTTTGTTTCTTGCGAGTTTTTGGGGCCTAGAAATTAGTGATCAGTTTGTTTTTCAAAATCTTTGGCGGGGTGGCCTAGATGTATTCGGCATTCTGCCCCGACAACTGCTGGGACTCAGGGGAATCTTCTTTGCACCCTTTCTCCATGGTGGTTTTCAGCACCTCGTCACCAACTCAATCCCCTTTGCGCTGTTGGGCTGGCTCGTGATGCTAGACCGCATCCGTGACTTTTTTACGGTTACTTTAATAACAATGCTTGTCGGTGGCCTGGGAGTATGGCTCATTGGTGCCCAAAATTCTGTGCATATTGGGGCCAGTATTTTAATTTTTGGGTATTTGGGATTTCTGTTGTTTCGGGGCTACTTTCGGCGAGATATCCCATCCATTGCCGTTTCGCTCTTGGTATTTTTTCTCTATGGTGGGGTGCTTTGGAGTGTTCTACCGACGACCCCAGGGGTGTCTT
This sequence comes from Picosynechococcus sp. PCC 7002, assembly GCF_963860125.1. Lineage (NCBI taxonomy): Bacteria > Bacillati > Cyanobacteriota > Cyanophyceae > Chroococcales > Geminocystaceae > Picosynechococcus > Picosynechococcus sp. PCC 7002. The sequence continues at coordinate 1,419,989 of NZ_CAWLFA010000001.1, forward strand.
GGGAGGGGCATTTATTCGGACTTATCGGCGGGGCGATCGCCGCAAAATATCTCAACCCCCGTTCCCTTCGCCGCTAATGGATTGCACCAGTTTGTGCTTGCCCTAGTGCCGTTATTCTGGGTCATTTTCTCCAAGCACCTGTTCCGTAACGGTTGCTGATTCTGTCATGTCCAAGGGCGCATCGGTGTTTTGCCACAGGGCAAAGGCAGAGACGGCCATCAAAACCACCGAGGCGATCGCCAAACTGCCCGCCGCCAAATGGTGCTCCCAAGACCACGCTTGCCAAAATTTCCGGGGGAGGGGAGCCATTTGTACGCCCGGTTGCTCTTCTGGGGCGATCGCCAATGTTCCGCCATCGTTGAGATAAATCAGGCGCAATTGCATCAACCGCAGCAGAGCTTGATCAATATCCTCGCCACTGGCCTTTTCCGCAAGAAATTCTGCGGTCCAGACTTGAAAATACTGTAAATTCAGCTCCTCTGGCTTCGTTTGGTTTTGGTGGAAATGGAGCCAACGGTAGAGGAGAGTTTCGCAGGTAGTAAGGCGTTCTTTGATCATAGGTTTGGACTGATGCACAAATCGAAATTTATTCGGTAACATTCGCTACAAATATTCTAGAAAAAAAAAGCTCCCTTTGGGGAACCTAATTCACGTTTATTGACGTTTTGTGCCGCGAAATGTAATGAATCCGAGACAATACTGCCCTTTAGCCGCCAATTTGCGACATGGTGCGGCCATATTGACCCGTGGTGGTTCCCATATCGCGCATTTTGAAATTAATCTCTGGTTTTTGGTCGAGGAGTGCTTTGACTGCCGCCCGAATTTCCCTAGGGGGAACCCCAGTCCGGAGTAATGTTTTGAGATCCATTTGTGCTGCTTCATTCAATAGGCAAGGCCGCAGCCAACCATCCGCTGAGAGGCGCATCCGGTTACAGCGATCGCAAAAACATTCAGACATCTGGGAAATAAACCCAAGCGTCCCCTTTGCCCCGGGAATCTTAAAAATATCTGCGGGGCCATTGCCCTGAACGAATGCCGTTTCTAAGCCCCATTTTGCCCGGATCCGTTGGCGTAATTCTTCCGAAGGAATCCAGGCCCGTTCATTAAATAATTTGTCGTTGCCGATGGGCATAAACTCAATAAAGCGCACGTGCCAATGGCGATCGCCTGTCAACGCGGCTAAATCTAATACCTCTTGATCATTTACCCCAGGGATCACCACGACATTGAGCTTGAGGGGGTCAAAACCAACCCGATGGGCCGCTTGGATGCCCTCCCAAGTTTGCTGCCAGCGACTCTTGCCCCGATTGCCAATAATTTGATCAAAGGTCTCAGGATTCAAAGAGTCTAGGCTGATATTGAGACGATTCAGACCCGCATTGTAGAGATCCTGAGCCAGATCCGCTAGTAAATAAGCATTTGTGGTCATCGATAAATCCTCTACCCCCGGCAAGTGGGCGATCGCCCGGACGAGGGGGACTAACTGGGGACGTAGGAGAGGCTCTCCCCCCGTGAGGCGAAATTTACGAAATCCCAAGGGAATAAACACCTGTTCGAGGAGCGTGAGAATTTCCCCATTGCTCAACTGCTCTGAGGTCAGCAAATATTGGAGGCTCGCTTCATCTGGGACGCAGTAATGGCAACGAAAATTACATCGATCAATCAAGCTAATGCGGAGATAATCTACCGGATTCATGCTTACTGCTACCACGACAAATAAAGGACAAGCTCCCTTTGAGGATACAGAAGATGACGATCCTCTGTCTGGTTCAGATCAGACTTTAAAAAAATATCGATCTGTGTTATTTTGTTCGGAATATTTATTTGCTCTATAAAATACCGTTTTTAATCTCTCTTCAGCATTCACAATTTTCCCCAATCTCCACAGCAACCCGGCGATCGCTGGTGCTGGGAAATACGAGGCCTTGGATTTTTCCCTGGCTTATTTTATCTGTTAACTTCCACTAGGGATTTTTTGCTGAACGTGACTACGACTCCACTCCAAAAACCGATTGACGCCACCAATACAGGCAATAGTCTTCAACGCCAAATCATCGTTATCTTAGATTTTGGCTCCCAATACTCTGAACTAATTGCCAGAAGAATTCGCGAAACGGAAGTTTACTCTGAGGTCATTTCCTATCGCACCAGCGCCGAACAATTGCGGCAACTTAATCCCAGCGGCATCATCCTCTCCGGTGGCCCCAGTTCTGTCTATGACGACTATGCCCCGGCCTGTGACCCTGAAATTTGGAATCTTGGGATTCCTGTCCTTGGGGTCTGCTACGGGATGCAGCTAATGGTGAAACAACTCGGCGGTACCGTCGAGCGCGCCAAGCACGCAGAGTATGGCAAAGCATCAATCTTTATCGATGATCCCACCGATCTGCTGACCAATGTGGAGGAAGGCTCCACCATGTGGATGAGCCACGGGGACTCCTGTGTGCACCTGCCCGAAGGGTTTGAAATTTTAGCCCATACGGACAATACTCCTTGTGCGGCGATCGCCCACCATGGCCGCCAACTTTACGGGGTGCAGTTCCACCCAGAAGTGGTTCATTCCCAGGACGGTATGGCCCTGATCCGCAACTTTGTTTATCACATTTGTAAATGTGAACCCACCTGGACCACAGAAGCCTTCGTTGAAGAAGCAATTCGTGAGATCCGAGCCCGGGTCGGTGATCAACGGGTACTCCTCGCCCTTTCTGGAGGCGTCGATTCTTCTACCTTGGCCTTTTTGCTCCACCAAGCGATCGGCGATCAACTGACCTGTATGTTCATCGACCAAGGCTTTATGCGGAAAGGGGAACCGGAACGCCTTGTGGAAATCTTTGATGAGCAATTTCACATTCCCGTCGCCTATATCAACGCCCGCGATCGCTTTATCGACAAGCTCAAAGGGGTTACCGATCCCGAAGAAAAGCGCCGCCTCATTGGCCACGAATTTATCGCCGTCTTCGAGGAAGAATCAAAACGCCTTGGCCCCTTTGATTACCTCGCCCAGGGGACTCTATATCCCGATGTAATCGAATCGGCGGATACCAACGTTGACCCCAAAACGGGAGAACGGGTCGCGGTCAAAATCAAGAGTCACCACAACGTCGGCGGTTTACCAGAAGACCTGCGTTTTAAATTGGTTGAACCCCTCCGCAAACTCTTCAAAGATGAAGTGCGTAAGGTAGCAGCCAGCATTGGTTTGCCCGAAGAGATTATTCGCCGTCACCCCTTCCCTGGCCCTGGCCTCGCGATTCGGATCATTGGCGAAGTCACCGCAGAACGGTTAAATATTCTCCGGGATGCAGACTGGGTTGTGCGGGATGAAATCAAAAAGCAAGGGGTTTACAGTGATTTTTGGCAAGCCTTTGCGGTCTTACTACCGATTCGTAGTGTGGGTGTGATGGGCGATAAGCGCACCTATGCTCACCCCGTCGTACTGCGGATGATTACCAGTGAAGATGGGATGACAGCGGATTGGGCTCGTCCCCCCTATGAGCTTTTGGAAACCATTTCTAATCGCATGGTGAATGAGGTGAAAGGGGTTAACCGCGTGGTCTATGACATCACTTCTAAGCCTCCTGGCACCATCGAGTGGGAGTAACTACACCTCCTTAGCTCCCCCCTTCAGGAACACCCATCTAGCTCCCCTCAAGGGGAGATTAAGAGTCCCGCAGGTTAAAACTGTTGGGGCTTTTTTCTTGGGAATTTTTCGCTGGGGATTTAGAGACTTTCATTTTGGAGGACTTTGATCCCAATGATCCCAATTGATTGTCCGAAAATCTCCCCCAGACTGAGGGTAGGAGGGCTTTATAAATAAGCTCTTAAGTCGCTCGTGGTAAAAAAACGGAAAATGTTGTGCCTTGATCTTTGCTTTCAACGGTGATTTTGCCTTTATGGTTTTTGGCGATCGCCGCCGCAATGGCGAGGCCAAGACCTGAACCAGTGCTACTTTCCCCAGGGTTTGTCCGGGCGGGATCAAGACGATAAAAACGGTCGAAAATATTGGTTGAATTTTCGGCAGGAATACCGATGCCATTATCTTTAACCGTCACTTGGAGGGTTTCTCCGGTTGTCCGCCCTGTTTTCTCCTTGAGGGCCATGGTGACGGTAATTTGCTTGGGTTTGTCGCCCCAGTCCCCTGGAAAAGCATAGGCGATCGCATTGCCGATCAGATTTGTAAAGAGGCGCGCCATCTGATCCCAGTCTCCCAAGATGAGATAGGCTTCTTCGGTGGCATCCCCTTGAATATCCAACTGCAACTCAATTTTTTCCTGGCGGCAGATGGCCCGTTGTTCTTCAATAACCTCCAGCAATAGAGCATCCAGGGGTAATTGTTCAAATTCCGCCTGAAGCACCCCACTATCACTGCGGGCGAGAAATAAGAGATCATTCACTAAACGGCCCAACCGTTGGGTGAGTCGCTCAATCACCTTGAGATTTTGTTGGCGTTGGTCGGGATCTGGGTAGGTGATCGCCATTTGGACATTGGTTTGGATCATCGCAATGGGATTACGCAACTCGTGGGACGCATCCGCCGTAAATTGCCGCAATTGTTGATAGGAATCCTTTACCGGTTCGATGGCAATACCAGACAGTAACCAGCCAATCACCGCCCCACAGGTAATCATGATCGCGATCCCCAGGCTGAGATCAAGGACTAATTTGCGAATTGGTCGCGTCACCTCAAACCAAGGATGGCTCACCCGTAGATACCCCAAAACATAGCGATCCACTTCGAGGCGATCGGTGATTTGTCGCAGAAGATAATCATCACCCAGACGTACCGTTTCCCCCCGGGGGTGCCACTCTAGGGGCAAGACTAATGGTTCAGAAAAAGTAGACCAGAGCAATTCTCCGGCTGGGTTGAAAAATTCGAGGTCAATGCGGTCATCTTCGACGGTGGGGGACTGTTGCCGAAAGCTGGCTTCTAAATTGATGTGATAGCCCACAGGATCATCTGGCTCAATGATCAGCGATCGCTCTACCACTTCCACTACGTGCTTTAGGGTGTCATCGATGCGTTCAATCAGGGTGTAGCGCACGTAAAAATAAACCCCCGTCGCGAAAACCAAAAGCAACACTGCGGTGATCGCCGTGTACCAGAGGGCCAGACGATTACGGGTGGTTTGAAACATTACTGCTGCGCCGCTTGGATCAACTCTGCTCCCACAGGAGTCCCAACAAAACCAAGGAAAGCCTCAACCTGGGGGGAAGCGGGTTCTTGGTAGGCGTAATAAAGGGTGCGGGTGTAGGGATAAAGGTCTGATTCTGGGGTGACCCCATCGATGGGCACTGTTCTGACAGTTTGCTGATTGGCGATCTGGCTGTAAGTGGCATAACTGATCCCATCTGCACCCAGGGCCTGCAAAATCGGCGTGGTGGCATCCTGTTCCATATTCATAAAATTAGGGCCATTCCCAAAGTTTGAGCCGTTGAGTACCGTTTCTTGGAAAGTTTGGTAAGTGCCACTCACTGGAGGGCGATTAATAACCCGAATTGTTCCTGTCGCTTTATCGGTAATCGCTGACCAATCGGTGAGATTCCCTTGGAAAATGCCCTGTACCTGTTCCCCAGTCAGCCCAGTACTAAAGGGATTTTCCTTGGCGACTACAATGGCGACGGCATCGGTGGTAACGGCGATCGCCTTGAGGCCCTGTTGCATTTCTTCCGGCTGGAGGGGGCGGGAGATCGCCGCGAGGTCAATATTTCCCGCCAGCAGATCTTCAAGCCCCTTACTCGACCCATTAGCAGTTGTTTCAACACGAGTCTGGGGATATTGCAACTCGAACCGATTTTTTAGGGCGGTGTTAATCTGCACCATACTGGTAGAGCCAGAAATTTTTACCACCGTTCCTGGGGCCACTGTTGCCGGTGGACTGAAAGGATTATCTGTAGCTTGGGAACCTGGGGCGATCGCCCCATCATTATTTCCCGTTTCTGCACCATTTGGGGCCAAACCCTGGAAGCCAGAACGATTTAAAAACCACCAACCACCGCCCCCCAGAATGCCTAGGGTAACGACGAGGGCCATCATTAGAGGCAACGTATCATTTTTTTGGGCCATGGTTGCTCTTGTTGCGTGCATGGAATTTGCCTTCAGGATACCGTAATCACCCCGAAGGCGCACCGCACAGCAGCTAATCAATTTTCCTAGAAACGCAGTTAATTATTATTTGGCACGGGGCGGAACGGATAAAGGAAATTCAACAGGGGGAAAAGATTCCGCGATTGTACCCAGAGCTTACCCTTGCCACTGAAACGACAAACTAAGCCTTCTCCGCCGAGAATCCCTGTGCGCAGGCTCCGGAAAGATAAGCCCCCAATCATTTCCACGTTGTATTGCAGCGTATCCTCAAAGGCGACAATGTAGCCCGTATCCACCACATAATCCCCCTCTACAGGAATTTCAATGATCGCCCCGTAGGAACTGAACCAAAAATCCCCTTGGCCCGATGCCCGCAGGAAAAAGATCGATTCCCCCGTAAAGAAACCCTTCAGCCCCTGGAATTTGGTGTCAAGATCCACTGAGGGACTAGAAGCGACAAAACCCGAAGACTGAACCATCAAACCCTTAGAACCGTCCAAATGGTAGTAGGTCACATCCCCCGGCACCCCTGGCGAGATATAGAGTTCCCCGGCGCTATTTCTGGCGGTAAATTCACTGATAAATAGGGATTCTCCACTGAACATCCGCCCGATGCCCTTCATCAAACCCCCCCGCATCTTCGACTTCATCTCAATGTTGGCATCCATTGCCGCCATCGCCCCCGCCTCTACGAGTAGGGTTTGGTTGGGCGGTAAGGTCACAATGAGCGAGGCATAGGAGGGATTATTTTCAACGCGAAATTCAAACTGAGACATAATTTTTAAGCACTTTCAGCACTGGCTTCAAAGGACAACTTAACGGGGTGGTAATTGGGAACCAACCAGGGAACCAAAGGCTCCGGGATTATGGGTTTGGCAGTACAGTTTGCCCTTGCCTCGGAAGCGACAGACTAACCCTTCTCCACCGAGGAATGCCCCAATCCAAGAGGGATTTGCTTTACCCACGGTGAAGCTCAGGCTCTTTTCAAAGGCAACGATGTGGCCCGTATCCACGACGTATTCGCCATCCACATCCACTTCGTAAATGGCCCCAAAGGACGTCACCAGCAAAGGCCCTTGGCCACTGATGCTGAGCCAAAAGATAGATTCCCCTGAAAAGAAGGATTTAAAGCCTTGCCAACCGAGATCAATGTCCACATTGGGGCCAGAGGCAAGGTAGGAAGAGGCTTGGACAACAAATTCATCGCCCCGCATTTCGTACAGGAGGAGATCCCCCATCAGCTTGGGGGCAAACCAAATTTCACTATTGGGTAAGGGTGCTCGAAAAACGCTCAGAAAGAGGGATTCTCCGGCAAGCATCCGTTTTAGCCCTCCCATGATGCCGCCCCCTTTGCCTTTGCGGAGGGTCGTGCTGGCATTGATATTGCCGCTCATGGCAACCATGGCGCCGGCTTGGGCAATGATTTCTTCCCCAGCGTCGAGGGTGACATGGGCGATCGCATTATCTGGTTGATGTAAGAGTTTAATTTCCATAGCTACCCCCTAACGACATTTTGGACGTAAAAAGCCCACAAGACCTGACACACTCCGCGATTGGAGGTAGATTCGGCCACGGCCTTTGAGTTTATTCACCAGGCCTTCGCCGGAGGTGAGAGAACCAAATAAGCCCCCAGACATCCGAATATTCATGGTGATGCCCGGATCGTAGGCAACGAGGTGGCTGTTATCGACGATAAATTCACCCTTGATGTGTTTTTCAATGATGCCGCCGTAGCACCCGTAAAAGACCCGGCCACTACCTGTGAATTGCAGCTTGAAGAGACCTTCCCCCGCAAACCAACTGGCAAAGCCAGCCCAACGGATTCCCATTTTTGCGCCGGGGGTATGGGCAATGTAAGCACCGGGCTGAAAACAGATCGGCCCCTGGGACAGGTCAATGCGGTGGATATCACCCACCATTGACTGGGTTAAAATGACGGTCTGGGGCCGCTGACTCGTGTTGCGATAAACATTCACAAACAGGGATTCTCCCCCAAATAACCGACGGAGAATCGCCGGGAAAAATCCCCCCGAAAATTCAGTTTTCATTAAGATTCCACCATCCATGCTGACCATTGCACCGGATTCGGCTGTGACCTGTTCGCCGGGTTCGAGGGTGACAAATAGACAAGCAAAGGCGGGTTTATAGCGGATTTCGTATTTCACCGTGACTCTACCTGATAAGAGTTTGAATAAACTAGCCCAATACAAGCTAATTCCCCTTATTTTTAGCAGGGCAATGGGAGTGAAGAAATGTTTGTTAAGGTTGCTTAATATTCAAGGAAATCATCCTCGACAGCGGCGATCGCCTCAAAATGTTAAGATATGTGAAGAAAGTCTCATTTTCAAAAATATCTATGTTTTCTCCAGAACCCGCCGATGAAAAGCAACTTTTAAAGGCTGTACTGGCCCCGCTTTTGGATGATTTTCTTTATTGGTTTGATCTATCCCTAACGGCCCTCGAAAAAAAATCCTTAAGTTTTATGGCCCCCGCCGAGCAGGAAGACCTAATCGCCCGCATTCGCCAGGCCCAGGGGGAGGTGATGGCGACCAAGTCTCTTTTCCAAGCCACCGATGGCAATGCTGGAGTCGATGTTCAGGTGTTGATGCCCTGGCACCAATTGGTTTCTGAATGTTGGCAAGTGGCTCAAAAGCGACGTCAGTTAGAAGGAGAGGCCTAATTATTCGATACTGGATTATGCTTGGCCCTACCGTAAACAATCATGCCTGTGACGTTTGAATTGGCTCCTTGGCGATCGCCCCTAGCCCGGGCCTTACACCGGAATAAAAGTCAGCCCCACCACCGCTTTTTTCAGTTGGCCACCGTAACGCCGACAGGAAAACCCAGGAATCGCACGGTGGTTTTTCGGGGGTTCCTCGAAGGAAGCAATGATCTCAAAATCATTACGGATCAGCGCAGTGACAAAATAAACCACCTCACCACTAGCTCCGACGCCGAAATTGCTTGGTATTTCACCAAAACCCGGGAGCAATTCCGCTTTAGTGGTCAGATTAAGCTGGTTACAGCAGCAAGTCCGCCATCACGACTAAATCGCGCTAGACAACAGACCTGGCAAGCCCTTTCGGATGAAGCCCGGGCTCAATTTCTCTGGCCCCAGCCTGGCGATCGCCGTAGTGAAAATTTAGCTGATTTCCAGCCAACTGCAGTGAATAATCAAGAGCCTGTTTCTAATTTCGTGCTTCTCCTGTTTCAAGTGACAAAGGTCGATCACCTCGAACTGCGGGGCAATCCCCAAAATCGCTTTTTATATGACCTCACAGCCGACGGTACTTGGCAGCAAAAAACAGTTAATCCCTAGGGGGAAGAAAGCCATATTTTTGTAAAATAGCCTGACCTTTTTGACCCAGAATAAAATTGATAAAAAGTTGCCCTTGGGTTTGGTTGGGTGAGACTTTAATTGGGGCGATCACATACAAGATTGACCCTGTTAGTTCTGGCGAAAAAGATTCAATAACTCGCAAATTAGATTGCTGAAAAATATCTGTTTGGTAGACAAACCCTGCCGTTGCCGATTGATTTTGGACATAGGTTAAAACTTGCCGCACGTTCTCCCCAAAAACTAATTTTTGGGACTGTTCTAGGGTTTGGTAAAGCTGGGAATATTTTTCTAAGAGATTTGCGGCATATCGTCCTGCTGGTACTGTTTTTGGATTACCCAGAGCAATTTTTTGAACATCCTCACCCGCTAAATCTTCCAAACGATTCAGTTGCGGTTGGCTTTGTTGATTTTGAATCAGAACGAGTTGATTTTCCGCAAAAATACGAATTGCTTCTGCTGCGATAAACCCTTTTTGAGCCAAGGATTCAACAGGTTCTAGGGCCGCACTAGCAAAAATGTCAATGGGAGCTTGTTGCTCAATTTGCCTTTGCAACGTCCCGGAAGCAGCGGTATTAAATTGAATTGAAATGTCTGGATACTGTGTTTGAAACTCGGTACGAATCTCTGCCATGACATCGGTCAAGGAAGCGGCGATCGCCACCACTAAAGTTTGCCCAGAATTACCAAAAGTACAACCATGTAGACTGATTACAAGGGCAATGCTTAGACCCAAAACAAAATGTGGCAGTTTGAATTTCATCCCACTAAGGCACTACCTAAACCCTGGAACATCAACCAAGATAGGAAAAAGTTAGCAATAAAAATCGCTAGTAGAGATGTAACAACAGCCGTTGTTGTCGATTGTCCTACGCCCTTTGCTCCCCCAGTCGTTGTCAAGCCCCAACTGCAGCCAATGACGGCAATTAAGCCCCCAAAAACAACAGATTTAATCATTGCACTGATAATGTCCCAATATTCTAAAAAACTCTGGGCCGAGTTGATAAAAATAGACTGGGGAATTTGATACAAATTTATGGCGATGATTAACCCACCAGCCATCCCCGTGAGGAGCGATAAAACAGTCAATAAAGGCAACATCAAACAGCAGGCCAAGAAGCGGGGGACGACCAAATAATCAATGGGATCTGTGCGTAAAATATGCAACGCATCGATTTGTTCAGTGACGCGCATGGTGCCAATCTCCGCTGCAAAGGCCGAGCCGACACGCCCCGCCAACACCACCGCCGTTAATACAGGGGCTAACTCCCGGGACAAGGAAAGACCTAAAACGCCCCCCACCGCCGTGCCTGCGCCGAAGTAAATAAATTCCCGCGCCACCTGGATGGTAAATACCATGCCGACAAACCCAGCCGTGACTAGGGCAATGAGGAGGGAATCAGGCCCCACCGCCGCCATCTGTTCAATGGTAATGCGTCGGTTGAAACGCCCCCGCAGGAGATGTACGATGACTTGCCCCCCTAGAAGGGTTGCGGCAACTAACCGCTCAAACCATTTCCCAAGGGAACTTTTTGATCTGCGTTGGCTGGTCATAGGTGATCGGATGGGACAACTGAAAATAAAAAAAAGGCAAAGGGAAAAGGCGATCGCCAAACTTGATGTAAATTTTATTGGCATGAACGCCGTTGCCCAATCATATTACGCCTCATCCGTGGATTCTATGCGGAATCGCTCCACAGAAGCCAACAGATCCCGGGCGATGCCCACCAATTTCTGTAACGATCCGGCCACCCGTTGAGATTCTCGGGAAGTTTCCTGAGCGGTTAACTCTACCGATTGCATCACCTGGGCCACGGCACGAGAATTCTCCCGCTGTTCAACGGTATCCGCCGTAATTGAGCGCACGAGGGCATCAATACGGTTTGATACCTGAATAATGTCCTCTAGGGATTGCTTCGCTTGTTCAGCCCGTTTGGTACCGTCAATAACCTGCTGGGTACCCTCTTCCATTGCGGTCATTACCGAACTTGTTTCACTTTGAATTTGTAAAACAATTTGCTCGATTTCTTTCAGGGCTTTTGCAGAACGGTCTGCCAACTGACGGACTTCGTCGGCCACAATGGCAAAGCCTTTGCCTGACTCCCCAGCCCGGGCCGCCTCAATGGATGCATTCAACGCCAAGAGGTTTGTACGGGACGCAATCTGGGAGACCACCGCGACAATTTTCGAAATTTCTTGGGAAGACTCAGCCAGGCGTTTTACCTTACGGGCTGTTTCGGCCACCGTTTCTCGAATCTGTAAAATCCCGGCTACGGTGTGCTCTACGGATTCCCCCCCCTTGAGGGCTGTACTCGAAGCGGTACGAGCGACTTCTTCAGCTTCCCGGGCGTTTTCAGCAACCCGCTGAATTGAATCCGTCATCATCTGTACCGAGTTGAGGGTAACGGCCAATTCTTCAGCTTGACGGAGAGCATCACTGGATAGACCCCGGGCAAAGGATTCACTATCGGCAGCATTTTTATTCACCTGGCGCGCCGCTTGTTTAACCTGTTGAACAATTTCCCGGAGATTTTGAATGGTGAGGTTAAAGGCGTCGGCGACGGCCCCTAAAACATCGGCTGTGACCTCTGCTTGGACGGTAAAGTCTCCCCGGGCGGCCCCTTCCACATCATCAAGGAGGCGGATCACCTGGCGCTGGAGGTCTTCTTTGGACTGTTCTGTTTCTTCGGCTCGCCGCTGGGCCTCACTGGTGGTATTTAAAATAACCCGGGCCATTTTATTAAAGCCCGTGGCTAAGGCACCAAACTCATCCTCCGCAAAAACCGTTGCTTTGACATTGAGATTCCCCTGGGAAACCGCGTCGAACTGGTTTTGTAGGTTGTCAGTGCTACGTTTGATCTGCCGAGTTGTTAACTTCCCAAAAAAGAGGGTCGTACCAAAGCTGGCTGCCCCGGCCAATAAGCTAGTGAGTAAACCTGTTTTGGCCACGGGCCAGAGGGTTTGGGGCCGTTGTTCGGCTGGGGTGGTTTGAAATACGCTCACTGTCACAATCAAAGTGGCGATCACCGATGCAGCAGCAGCGCCAGTCGCAGTGAACAATTGTTTTTTCTGGAGAGGCACATTTTCAAACCAAGCCAAATAACCTTTGGGGTTTTCCGCGACAATTTCTTGGGGTTTATCAGAAACAGTAAAATCTGTCCCTAGACCGCCAGAGAGACTATCCTCCCCTAGGGTGATAAATAGGCTGTCGTCTTCGGTGAGGCCCAATTCTTCGGGAAAATCATCAAAATTAAACTCCCCTGAGGTCGTCGGTGTTTCTAGGGGCGCTTCAAACAGACCTGTATCCGGCATTTTTTGGTCATCATCGAGAATATCCGAACCGAGATCACCAAAATCATCTAGATCCTGTTCGTTGAGAATGCCAAATTCCTCTAAAAAGCCCCCTTCATCCTGTTTTGGTGGCGCTTCTGGTTCTTCATCAAATAGTTCTGCCCCAAGGCTACCCAAGCTAATTTCATCGTCAAAATCTGCCGCCTCATCAGGGGAGAGGGAGTCAGGTGCAAAACTTGGGTGCGCTGGCTCATCAAATGTCAATGCGTCTGCATCGGCTAAAGGAGGATTTTCGAGCCAAGTGGGGGACTCACTTTCAAAGCCGAGTGGTGCAGTATCCACTGCATCAAAATGGTCTTGATCTGCTGAAATTCTGCCATTTTCATGGGTCGGTGACCAATCTAAATCGAAAGGAGACGTATCTTCGCTCCCTAGGAAATCTCCGTCTTCTTCTAGGCCAGCCGCACTATCGAATTCAACCAATTCGTCTTCGTTAAATTCAATGAATTCGCCAGCCTCTGCCTCGAAAAAAGGATCATTAAGGGACTGATTTAAACCTGGTTCAGGGGAGCGATCGCCAGGGTGGGGCACTAAAAAAGTTTCTTCATCTTCCGGGAAATTTCTCAGGGGCAACTCTGGTTCTGCCCATTGTTCTGAATAATCATCCGCCGAAATTGATTGTTCCCCTGCTGCTGTGACAAAGTTTTCTGGGGAGTTGTATTCTGCTGCAACCGGATAATCTTCTGGCTGGGTGAGGGTCGGCTGTCCACCGCTGGTTTCCCGGTGACCATTGACTTGATCGCTGTAGGCATTGACCTGGGTCAAACCTTGGCGAGCGTATTCATGGTAGTCCCGCTGGTTGGTGACATCTAAAACCCGATGGTAGAACGCGGAGGCCCGCCCTAAATCTTGTAAACCAAGGGAAATATGGCCGCTTAAAAGGAGCAAATGGGGATCGTCCGGGTAATCTTTGAGTAACCGATTGGCGATCGCCTCTGCTTCAGGCAAATTATTCTGATAATAGGCCTTCTGGGCCTCAGCATACTCCTTTGAATAATCAGTGGTGCTGGGCGGCATCGGGTTCCCTCCTGGACTGGCACATTTTTAGGATTATCTTACTGAGCGCTGCACAAACTTTTTAACGGATGCAAAACGTATTTTTAATGTAATCTACTTTCTCGCAGATCACAGCACCACCGCAGTAAGTATTAACACCCTTATGTTGCCCAACGGGCCGATTTTAAAATCGCCACATGGTCTAATAAATGCCAAGATTTACTGGCATCATCACCATCCGTCCAAATCCCCCGGACAAATGGGGCCATAACATCCGACAGATCACTAAGCTGAATCTGCAACGTTTCCGCAGCAAGCCACTGCATCCCTTGCATTTCTTCGACGGCTAAACCCAGGAGCATATCTTGATCCTCTATGGCAATCACTGGAATTTCGGCACGGTCCGTCCGTAAGGGGGCACTATCGCCTAAAAATTGCCCCAAATCTGCCACCCAAATAACCTGACCCCGGAGATTGATCGTCCCTAGCAGCAGTGGCGAAACATTGGGAATCGGGGTAATCCGATCCGGTGATTGTTGCATCACTTCACGGATGCCAAAGGCCGGCAGCACAAACCCAGTCCCTGAAGGAAGCTGAAACTTGAGGTGTAACTCCCCTTCCGGGCTTTCTAAACCCTGTAACTGGGTTTCTAAGGACGTCAGGTTTTGTGGTAAGGAACTGTCATCAGGTGTAGACATAGATCGAAAGAAAACAGACAATTCAGGTTTCGCCAAAACGGCTACTCCCCAGGGCTTAACTTATTTTTTATTGCTGCGTAGGAGTTGCTTGATGGTGCCAATTAACTCCGCTGGCTGAAAGGGTTTCGCGATATAAGCGTCGGCTCCCTGCTTCATGCCCCAGTACCGGTCAAATTCTTCCCCCTTTGAAGAGCACATCACAATGGGGATATTTTGAATTTTTGGGTCGGATTTGAGGCGACGACAGAGTTCGTAACCGTTCATCCGTGGCATAACAATGTCGAGCACAATTAAGTTGGGCAGGGTTTCAGCCGCATTTTTAGCCATTTGACTGAGGGTTTCTAACGCCTCAAGACCATCACCGGCAACATCCACTGTCAAGCCGTTGCCTTTCAGTAATTCTGAAATCATTTCCCGTTGAGAGAGGCTATCCTCAACAACCAAAATTCTACTCATTACAAATGTCCTAGCAATAAAATCACCGGCGTAATAATCACCGTAGCATCAACATTGTCAAAAACATGCCCTGGGACGGACAGACTTTAATTTATCAGGGAGGGGGATTACAAAATGTTTATTTCTTGAAAAATTTCTGGGGAATTGCCGTGAATCTTGGTATTCAGCAAGGGTGCGATGGGGACTAAGGGTTAGGCCATCGCCATCATAGCTTGTTTTTTCACTCCGGGGGCGATCGCCTGGGGAGATCTGCACTGGCTAATGGTTTGGGAGATATTTTTCTAGCAGGGTTAACAACTCCTGCTGGCCGAAGGGTTTTGTTAAATAATCCGTTGCCCCAGCAAAATCTGCCTGAATTCGGTTAATAAACTGCTCTTGTCCAGTCAGCATAATGATAGGAACGTTTTGAAATCGCTTACTGTGACGCAGCATCATACAAATTTCATGGCCATCTAGGTGGGGCATGGCAATATCACAGAGAATTAAATGGGGCACCTCAGCAAAGGCCGCTTGAATTGCCTCTAGGGGATTTTGGACGAGGTGCACTTGATATCCCTGGGTGCTGAGGATTTGCTCTACGGCCTTACCGATGGTGAAGTCATCATCAATGCAAAGAATTCGCCTGGTCTGGTGAGACGACATTTCACTGGGACGTGACAAACTTTGGGGAGGGAGAGGATCTAGAACTTGGAGCCAACCCTTTTGGATATAGGGAAGCAAGGCCCTCGCAAGGGCAACGAGGTCACGATTGAGGTAACGGGCCAGTTGGCGGAGAGTCGTTTCTCCGGTAGTCCACTGGGCTAATTTTTGGTAGGCGATCGCCGGTAGCGCGGCGGCAAGTTTTTGGGGTTGGGCCAGCAGTAAACGTTGTTGGGGAAATTGAATCTGGGGATAGAGTTGCTTCCATTTCTGGACTTTTTTAACCGTCTCAAACAGCAATGAAGTCACTGCATAGGTGCTTAGCTGTGGCCCAAAGGGAGTCCCCAACTGAAAATTAAAGTGACCCTGGTGGAGACTCAAGAGATCAAACAAAGTTTCTTGCACCATTGCCTGGAGGATATGCCGCGCTTGATCAACGGTAATTGTTTGGGTTTCTAAAAGTCGCCATAGGGCTGCATATTCAGGGATTGTGGTTTCGGCGATCGCCCCCCGATCAAGATCCCCTAGCTTGTGGGTGAGATGGTAATGGACAAGGTAATCCTGCAAACGGTACATCTGGGGAGAATAGTCATCAGTCCCGTAGACAATTTGACCATTCACAAAAAAGACTAACCAGGTGGACAAAGGCAGTGAGTGTTGGAAACGCGGCGCTTGTGGAAACTGCCAACTCAAATCATCAACGGCCCCCGATGGTCGAGCTTCGATCCACAATTGCCCAGTCCGTTGTCCCAGCTCAAGGAGCTGCAAAATACTACGGAGATCAATTTCATTGAGATTCCCTTGCATACTTTTTTGGGGATCATTGGGATCATGGGAACAGGGCGATCGCCCTTGGATTTAAAGCTTAACTAATCCCAGGCGCAATTCACTGTCGTGGACAAGTATCAAGACTAACTGGCCTATCATTTTCCCTTTAGGGTAAGACAAGTCGTTCGTTGCTATGTCAGAAAATCACGAAAAATTACACTCCTAGCCAAGAAGATTAAGCCAGTACAATGATCTTCTAAAATCATTGAAGGTGAGTCAACTCCAGTCGTAAGTGCCCCCTTGACCATGGGTAATCCTAAAAATGTTTCGTGATGGCAGTCCTCCGGTCAGTCCCAACCAATGGCGATCGCCTAAGGCTTTAAAGTTAGGTCACCTACGCACTACACTCTATCCATGACTCATCACCACTTCGCTCAGGCACTAGCAGTTTCAGGGGGAATACATTCACGTGCTATACCTTGCAGAGGTCAAAAAAACGAAAGGATTCATGGGAAGCAAGACCGAAATCAAATTGCTTGCCTGTGAACGTAATGATCGCAGTTGGAGCACGGTGCCTGGGGAAGAATTAGTCCCTGCCGATGAATTGAGTAATTTCAATGATGGAACCCTCGTGATCGTCAACCTTGGCAATAATCGGACGATTCAAGGCTCCCCCGAAATCGCCACAAACCGACTGTTGACGGTGCTCCAGAACTTTTCTCGCCTCATGGACAAATCCAAATCCCAAGAGGAAGAAATTGAACAATGGCGGCAATCCTTGACCTACCAAGCCGATGAACTCAATCGTCGCCAGGAGGAAATGAATAGTCGCCTTGACCAAATTGAAGAAACCGAAGCCGAACTGCAAAAGCTCCAGGATGAAAAACTAGCCTTTGAAAAACTTAAGTCCGAGGCCGACGAAATTAAAGCAGAATTTGCCCGTAAGCAAGCAGAATTAGAAGGGGCCTGGCAGCAGCTCCGGGGAGAACAACAACGGCTAGCCAATCTCCAGGAAGAAACCGATGGGCAGGGATTAAGCCCGGCGATCGCCACAAAAATTCAGCAAATTCTCGTCCAGTGCCAAAGTAATAATGCCCCCACAGACGAAGTACGTACCCAACTAAATGAGTTGCTCGACGAACTCACGCAACAGGAAGAACTTTTTCAAACCTTCGCGCAATATCCCCAACAGCTTCAGGAACTAGAGACCCAACTCGCGGCGATCGCCACCCAAGTCCAGACCGAAACCAAGCGCTGGACTATTGCCGAAATCCTCAACCAATTGGCTACGTCACGTCAGCGCCAAGAAGATATGCAGGATTTGCTCAATAATCTCGCTGCCGGAATGGGGGGCATCGAGCACTATGGGGTGGATTTAGCGGCGATCGAAGCCATGCCCCTCGGAGAACTCGAAACCACCGTCGAGAAACTGCGGGACGATTTGGATAAGCTAGTTCGCTTTGTCAATGACCAGGAAGAAGAACTCACCCTCCAACATGAGGCGGTAGGAGAAATTAAAGCGTCTTTGGCGACAGTTGAACCAGACAACGTGATGGAACTCCAAGAGCTAGAAGAAGAACTCAGGGACGAAGAAGAAAAATTAGGGATGCTCAACCAGACTTTAGTGGGTCAGCGACGCACCCTCCGGGAACGTCAAGGGGCATTACAACAGCATTTACGCATTCTCAAGCGTCGCCAAGGAATTATTGAAGTAGAAGCAGAGCAAAATATTGACCTGAGTCCGGCGATCGCCTACCTCGAAGATTATCAGGAGGAAGACGAAACCCAAAAGCAGAAGCTTGAAGCAGAAATTGAGGCGATGCACCATACGATTCAGCAGCTTGAAAATATTCTCATGCCCCAGGAACGGGAGTTAGCGCAACAACAAAAGGATCTAGAGCAAAAACAAGCCGAATACGAAGCCAAACAGCGGGAACAGGCGCAATTACAGGGAAAAATTCAGCTCTATCAGGAAGAGTTGCTCCCCCTCAAGGACGCTTTAGAACAAATTATCCAGTCCCTACGCACCCTGGAAAATCTAATTCACCAGTTCCTAAAGGTTAACGAACAACAGCAACAGCTCGCCCAGGAACTCGAACAAACCATGACTGAGGCGACTCACTCCCCATAAACTTATAGAATTTACGCTGATAAAAGCGCATCACCAGTGGCCAAACCAGCGGCGATCGCCCCTTCGATACCATTTCCCAAACACCAATCTCCACAGGCGATCAGGGGAGAGTCCGTGGCAAAACGATAATAGGCTTGGCCATAGTTCATTGCAGGGAGAGCATAGCGCCAACGCTGGATCTGCCACCATTGGGGTGTCGGTAAGGTAAAAAGATTTTGTAATTCATCCAATAGCGTGATGGCGACGGTGGTTAAATCCGCTGTCTCTAAATAATTTTGGGCAAAATTTCCCGTCGTTTGACAGACTAGGGTGAAATTCCCAGGCGATCGCTTTTGGCCTTCGTAGCTAATTGTGCGCCATCGGGGATGTTGGCTGAGGCGGAGTGCTTGCCAGGGAAATCTCCAATCAAACTGGTCATAACCAACCATGAGAGAGAGGGCTGGAGCGTAAAAAATTTCCGCAAGGCGATCGCGCACGGTAATAAAAGAATAAGTGAGTGTGATCACCTGGGGCAGGGGTAGCGCTAAAACCACCTGCCTCGCGCAGACGGTTTCCCCTTGTTCAAAGGCCAGTCGCCAATGGCCCGGACGTTCTTCGAGGTGGATCAGGCGTTGACTCCGATGAATCGTTAAATCTTGAGCTAAATATTTGGCGATCGCCGTCATTCCCGCTGGCACCATCCACCGTTGTTCCCCCGCAAGGATTTGCCAAATCTCTGGATCAAGGCGATCGCTTGTTGCCACCGACCAGGGTTTTAAAAGATCGGCTGCAACTAAAGTTTCCGTTAAAGCTGCTGTATGGGCTCCTAAAATCTCCCAGTAGGGTAAACCATGGTCAAGGGGCTGTGCTGCAATCCGTCTGGTTGCGAGGCGACCACCCACACCACGGGATTTATCGAAAAGTGCGACCTGTTGGCCTGCCTGTTTAATTTTTCGGCCACAATGAATCCCCGCTAAGCCTGCCCCAATAATCGCCACATCCAACATTTGATCACATTTCCTGACGTTCTCTGTCCGCGCCCCATTGTAAAAAGTTGACCAGCGAAAAGCTAGATTACAATAGGCAGCATCAAGCGTGGAGATGATGTTTGCTGTGGATGAACTACGGACAGCCCTGGAATTAGCAACGGATGAGGAACTGCACCACCTCACTCAACTGCTCTTTAGCCGTAAATTTAATCCCCTCGACTATTGGCAAACGCCTCAACCCAGCGCCATTCGTAGTCAAGACCGCGATCGCCAAATTCAGCACATCGAAACCCGCTTCCGTTTTTTAGCCGCCGATGGGGTCACGGTGCTCCGTCGCCAAACCAAAACCCTCACCTACCGCCAGATCCTGTTTCAGGTAGGAGAATTCCTCGATATTCCCTGTGGGACTGCCCTGGATACCATTGAGCTTGAAGCAGAAATTTTCCTCGCCTTGACCAGCCGCGCTTGGGATAAACTCCCCCAAAAAGAACAACGCGCCTTGATTGATCGAGTGAGGCGATCGCTGGCCCAAACGGATTTACCGGAAGCTTTGCCCGTCCAACTCCAACATAACCCCCTGAGAATTTTCCTCAAAGGCAGTAGCACCTTGGTGATTAGTAGTGTGCTGAAATCATTTTTAATGAAGCAGGTTGCCCGGCAATTGGCGCTACATTTTGCGACGGGCCAAGCCCTAAAAACAACCACAACTCGTCTGGGTTCTTTGATGTTGACCCAAACTGCCCTGCGTTATGGCCTCACCCGTAGTGTGTTGGGGGCTGTTGTCCCGGCCTTGTGGAGTTGGTTTCTTGTCGATCTCGGTTGGCGGGCGATCGCCACTAATTACGGGCGTATTATCCCGATGATTGTCACCTTGGCCCAAATTCGCCTCACTAGAGAACCCCTGGTTGTTGCTTAAACCCCCTGGTTTAACTCTGTTACATTGGCCCGTTTTCACAGAAGTTTGAGCTAGGCTGGGGCAATAGATTTGGCAAAACTTCCCCATGCGTAAATTTTTAATTTTGCTGCTGTTCTGTATTGGTCTTGGGTTTGGCCTTTGGCGATCGCCGAGCTTGGCGACCCAAGGGGAATACGATTCTTTAATCTTGGATTTTCGCGAAACCGTGGAAACCAGTGTCGTTGAGGCACAGTTAAAGGCGATCGCCCAACAATTCAACGTCATCCCCCGGCTCAATAGTGAATTTTCCGCTGCTGACCAGATCTACGTCATCGAGGGCAAGCGAGAAATGCTCCAGTGGTTGCGCCAATCTGACCCCATTAAAAAAGCAACGGAATACATCGAGCCCAACTACATTTACCGGGCCTATGGGGTGCCAAACGACCCAGATTACCCAAAGCAATGGAATTTACGCAGCATTAATGTCGAAGCTGCCTGGTCAGAAACCCGAGGGGAAGGGATCACCGTGGCGGTTATCGATACTGGGGTTAGCCCTGTGCCAGATTTAGAACAAACCGCCTTTGTTGGGGGCTACGATTTCGTAGGCGATCGCCCAGAAGCTTTAGATGATGTGGGCCATGGCACCCACGTTGCTGGCACTATCGCCCAGTCGACGAACAATAACTACGGTGTTGCTGGCATTGCCTATAAAGCAAAGATTATGCCCATTAAAGTCCTCGCCGCTAATGGTGGTGGCACCGTTGCTGATATCGCCGAGGGAATTCGTTTTGCCACCGATCAAGGGGCCGATGTGATTAACCTCAGCCTTGGGGGAGCTGGTGCCAGTCAACTGATGCAAGAAGCAATTGACTATGCCTACCGCAAAGATGTGGTGATTGTCGCTGCCGCTGGTAATGCCAACAAAAATGCTGCTGCCTATCCGGCCCGTTACCCTAAAGTGATCGGCGTTGCGGCCACCGATGCGGCTGGCAAAAAAGCGCCCTATTCCAATTACGGGGCGGGGATTGACCTTGCGGCCCCTGGGGGCAGTGAAACGGGAGGCATTCTCCAGGAAACCCTAAACCCTAAAACAGGCAAACCAGAATTTATCGACTACAAAGGCACCAGTATGGCTGCGCCCCATGTGGCTGGTGTGGCGGCCATGGTGAAAGCGAGTGGTGTGACTAAACCAGCCGAAGTTTTACAGGTTTTAACCCAATCAGCCCAAAAGGTTACTGAGGATCCTCTGAATCACTACGGTGCGGGGTATCTCAATGCGGGTCAGGCGGTGACAGAAGCTCTCAAAGGCAAAATCACCGTCAAAGATTTCTTCCGTTGGCTCCGGGACAATGGGTATTTAAATCCTCGTTTTTGGATTGATGGGGGAACAGTAGCCCTTCTGCCAAAGTTAGCGATGGTTTTGGGTTCCTATCTTCTCGCTTTTCTGCTGCGGAACTATTTGCCCTTTGGTTGGGGATGGCCCCTAAGTAGTGGCTTGGTTTTTGGCAGTTCGGGGCTATTTTTCCTCAAGGGCATTTATATTTTTGATTTGCCCCAGGCCCCTTTTCGGCTTCTGGGTAGCTCTCTCCCGGAATTGGGCAATGCCATCAACGGAAATCCTGCTTTAAATCCGCTGTTCGCTAGTGTTTTGATTCCCTTTGGGGTGTTACTCCTGTTGGCTGGTACCGAAGGGGGAAAACGCTTTGGGGTTGGTCTCTGTTTGGGGGTGGCGAGTTGCCTCTGGGTCAGTGCGATCGCCGGGCCGATGGTTTGGGGTTTGGGATCGGGTATTTTAGCCCAGGCATTTTTAGGGATTAATGGACTCCTGTGTGTGGCCCTAGCGAAATTAATGCTGACGGAACCGTTAAAAACCAGTAATTAAGAAATCTGTCAAAATTTACCACTTTAAAACAGCCGCTTCTGGGCCTTCTTCCTGGCGTGTTTTGGCGTCCTTTTCAAACCACTGGATAATTTCTTTGTGGCTCAGGTTTTCGATGGGGCAGTCGAGATCTTGAGCAATGATCCCCAGTAACCGTTGGGAAGAAATGGTCAGACGAGCGAGAAATTTCTCTGGACTGCTTAAGAGGGCAGCATCGACATCGAGGGATTCTTCTGGGGTGAGGAAATTAGGTTGATTCATGACCAATGGGTTGGGGTTTACTTTGGGCAATGATGGTTAATATTGCCTATTTTATCGTCCCGGCGAGGGGAACTTTGGTGCAAATGAGTTGCATTAGTTTTCCCCTTCACTCCACAATGGGATTTTGGTACCTCTCCTGATTGTGAATCCCTTGAAACGTTTACAGCTTAATTTTTGGACTCCGATGACCTTGGCGATCGCCGCTTTGATTGCCCTACCGATTTTTTCTGTATTGGGGAGCGTTTTCACGGATTCTGGCGAGATTTGGCGTCACTTAGTCGACACGGTGCTGGGGCGTTATGTGTTCAATTCCCTGTGGTTGATGCTTGGGGTCGGCGTGGGGGTCACAGTTGTCGGGGTGGCCACGGCTTGGTTGGTGACGATGTGTCGCTTTCGGGGCCAAGGTTTTTGGGAGGTATTGTTACTCTTGCCCCTCGCCGCTCCGGCTTACCTGTTGGCCTATATTTACACGGATATTTTGGATTACTTCGGCTGGGTGCAGCGGTTTTTGCGACTGATCTTCGGTTGGCAATCGGCCCAGGATTATTGGTTTCCGGAGGTTCGGTCTCTGGGAGGGGCAATTATCATGTTGATCTTGGTGCTCTACCCCTATGTTTACTTGTTAGCGCGGGTGGCTTTTTTAGAGCAGTCCGTCACAACCCTAGAGGCGAGTCGCGCTTTAGGCTGCGGCCCCTGGAAAAGTTTTTGGGCGATCGCCTTACCCTTAGCTCGGCCAGCGATTACGGCGGGTCTGGCCCTGGCTCTGATGGAAACCTTGAATGATTTTGGCACCGTGCAATATTTTGGCGTCGAAACCTTCACCACAGGGATCTATCGCACTTGGTTTGGGTTGGGGGCACCCCAGGCAGCAGCACAACTGGCGGCGGTATTGATGCTGTTTATTGCGGGGTTATTGGTTCTCGAAAAATGGTCGCGGCACCAAGCCCAGTATTATCAAACCAGTAATAACTACGACAAACCCCAGGCCTATGAGTTGCAAGGATGGCGGGCTGGGGTCGCCACGATGACCTGTGGGATTCCGGTTTTTTTTGGGTTTGTTGTGCCCGTCGGTACTCTTTTGGAAATGGCCTTTAATCGTCCCCAGGCGCGGTTTCGGACACAGTTCTGGGATTTTGCCCAGCATAGTTTTGTCTTAGCCAGTGTAACGGCAATTTTAGCGGTGGCGATCGCCTTGATTTTGGCCTACGGTCAGCGGTTAAATCACAGCCTCTGGATGGCCTTGGGTGTGCGGATTGCGTCCCTAGGTTATGCCATTCCCGGCTCGGTGATTGCGGTGGGGATTCTGATTCCCATGGGGAAACTCGACAATGCGATCGCCAATTTTTTCCAAGCCCAGTTTAATATCTCCACGGGTTTACTCCTGAGTGGCACCATTACCGCCCTGGTTTTTGCCTATTTGGTGCGCTTTCTGGCGGTGTCCTTTGGGGCCGTCGAAACGAGCCTCGGCAAAATTAAGCCCACCCTAGACGATGCTTCCCGCAGCCTCGGTTATACCCCGATTCGTACCCTGGTGAGTGTGCATACTCCCCTGATGTGGAGTGGCTTGTTAACCGCTGCGATGTTGGTGTTTGTGGATGTGATGAAGGAACTCCCGGCAACCCTGGTGATTCGTCCCTTTAACTTCGATACCCTGGCCGTGAAGGTTTATCAATATGCTTCCGATGAACGGTTAGTTGAAGCTTCCGTGCCCGCCCTGGCGATTTTGGCGGTGGGCTTGATTCCGGTGATTTTTCTCAGTTGGCGCATTGCCCACGTCCGTAACGAGTGAATGGATAACAAATGTAAGAAATTCGCTACAAATCTTTAATAACTGGGTGAGAATGGGTAAGGTGACTTCTAGAAGGTTGATTTTATTCATTACAAAAATCATCGTTATCCTAGTCGGCTTCCCAGACAAATGTTCCAGGATTCCCCCAAGCTGCCGAATTCCCAGTCACATCAAAGTCCGTACAAAGCGCGCTTCAATGTCCGGTATTTATCTTGGGGGTTGGCGATCGCCGTTGTTGGTGTCGTTGCTGGTGGTATTGTTAGCTTTCGTTGGTTCAGTGAAAAACTGTTACTCGATCTACAGGACAATCTCTTGGGAGTGGCTAAACTCCAGGCGACCCAAATTGATCAATGGTTATTAGAACGCAAAGGCGATGCCCGGGTGCTTGCCTCAAGGCCCACGACCATTAATGCTCTCAAAGCCTTTGCGACGAATGAGCCGAATTCCGCCATCGTCCAACAGCAACAGGCGAATTTAACCCAATTGGCCCTCGATGTGCAAACCAGTTACGATTACCGACGCATCGTTTTTTTTAACCGCCAGGGACAAACTGTTTGGCAAACGGGGGTGCAAAATCCCTTACCCCAGGAAATTAATACAGTTTTTAGGGAGGCAGATCACCAAACCAGTCTTGGGGGAGAAGTGCGCTTGATCGACTTGAATCTCCTAAAAGTCAATAATCAAGATTTGCCCGTTTATGGTGTTTTAGCCTACATCTATGATGAGCAAAATAATTTTATTGGGGCGGCATATTTAGAAAAAGATCCCCAGAATTTTTTATATAGTCTGTTAGACCGAGCGGCCAATGCTAGTACCACCGCTGAAACCTTATTGGTGCGTCGTGAAGGCAATAATATTCGTTACCTCAATCCCCTACGGTTTGCCAGTGATCCACCATTACGGTTAAGTCGTTCCCTGGATCAAGATTCTCTCCTCGCAACCCAAGCAATTTTGCAGTCTCGGCGTTTGGTGCGGGGTACTGATTACCGAGATATCCTCGTTGTGGGGGCTTCCTTTGAAACGACCCAGGCCCCTTGGATTGTGATTTATAAGGTCAATCTCCGGGAGGCTAATGCCCCTTTTCGTCAGTTGGCGATCGCCATTAGTGGTCTATCGGGCTTACTGATCGGGGTTGTTTTTTGGGTGGGCTACCAAATGCTGCGGTTACAGCGCTTTAAGTTGGAGGCGATCGCCAGGGAAGCAGAAATCGAAAAAGCACAGATCCGTGCCGCTAGTGCCTCCCGTTATTTAACGGCCATTGAAACTGCCATTGATGGTTATGCCGTTTTAGATGATCGGGGCTATTTTCTCGAAGTTAACGTAGCCCTGGGTGAAATGACAGGCTATGACTGCGATGAATTGCTGCAACGCTCAATTTTTGATCTGCTCATTACCGACAACCTCGATCCCGCACAACTGCTCACAGAATGGGGCGATCGCCGCAGACTTAAACTCTATCAACAGTGGCGACACAAAAAAGGTCAGATCCGAGAAATGCAACTGAGTTTGACCACTGACCTCAGCGAAGATCAAAGCCGATTTTTTATCTTTGTCCAAGACATCACCCAGCAAAAACAAGCCAATGCCGCCCTCGGTGAAAGTGAACAACGTCTCTACCGAGCGATTCAAGACGCACCCTTTCCCATTCTGCTCTACGCCAGTGATGGTGAAATTTTGCAGCTCAATCGTACTTGGACGGTGTTAACTGGCTATGACATCACGGAAATTCCCACGATCGCAGCCTGGGCAGCAAAAGCCTACGGTGAAGCATATCTGACGGCCCTACAGGGGATCGAGAAAGTTTATGAGATCCAAAATTCTACCCATGACGGTGAATATGCCATCCTCACTAAAGACGGTGAAAAACGCATCTGGGATTTTAGTAGTGCTCCCCTTGGCACTCTGCCGGATGGGCGTAAACTGCAAATTACCATGGCGATGGATGTCACGGATCGCAAAGCAGATGAACTCGCCCTCCAAGCGGCCAAAAAACAAGCCGAAGAAGCAAACCGAGCAAAAAGTCTGTTTCTCGCTAATATGAGCCACGAACTGCGCACACCCTTGAATGGCATTTTGGGCTACGCGCAAATCCTAATGTTTGATGAATCCTTGAGTGCAGAGCAAAAAAGCAGCTTGAGCATTATTGAACAATGCGGCCAACATCTCCTTCGCCTGATTGCCGATGTGCTTGACTTTTCTAAAATTGAAGCCCAACGCCTAGAACTAATTCCAACGGCGGTACAATTCCATTACTTTATTCTGGATATTATCCAAACCTGTCAGATCAAGGCCACAGAAAAACAACTCCTCCTTAATTACGATATTGATCCAGATATTCCCGATTATTTACTGGTCGATGATCAACGTCTCCGGCAAGTGTTGCTGAATCTATTGGGCAATGCGATTAAATTTACCCACCAGGGAAGCGTTGTTTTAGACGTTCAATTAAGCCAGCCCCCGCAGACTCCCCCCAAATCTCCTAAGCACCACTGGCACAGAGTACACTTCGCGGTTCGGGATACAGGCTGCGGCATTGACCCCGAAAACCATCAGAAAATTTTCTTACCCTTCGAACAGATAGGCGATCGCCGCAGTCGGCCCCACGGTACAGGTTTAGGATTAGCGATCAGCCAAAAATTAGTGGCGATGATGGGGGGTGAACTCCAGTTAACGAGTTATCCGAACAAAGGGAGTTGTTTTTCCTTTGACCTGGAACTATCGGAGGTGCTTGTTAGTCCTCCCCTGGTTGCTGAGGATCAAGCGACCCGTGATCACTTACAAATTATTGGTTATGTGGGCCGCCGGCAGACCATTCTGATTGTGGATAGCCGTTGGGTTAATCGTTCTGTGATTAAACACTTCTTGATGCCTTTGGGTTTTAAGATTCTCGAAGCCGAAAACGGAAAAGATGGTTTGATGGTGGCAGAAGCCCATCCAGTGGATCTCATCATTTCAGAGATGGTGATGCCCCGGATGGACGGTCAAGCCATGGCCCACCAGATTCGTCAACTCGAAAAATTTAGGACAATCCCTATCTTCGCCATGTCCGGGGATGTTTTGGATCATGGTTGGCATAATATAAATTCGGATTTTGACGCTTTTTTAGAAAAACCACTGGATTTTTCAAATTTATTGGAGATGCTTCAGACCCATCTTCATCTCACTTGGGTTTATGAAGGCGATCGCTAAATTGATTTTGATGGTTTGCGTCAGTCCCAGTAACTTACACACAATTATTGAGGTGATTTTTTATGGCTCGCACTGAATCCACCATGCTTCCCTTGGGTGCTCCGGCTCCTGATTTTGCCCTACCGGATGTCACCACCGGAAAAACCGTTAGCCTTGGAGATTTCCGGGGGAAAGCGGGTTTGCTCGTGATTTTTATGTGTCGTCACTGTCCGTTTGTGATCCATGTCCAGGATGAGCTAGCCCGGTTGGGAGTAGATTTCGTCCCCCAGGATCTAGGCATTGTCGCCATTAGTGCCAATGATGCAGAGAATTATCCGGATGATGGCCCAGAAAAGCTCAAGGAAATGGCGGCAGCACTCCAATTAAATTTTCCGATTCTCTATGATGAGTCCCAGGCGATCGCCAAAAGTTATCAAGCGGCCTGTACCCCTGATTTTTTCCTTTTCGACCAGGACTTAAAGCTGGTCTATCGGGGCCAATTGGACGACGCCCGCCCCGGTAATGACAAGCCCGTGACGGGAGCTGATCTTCGCCAGGCGATCGCCGCTGTTTTGGCAAAAGAAACCCCTGATCCGAACCAAAAGCCTAGCCTTGGTTGCAATATCAAATGGAAACCAGGCAATGCCCCCAGTTATTTTGGCTAAACCACAGGGGACGACTTGACCGTCAGCCATAGCAAAATGACGAGGGCCAGGACAAGCAGTTTTACTAAAATGTACAGGGTGCCATCTGGAAATAAATAGGTGCTTAACATAAAGCCTCCTTGGGACTTCACTCAGGGATCTCTCGCTCAGATAGGGAGTCTGTGGATTCTGTGGTGTCCCTCTATCTTTATTGTCCTGCGCCCTTAGTCCTCTGTAGGCCCATGCTGATATTTAGTTGGGAATATTCACAAAGCTTAAGGTGAATTGCTCAGTTTTGTGAGCGTTTGTTAGCGACGCCGGGAACGCTTCGTTTTCGTTTTTGTTTTGCTGGTCTGGTTCGTTTTCGGTGGGCTGGGTTCTTCAAAGACCGGCACCGTAAAGGAAAATTGACTCCCCTGATTTTTGCCTTCGGATTCTGCCCAGATCGCTCCCCCCCAGGCGGTGACAATCTGGCGACAAATCGCTAATCCTAAGCCAGTGCCGCCAGCGCTCCGTCGCAATGCCCCTTCTTCTTGGTAAAAGCGATCAAAGACGGTTTCGAGGCGTTTAGGTTCAATGCCCCGGCCATTATCGATAATGCTCACGGTGAGTTTATGGGGATCTTCGGCGGTGATGGCGATCGCCACTTGACCCTGCTTGGCATCGCTAAATTTACAGGCATTGTCCAGCAACTTGGCGATGACCTCCACGAGCCATTCTCCGTCAGCTTGGACGAGGGGCAAATCGGGTGAAACCTGATTGATCAGTTGGGGCAGGGGTTGACCGCCACTTTGATAACGTTTGGCCCGCACGTGGCTCATGGCCAGCTCCACACATTCATAGAGCATCAGGGGTTCAATATTCCACTCCACCCGACCACTTTCGAGCTGGGACAGGGTCAGAAAATCCTGGACGAGGGTGCGCAGACGTTCTGCATCCTGGAGGGCGGTATCTAGCATCACCTGGCGCAGTTCCTCCGGCATATCCGGCTCATTGGCAAGGCTTTCTAGGCAGACTTGAATCGTCGATAAAGGTGTCCGGAGTTCATGGCCTGTGATCGCCACAAGGTTAGAACGGGTACGGTCAAGGGCCGCCAATTGTTCGTTGAGTTCTTCGAGGTTGTTGTAGGCTTCGGCCTGAATTAGGGCCACACCTACTTGGATGGCGATCGCCCCGACAAGGGCAATATCTTCCTGTCGCCAGTGGATTGCCTCTGGGTGGCAGTGATGTAACTCGATCATGCCGATCAGTCGCCCTTGGTAGAGTACCGGCACCAGTAGCCAGGAGACAATGGAACAGGTTTGGGTGAGGGTTTCTAGCTGGTCTTTGATAAAGTCTGGATCTTGCTCGGTATTATCAATGCCGAGGGCTTCCCCCAGGGAGACAACTTTTTGAAAGAGGGGATTATCCTTCAGGGGCCAATTGCGACCTTTTACAGAAATTTGATCCCCATGGAGAAATTCATGCTGGATCTGGGCTTGTTCGTCCGACTCTTTGCAACGGTAAATAATGCAGCGACAGACTCCGAGACCTTCTCCTAATTTTTCGACGGCCAATTGCAAGATGTCTTCGGTGTCGAGCGATCGCCGAATGGCTGCTGTGACCGTATTAATTAAACGCTCCTTTTGTTCTTTGTTTGCCAGGGAGCGGTTGGCTTTAAGGATTTTGTATTGACCCGCCTGGAGATAGTTCACCAAGCGCTGCACAAAGGGATCGGCGGTGGAACTAGGCTGATGTTCCGTTAGATCTTGGTGACCATTTTGGAGGTAAGTTTCCTTGGCCGCTTGAACTTTTTCCTGGAGCTCCGGGCGATATTGGGCAATGCGATCGAGGAGGATTTCCGCTGCTTTTTCGGTAATGTTGCGGTCTTCGGTCCAAATGCCTTCAAAACGACGGGCATTATCGGCGAAATGATCTCCTTTTTCAGAATTGTTGTGTTTTTCTCGGCAGAGGAGACAACTGGCAAAATTTTCCCCAATCACCACGAGGTGCCACTCTTCGCTTAGGGCATCATCTGGCGTAAAGGCAATGCGCTCGTAGGCATCAGAAGCGTTTTCAAATTCTGTTTCTGGGGCCGCGAGGACGTAAACCTGTTGGGATTTATCGGCAATGCGACGATAACGGGTTGCTTCCTGGCGGTAGTATCTTTCTTGCTGGAAGCTGGCGATCACCAAGGGGGAATCTTGACCTGCAAGGATTTGATCTTCCATCGCGTGGGAGAGTGCCGTTAGGGAAGATTTGAAATAGAGTTGCGATCGCCCATGGGGAACGGCTTCAAATAATTGTTTGACAACCGAGGTTTGAATACTCATTAAGAAATGCTTTTTCCCGAAAGGAATAGTCGCCTTCTACGAACGATGGACCAGAGGAATTCCCTAGATTATCCTTGATCACCCAATATTGATCAATTTTTCTAGGGGATTTGGCAACTGAATGAATGGTGATGATTCTACTGCCATTACGCAGAGCCCAAGGCACGAATCAGGTCAGGGATCGGCTGAGACTCACGGTCACTGTCCGTAATCGCTTCAATAATTTGCCGATTCGCCTGGGGATGATCAAGGGCGGCCACGCATAATTCTGCCACCTGCTGCCGGGGAATTCGTCCTTCAAACAGCGTATCGGCCTGGGCGAGCACCAGGGGCGCTACAGCTTCGGCATTCAAGCCACCGGGACGGACAATCGTGTAATTGAGGGAACTGTTGATGAGGTAAGCCTCGGTTTGTTTTTTCCAGAACAACACCAGACCAAATAGATTCAGCGGGTGGAAAAATTTAGACACACAAAGGGACGTTACGAGGATAAACTGTTCGACCCCCTGGGCTACGGCGGCATCGATCAGCGATTTGGTGCCGACATAATCCACTTGAAAAAAAGCGGCAGGGTTCAAACTGGGTCGAGCGGCAGCGGTACAAATGATGTGGTCACAGTCGGCGATCGCCCCTGGGAGGGATTTTTTATCGAGGAGATCACCAACGACCAATTCCGCGTCCGAGGGCAAAATTTCTTTGCCTTTGTTGAGATTCCGCACCATGGCCCGCACCGGGATATTTTGGGCGATTAGGGTTTCGACAACGCGCCGTCCCGTTTCCCCCGTCGCCCCGACCACTAAAACTTTCATCCTCGTTAACCTCCTAAAATCGCTGGCGGAAATTTGCCTTCGATTTACAATTATTACCCTGAATTCCTCGGTCTTGGGGTGCAACTTTACAGAAAAGCGGGCATGATTTTAGGGACAACAAGTTTATTTCTTGTCTTTTGCTGCTATGAACCCTGCGGAATCGTCTCGTCTATTCACGGCCTTTGGTGAC
Organism: Picosynechococcus sp. PCC 7002; assembly: GCF_963860125.1. Classification (NCBI taxonomy): domain Bacteria; kingdom Bacillati; phylum Cyanobacteriota; class Cyanophyceae; order Chroococcales; family Geminocystaceae; genus Picosynechococcus; species Picosynechococcus sp. PCC 7002. Next base: position 1,451,362 of record NZ_CAWLFA010000001.1, read on the forward strand.
GGTAACCCCGAAACGCCACCGATGCATTTTGAGACCCACTATCGAGGGATCATGCAAATGTACGCGCCCCTAGAGGAAGTCGCGGCGTACCTAGATCGCCATGGCGGTTGGTTCCACCGTTGTGCAAAACCGATGCAGGTAGAACCCCTCACCGAGAATGGATATATTCTGACGGTGGGCAAGTTTGGCAATTTTGGCTATGAAGTAGAACCAAAACTGGCGGTGGTTTTTGATCCTCCCGTTGAAAATGCCTACAGAATGTACAATGTGCCCCTCCCTGAGGCCCAGTCCCAGGGCTACGCCATTGATTATGATGCGCTGATGTGCCTCGACCATCTCCCCTGGGAACAGGTACTTGCCAACGATGCCCAGGCACGCAAACTACTCGGCGATCGCCCGATGCCGCCGGTGATTACCCAGGTGAATTGGGAGCTGCATTTACAGGTGCTGGTTCAGTTTCCCCGGTTTATCTACAAGTTGCCCCAGGGTCTACTGAAAACCACTGGCGATCGCCTCCTCGCAACCATTGTTTCCCAGGTTTCACCGCGCCTCACCACAAAAGTTCAGCAAGACTTCCACGACTGTTTCAATCTCCCCTTACCCCTCAAGAGTGGCCGGGGTTGTACCGTCATTCGTCCCCCCGAAGACAATCCAGAAACCCACAAAAAAGAGGACAGTGCCCCTGTCCCCCCCGAAAATTTTGCCTGGACGCTACCTACAGACGGCCAATGATTTTCGTCACAATATCCATACCACTCACGGCCTGCCAACCAAACAGAGCCACCAGCAACGTATTCAAGCCAATGTGGGTTACCCGCGCCAAGTCGTTGCCCCGTTGCATAAAAGGCACTAAAGAGGCTGAGATGGCAATTAAACCGGTCATCCCTAAACCGACGAGGAGGTGGGGGCCAACGAATAATTTCCCGTTGTTGATGTAGGTGACGGCCATCCCGCCAATGGTGCCCAAAACCATAAATGCCAGCAGGGCCGAACCCACCTGGTGGTGCTTGAAGTTAAATTGTTTTTTGACCAATTCTTTGCGGACTTCTTTGTCGGCACTCCGGATGCGACGGATCTGAATGCCAAGGTACATCGCATAAATACAAAGCCCAAACAAGACCCACATCATAATGGGGTGACCAAACTGGGACCAGACTTTGACGGACTCTGGAATTTCAAAACTCATGGGTGTTTTCTCCTTCGTTCAGGATGCTGAAATCTTTATAAAACTTAACCGATTCCCCTGGTAAATGGAAATTATCAACTAGAATCTGGGACGGCTTGGGACAGGATCGATCCGGGATACTTCTACAATAGAAATTAACCTTTATTGTATGTTTCGCGATGACAGCCCCCGTGGACCGCGCCCAGTTATTTCAGGCAATTCGCGCCCAAAATGTGGATCGAGTGGCCGTCTTGCTCACCCAGGGGGTACCAGTCAATATCTTGGATGGCGATCGCACGAGTCCTTTGATGTATGCCTGCCAAGTTGGGGCTTTGGATCTCGTTAAACTCTGCCTCACCCACGGCGCAGATTTAGAATTACGAGGAAAATATGGCCTCACGGCGCTGATGGTGGCGGCGGCGGCAGGACAAACGGCAGTCCTACATTTTTTGATTGGGGCCGGCGCTAATCCCAATGCCACCAATGAAGATGGCAGTACCGCGCTGATGGTGGCGGCCTATCGGGGGGCGATCGCCACCGTAGAAATTTTGTTGAAGGCCGGGGCAAAGATTAACCACGAAGATTTTGATGGGGATACGGCGCTGAATTTAGCGATTCAAGGGCAACACCCGGTGGTGGTGCAGATACTCCTGGCCCAGCGGGCTAACCCTTACCAAGGCCTAGGGGCGATGACGGTGGCCGTGTCGGAGCGGGCGATCGCCAGTTTAGAAGTTCTACTCAAGGCCGGGTTAAATGTGAATCTCCCCAGTAGTGACGGGAAGACCCCCCTCATGCACGCAGTTATTGCGGGTTACGATGAGGTCGTTGATATGCTGTTGGCTGCTGGGGCGGCGGTCAATGCCACGGATCTCGATGGGGATACGGCCCTTATTTTTGCCGTCGAACAGGGGAATTTGCCCCTCACACAACGTCTGGTTCAGGCCGGGGCAACCCTGACTCAGCCGGATATTTTGCCTCTTGCGGGGGCTGCTGGCAATCTCGCCTTGGTGCAATATTTGCTTAAGCATCAATTAAATCCCAATAGCACCGATGCAGCAGGCGACACAACTCTCCATTTAGCAACCCTCGAAGGCCACTACGATATTGTCGAATATTTACTCCGCCAAAATGCTGCGGTGAACCTAGCCAACCACCAAGGTGATACCCCCCTCCTGGTTGCTGCCTACCAGGGGCAAAGGGCGATCGCCCAACTTCTTCTCGACCAAGGTGCAGACCTCCACTACCAAAACGAAGGAGAAAATGCGCTCCTGATCGCCTTCAACCAAGGCAAGCTGGAACTCCTCGAACTTTTCCTCGCGAGGGGAGCTAATCCTGATGAACGTCTCCCCAACGGCAAAACCCTCCTGATGGAAGCGGGCGATTGCGGTTATCAAGCAGTCATTGAAGTGCTGTTAAAGGCGGGAGCCGATGCCAATATCAAAGATAAACACCAAGCCACAGCCTTAATGTGGGCAGCCCACCGGGATCACCATGCCGTTGTTCAGTTGCTCCTCGAACGGTGTCCAGATTTAGATCTCAATGCCCAAAACAAACGGGGCGACACAGCCCTTAAAATTGCCCAGTTTAACCAATGTAAGACCGTTGTGAAGCTCTTAAAGGCTGCTGGGGCGAGATGATGGCGATTGGGGACAGTCCTCCGCTAGGCCAGAGCTATTTAAAAATTCTTCAATTTCCAAGGATTCGACCACATGGGGATTTTTCACCGGTGCCGTGGGGGGATGCGCATGGCGTACATCCGTAATCCACCAGTCCAGGGCTGCTTTTTGCAGATCAATGGTTGCCCCCGTTTTATCAACACAGTAGCGCCCAAAGACCAATTTATCTTTGAGGCGTACCCCTGAGCCCAAGCGGGAATATTCAAAAATTACACTACTTTCAACGGTCGCGCCTGCACAAATCCAACAGCTGGGGCCAATCATGGTCGGGCCAATAATTTTTGCCCCATCTTCAATGCGGGTCATGCCGCCAATGTAGACAGGGCCTTGGATCTCGACTTTATCCCAGTTGACGGCCACATTCAGGCCCGTATAAACTCCTGGTTTGACTTCGATGCCGGGAATGGGCACATTTTTGATCTTGCCCTGGAGCACGCTCTGAATCGCCTGCCAATAGTCAGGGACTTTGCCAATATCTACCCACTCAAAGTCCATATCTAGGGCGTAAAAAGGTGCATTGGCCGCCACAAGCTTTGGAAACAGTTGACCACCAATGTCGAATTCGCAGTTGGGGGGAATAAAATCGATTACTTCCGGCTCAAAAATATAGATCCCGGTATTAATTTTCGTGCTGAGAGCTTCGGTAACGCTGGGCTTTTCTTGGAAACTGAGAATCCGGTCTTCATCATCTGTGACCACAACGCCATAGCTAGAGACCGCTTCTTTGGGGACAGATTTGGTGATTACGGTGGCGATCGCCCCCTTTTCGCGATGCCATCGCACCGCTGCTGTGAGGTCTAGATCAATCAGAGCATCACCACAAAGCACCACAAAAGTATCGTCAAAAAATGGATGAAAATCTTGGATCTTCCGCAACCCCCCGGCGGAACCGAGGGCAGCCCCCTGTAATTCTCCGTCTTGGATACTGCCTTCAAAGGAATAAGCCAGATGTACCCCGTAGCGTTGACCATCCTTAAAGTAGCCTTCAATTTCGTGGGCGAGATGGCTCACATTTACCATAATCTGATCAAAGCCATGTTGAGCGAGCAGATCCAGCAAAAATTCCATCACGGGTTTTTGCAGAATTGGAATGAGGGGCTTGGGGATGGTGTAGGTAATCGGACGAACCCTGGTTCCTTTACCCGCTGCCAGAATCATGGCTTTCATGAATGGTATTGTCCTCGAACAATGACTGTTTTCAGGCTAAATGGCGCAAAGCCTCGGAAGATTTGGTCTTTATTTTACCGAAAGGTGTTCCTTTCCCTAAATGCCCGCATTTCCCAAAAGATTCAGTTTAGGATGGAGTGACAGTTGTTTTCTGTCTACAGCAATGGCGATTAAACGCAACCAAGGCCATGGTCTCCCGCCTAAACGTGATCCGGCTTTGGGTAGAGATGCCCTCACCACGAGTCAAGCCCTGCCCGAAGACCAGGAACAATCGGCCAATGAGGATCGCATTCGTCCCCAACGTCTGGGAGATTACCTGGGTCAAAAGGATCTCAAGGAAGTATTGGGTATTGCGATCGCCGCTGCCAAAGCCCGCCGCGAACCCCTCGATCACATGTTGCTGTATGGCCCCCCTGGGTTAGGGAAGACAACCATGTCCTTGATTTTAGCCGCAGAAATGGGGGTGAACTGTAAAATTACCGCTGCCCCGGCCCTGGAACGCCCCCGTGATATTAGTGGCCTCTTGGTGGGCCTAGAGGCTGGCGACATTTTGTTTATCGATGAAATCCACCGTCTCAATCGTATGGCCGAAGAATTGCTCTATCCAGCGATGGAAGATGGCCGCTTAGATGTCACCATTGGCAAAGGAGTCAGTGCCAGAACCCGTAGTATTCCCCTGAAGCCTTTTACTTTGATTGGCGCGACAACCAAAGTGGGGGCATTAACATCTCCCCTGCGCGATCGCTTTGGCTTGATTCAACGGTTACGTTTTTATGAGGTCGATGAATTGATTGCCATCGTCCATCGCAGTGCCTTGATCCTTGAGCAGCCCATTACCCCAGAGGGCGCTTTAGAGATTGCCCGTCGGGCGCGGGGGACGCCTCGCATTGCCAACCGTCTGTTACGGCGAATCCGGGATTATGCCCAGGTCAAAGGCTATGGAGAAATTTCCCAAACGGTGGCGGCAACGGCTTTGGATCTGTACAACGTTGATGCTTTGGGATTGGACTGGACAGATCGTCTAATCCTAGAAACCATGCTCAATCATTTTGGGGGTGGCCCGGTGGGTTTAGAGGCGATCGCCGCGGCTACTGGTGAGGACAGCAAGACCATTGAAGAGGTCTACGAACCTTACTTACTCCAAATTGGCTTTTTAAATCGCACGCCCCGGGGACGGATAGTGAGCGCAAAAGCGAGACAGCATCTCGGTTTAATCCCGGTGGAACAAAGCACCCAACTCGACTTTTTACCCTAGTTTTAACGAGTCTTGCGGGTGGCGGCCTCGAAATTTCTTTCTGGAGAAATCCTTCTAAAATAGGGAAAACACTTGAAATTTGGACGATCAACGCAACTTTATTATGGATTTTTCCCCGGCAACCTCAGCATTAATACTGCTTATTTTCGCGGCTTTGGGTACGGTTTTGTGGGGCTATCGGCGATCGCAAAAAGCGGGACGCTTAGGGTTATTGGCCTGGGGACAATCCCTCGCGATTACGGTTCCCTGGTTGGTGCTATTGAGTTGCATTCTTTTAGGGGTGAGCCTGGATCTCATTGGTGTGGTGCTGATTTTGGTGGCTTCGGCGGGAGCCTATATCTATTTAGGTAATCTACGCCGAGAGGCAGGCCAGGGGGAGATGATTCGCAAACAGGCCCTAGAACGCCTCCAAACTGAAACTCAAGCCACAGAATCCTCGACACAAGCCCCAGCAGATCTGGCGACCGAACCCGAAATTCAACCCATTAATCCAGAGGATCTCCAAACCATTAAAGGTATTTTTGGCATTGACACATTTTTTGCCACAGAAGCAATTCCCTACCAAGAAGGGGCCATTTTCAAGGGAAATTTGCGGGGGGAACCCGAAGAGGCCCACCAAAAGCTGACGGAAAAATTAGGCGATCGCCTGGGGGATAAATACCGCCTTTTCTTAGTCGAAGACCCAGAAGGCAAACCAGTGATTGTCATCTTACCGAGCAGTAACGACCCAAAAACCACGAGTCTCGCCCAGAAAAATGTCGCTTTAGTCTTACTTGTTGCCACCCTGGCGACGACCCTAGAAGCGATTGGTGTCCTTAAAGGCTTTGATTTCTTTAGCAATTGGCAGCGTTATACCGAGGTCTTGCCCCTCAGCCTAGGGATGTGGCTCATCTTGGGCGTTCACGAACTAGGCCACTGGGTCACGAGCCGAAAATATAATGTCAAACTCAGCATTCCTTTTTTCCTCCCCAACTGGCAGATTGCTTCTTTTGGGGCGATTACCCGCTTTGAATCCCTGCTCCCGAACCGGACAGCACTCTTTGACATTGCCTTTGCTGGCCCAGCGGCAGGGGGGCTAATTTCCCTTTTGCTCCTCTTGGGGGGGTTCGGACTCTCTAACCCGGATAGTTTATTTAAAGTTCCCAGTCAATTTTTCCAGGGTTCAGTGTTGGTGGGTACCCTGGCGCGCATTTTCCTAGGCGATGGGTTGCAACAAGCGATTGTGGCGATTCATCCCTTGACGATTCTGGGCTGGTTGGGCCTTGTGATTACAGCGTTAAATTTACTCCCCGCAGGTTGTTTAGACGGAGGCCGCATTATCCAGGCTATTTATGGCCGTAAAACAGCTCGTCGTACTACCATTGCTACCCTCGTGGTATTGGGGCTAGTGGCTTTGTTTAACCCAGCAAACCCCATTCCCCTCTACTGGGCTTTGATTATTATTTTTTTACAACGGGAAGCAGAACGCCCCAGCCTCAATGAACTATTGGAACCTAACGATACCCGGGCGATCCTGGGATTAGTCGCTTTATTTTTGATGCTGGTGACTTTAATTCCCTTGAGTCCCAGCTTGGCGGGACAATTGGGGATCGGCGCATAACCTCTTGGGGAAAATTCAAGCTTTGATGGACAAAATTTTTTCAGTAAAGGATAACAACAGCAATGACAGCGCATAATTTTTTCTGGGATGGTGACTGGTTTTCACCGCAGGCCAGTCAAGATCAAAATTTAATCGCGCAATTGGATTTTGTGCCCGGTCTGAGGGAGCTGCTCTTTATTCGCCAGGCCCATGCCCTCGAACATGGAACGGTCTGGGTGCTTACAGAATTGGCAGAACGCTACCCAACGGCCTGGCGTCACCACTACGCGGAATTAAGTGGAATGTCCACGGGGCAAGGGTTTTATTTATTTGGTGGCGTGGATAAAACCGATCTTTACCGGGCGGTCAGTACAGCCGGCGATCGCCTCCGGTCTGGGGAATGGAATTTAGCGATTCATCCTCGCTGCGGCACCAATATCTCTGTCACTCTACTACTAACAGCAGGATTAGCTGGTGGAGCCGCTTGGTTGCTCCCCAAAGATCCCCTCACCCAACTCTTTGGTATGGGGACTGCTGCTGCCACAGCCTGGGCGATCGCCCCTGATCTCGGTAAATATGCCCAACAGCACATCACCACCGCGATTCCCCTCAATCTCGCCCTCGAAGAAATCCAAGAAAACACGGACGAGAGTGGAAATCCAAGCCATTTTGTCCGATTACGGTGGCAGGACGCGCAATAAAACTTAAACACTTCAAGTGCCTGAAAACCCCTATCCGATAGTAGGCTGTTATCTAAGTCTAACTACACTCTTTAGTAATCGCTTTAAAGGAACATAAGCATGGCTATCGAACGCGGATCCAAAGTTAAAATTCTCCGGAAAGAATCCTACTGGTACGGCGATGTCGGCACAGTAGCAAGCATTGATAAAAGCGGTATTATCTATCCCGTCATTGTTCGCTTTAACAAAGTCAACTACAACGGCTTTAGCGGTAGTGCTGGTGGTCTAAACACCAACAACTTCGCTGAGCATGAACTCGAAGTCGTTGGCTAAGCCCCTCTGTCTCTCTTTTTAAAAACCCATTTTTGATATTAAACACACAACCAACATCGTCTCTTTGCGGGGCGGTGTTTTTATATGCCCCTTCAAATTCCTAAAGGACAATGGGAAAATAGCCACCACAAAGATTAAATTAAACCACTACAACAAAGGATTAACCCCGTGACTGTTCGCGTTCGTATTGCCCCAAGTCCCACCGGAAATCTCCACATCGGGACAGCTAGAACTGCTGTCTTTAATTGGCTTTTTGCCCATCACCATGGCGGTACCTTTGTCCTCCGGGTTGAAGATACCGATTTGGAACGGTCTAAGCCCGAATACACCGAAAACATTAAAACGGGTCTCCAATGGCTCGGTTTGCACTGGGATGAAGGCCCTTTTTTCCAAACCCAACGGCTGGATCAATACAAAGCAGCAATCCAAACCCTTTTAGATCAAGGTCTTGCCTATCGTTGTTACTGTACCCCCGCAGAACTTGAGGCGATGCGGGAACAACAAAAAGCGAATAATCAAGCGCCCCGCTATGACAATCGTCACCGCAACTTAACGGAGGCGCAGCGAGCTGAATTTGAAGCCCAAGGTCGTAAACCCGTGATTCGCTTCAAAATTGACGATGCCCAGCAAATCGTTTGGCAAGATCTGATCCGAGGCACCATGACTTGGAAAGGTAGTGATCTCGGTGGTGACATGGTGATTGCCCGCACCCCTGAAGGGGATGAGTCTTTTGGTCAGCCTCTATATAATCTTGCGGTGGTGGTTGATGATATTGATATGCAAATCTCCCACGTGATTCGAGGGGAAGACCACATCGCTAATACCGCTAAACAAATTCTTTTATATGAAGCCCTCGGCGCGGCAGTACCTCAGTTTGCCCACACACCCTTAATCCTCAATCAAGAGGGACGTAAATTGTCGAAACGGGATGGGGTGACATCTATTGATGATTTTCGCCAAATGGGATTTCTCCCCCAGGCGATCGCCAACTATATGAGTCTTTTGGGCTGGACGCCGACCGACTCAACCCAAGAAATTTTTACCCTCGAAGAAGCTGCGAAGGAATTTTCCCTAGAGCGGGTCAATAAAGCTGGCGCAAAATTTGACTGGGACAAGCTCGATTGGATTAATGCCCAGTACCTCCACCAAATGCCGATCCCCGCCCTGACTGATCTGCTTATCCCTTATTTACAAGCAGCAGGTTACGGAGATTATCTAGGCGATCGCCCCTGGCTAGAGTCCCTCGTCGCCCTCGTTGCGCCCAGCCTCACCCGCTTGGCCGATGTTACCCAAGAAACCCGACTTCTTTTTGGTGACAGCATCACCTTAGACGAAAAAGCCACGGCCCAACTCCAAACCGAAGGCGTTAAAGTGATTCTCCAGGAAATCCTCCAAAACATCCAAGCCAGTACTAATTTCACCCCCGATGAGGCAAAAGCACTCATTAACCAAGCCACCAAAGCCCATGGCGTCAAAAAAGGTGTCGTCATGAAATCCATGCGTGCCGGGCTGATGGGCGAACTCCAAGGCCCCGATCTCATGCAATCCTGGGTACTCCTCCACCAAAAAGGTTGGGATATCGAAAGACTCAATCAGGCGATCGCCTCGATCTAGCTCGCCATCGTAGGGATTTGGTTTTCAAATCCAAGAAGACCTCTGGTACTCATCAGTGAAATGAGGAAGGAGGTTTTTTTTAAATCCTCACCTAATCGAGAGCAAACGTAGGGAGGTGGTTGTCAAATCCAGATTGAGGGGCTTAAGAACTTGAAATTCCAAATTTTTTCCAGCCGCCAAACCCCTTGCTCTGAGGGCACTTCAGGAGTTTCCTGTCCAAATACCGAAAAAACTTTTCAAAAAAGGTGTTGACATCTCTGGGGAGTGTGGTTAATATAGTTAAGCGCGGTTGAGAGAGACGCACTGAACCGCCGCCCCGAACCGAGACAAAAGAATAGAATTTGAAAGTGACTATCCGCCCCCTTGTTTTAAACAAGATTATAACAAGTGAGCTGGTTGAGATTGAAACAATCGATACCAAGGAACTTAGTTAAGGATAAAGAGAGCCTTAAAAAAACATCTCTTGATAAAGGCGAATGAAAATTCCAAGGAATGAGTAAGGAGTCTAATATGGAGAGTTTGATCCTGGCTCAGGATGAACGCTGGCGGTATGCCTAACACATGCAAGTCGAACGAAGCCTTCGGGCTTAGTGGCGGACGGGTGAGTAACGCGTGAGAATCTGCCTTCAGGACGGGGACAACAGTTGGAAACGACTGCTAATACCCGATATGCCGAGAGGTGAAATCTTTTTTGGCCTGAAGATGAGCTCGCGTCTGATTAGCTAGTTGGTGGTGTAAGGGACCACCAAGGCGACGATCAGTAGCTGGTCTGAGAGGATGAGCAGCCACACTGGGACTGAGACACGGCCCAGACTCCTACGGGAGGCAGCAGTGGGGAATTTTCCGCAATGGGCGAAAGCCTGACGGAGCAATACCGCGTGAGGGAGGAAGGTCTTTGGATTGTAAACCTCTTTTCTCAAGGAAGAATAAATGACGGTACTTGAGGAATAAGCACCGGCTAACTCCGTGCCAGCAGCCGCGGTAATACGGAGGGTGCAAGCGTTATCCGGAATTATTGGGCGTAAAGAGTCCGTAGGTGGTCATGCAAGTCTGCTGTCAAAGCCCACAGCTTAACTGTGGATCGGCGGTGGAAACTGTGTGACTTGAGTACGGTAGGGGTAGAGGGAATTCCCAGTGTAGCGGTGAAATGCGTAGATATTGGGAAGAACACCGGTGGCGAAAGCGCTCTACTGGACCGTAACTGACACTGAGGGACGAAAGCTAAGGTAGCGAAAGGGATTAGATACCCCTGTAGTCTTAGCCGTAAACGATGGATACTAGGCGTTGTCTGTATCGACCCGGACAGTGCCGAAGCTAACGCGTTAAGTATCCCGCCTGGGGAGTACGCACGCAAGTGTGAAACTCAAAGGAATTGACGGGGGCCCGCACAAGCGGTGGAGTATGTGGTTTAATTCGATGCAACGCGAAGAACCTTACCAAGATTTGACATCCCGTGAATCTTGCAGAGATGCGAGAGTGCCTTCGGGAGCACGGAGACAGGTGGTGCATGGCTGTCGTCAGCTCGTGTCGTGAGATGTTGGGTTAAGTCCCGCAACGAGCGCAACCCTCGTCCTTAGTTGCCAGCATTAAGTTGGGCACTCTAGGGAGACTGCCGGGGACAACTCGGAGGAAGGTGGGGATGACGTCAAGTCATCATGCCCCTTACATTTTGGGCTACACACGTACTACAATGGTCGGGACAAAGGGCAGCAACCCCGCGAGGGCAAGCGAATCTCATCAAACCCGGCCTCAGTTCAGATTGCAGGCTGCAACTCGCCTGCATGAAGGAGGAATCGCTAGTAATCGCAGGTCAGCATACTGCGGTGAATCCGTTCCCGGGCCTTGTACACACCGCCCGTCACACCATGGAAGCTGGCAACGCCCGAAGTCGTTACTCTAACCGTTCGCGGAGGAGGGCGCCGAAGGCAGTGCTAGTGACTGGGGTGAAGTCGTAACAAGGTAGCCGTACCGGAAGGTGTGGCTGGATCACCTCCTTTTAGGGAGACCTAACCTACTGAAGTTTGAAAGCAATCAGCAAATAGAACGCAGTAAGGTCATCTCGAAGGTCGTGCGAGGGGGAGAAACGGGAGTCACTTTCAAATTTAGGTTCGTGGACATGGGCTATTAGCTCAGGTGGTTAGAGCGCACCCCTGATAAGGGTGAGGTCCCTGGTTCAAGTCCAGGATGGCCCACTTATCAACCGTTGATAATCATCAATTGTTGATATCAATGGGGGTATAGCTCAGTTGGTAGAGCGCCTGCTTTGCAAGCAGGATGTCAGCGGTTCGAGTCCGCTTACCTCCACCAAAACCACGAAATGATGAAACAAACTCAGCATCAACACCACAGTCTAAAAGAAAAGACAAAAGATGTTGTTGAATGCTGAAAGAAATTTCAGCAAAGCACCTTGAAAACTGCACAAAAAAATATTAGATAGTCGAAATAATAGCTAGGTAGGAAAGTACGAAAGTACAAACAATCCAAAAATAGCCAAGAGTCTGACCTCGAAAAAAAGGTCAAGCTACAAAGGGCTAACGGTGGATACCTAGGCACACAGAGGCGATGAAGGACGTGGTTACCGACGATATACTCCGGGGAGCTGGAAGCAAGCATTGAGCCGGAGGTTTCCGAATGGGGCAACCCTAAATACAGCCATCTGAATATATAGGATGGTATGAGCCAACTCAGCGAATTGAAACATCTTAGTAGCTGAAGGAAGAGAAAGAAAAATCGATTCCCTTAGTAGCGGCGAGCGAAGCGGGAAGAGCCTAAACCAACTGCTTAGGCGGTTGGGGTTGTGGGACAGTGATGTGGACTATAGAGGTTAGACGAAGTAGTTGAAAGCTACACCAAAGAAGGTGAAAGTCCTGTAGTCGAAAATCGAAGTAGCCTAACTGTATCCCGAGTAGGCCGGAGCACGTGAAATTCCGGTTGAATCAGCGAGGACCACCTCGTAAGGCTAAATACTACTGTGTGACCGATAGTGTAAAAGTACCGCGAGGGAAAGGTGAAAAGAACCCCGGGAGGGGAGTGAAATAGAACATGAAACCGTTAGCCTACAAGCAATGGGAGGACGATTTAACGTCTGACCGTGTGCCTGTTGAAGAATGAGCCGGCGACTTACAGGCTGTGGCAGGTTAAGGTGAAAAGCCGAAGCCAAAGTGAAAACGAGTCTGAAAAGGGCGTTAGTCACAGTTTGTAGACCCGAACCCGGGTGATCTAACCATGGCCAGGATGAAGCTTGGGTAATACCAAGTGGAGGTCCGAACCGACTTCTGTTGAAAAAGGAGCGGATGAGCTGTGGTTAGGGGTGAAATGCCAATCGAACCCGGAGCTAGCTGGTTCTCCCCGAAATGTGTTTAGGCGCAGCGGTTGGTTTCCTTGCATGGGGGTAAAGCACTGTTTCGCTGCGGGCTGCGAGAGCGGTACCAAAGTGAGACAAACTAAGAATACCATGTAAAATTCAGCCAGTAAGACGGTGGGGGATAAGCTTCATCGTCGAGAGGGAAACAGCCCAGACCGCCAGCTAAGGTCCCAAAATACTTGCTAAGTGATAAAGGAGGTGGGAGTGCATAGACAACCAGGAGGTTTGCCTAGAAGCAGCAATCCTTGAAAGAGTGCGTAATAGCTCACTGGTCAAGCGCTCCTGCGCCGAAAATGAACGGGGCTAAGCAAGTTACCGAAGCTGCGGACTCGAAAGAGTGGTAGGGGAGCGTTCTATATGGTGTGAAGCATTAGCGGTGAGCAGATGTGGACTGTATAGAAGTGAGAATGTCGGCTTAAGTAGCGAAAATATGTGTGAGAATCACATACCCCGAAACCCTAAGGGTTCCTCCGGAAGGCTCGTCCGCGGAGGGTTAGTCGGGACCTAAGGCGAGGCCGAAAGGCGTAGTCGATGGACATGAGGTTAATATTCCTCAACTCCTGTGTGGGAGCATAACTATGACGCATGAAAGATAGCTACACCCTGAATGGATTGGGAGGAGACTACGGTCTCCGCGTAGTAAAGGATAGTGCCTAGAAAAGCTAGTTATGTGTTGAAAGCACAGGACCCGTACCCGAAACCGACACAGGTAGGGTGGTAGAGTATACCGAGGGGCGCGAGGTAACTCTCTCTAAGGAACTCGGCAAAATTGCTCCGTAACTTTGGGAGAAGGAGTGCCAGCGAGAGCTGGTCGCAGTGAAGAGGCCCAGGCGACTGTTTACCAAAAACACAGGTCTCTGCAAACTCGTAAGAGGACGTATAGGGGCTGACGCCTGCCCAGTGCCGGAAGGTTAAGGAAGTTGGTTAGCTTAGGCGAAGCTGACGACCGAAGCCCCGGTGAACGGCGGCCGTAACTATAACGGTCCTAAGGTAGCGAAATTCCTTGTCGGGTAAGTTCCGACCCGCACGAAAGGCGTAACGATCTGGGCACTGTCTCGGAGAGAGGCTCGGCGAAATAGGATTGTCTGTGAAGATACGGACTACCTGCACCTGGACAGAAAGACCCTATGAAGCTTTACTGTAGCTTGGTATTGGGTTCGGGCTTTGTTTGCGCAGGATAGGTGGGAGACGTTGAGATTACTCTTGTGGGAGTAATGGAGTCACTGGTGAGATACCACTCTAACAAGGCTAGAATTCTAACTTTAAACCGTGAAGCCGGTGAAAGGACAGTATCAGGTGGGCAGTTTGACTGGGGCGGTCGCCTCCTAAATGATAACGGAGGCGCACAAAGGTTCCCTCAGGCTGGTTGGAAATCAGCCATCGAGTGCAAAAGCAGAAGGGAGCTTGACTGCGAGACCTACAAGTCAAGCAGGGACGAAAGTCGGTTTTAGTGATCCGACGGCGCTGCGTGGAAGGGCCGTCGCTCAACGGATAAAAGTTACTCTAGGGATAACAGGCTGATCTCCCCCAAGAGTTCACATCGACGGGGAGGTTTGGCACCTCGATGTCGGCTCATCGCAACCTGGGGCTGAAGTAGGTCCCAAGGGTTGGGCTGTTCGCCCATTAAAGCGGTACGTGAGCTGGGTTCAGAACGTCGTGAGACAGTTCGGTCCATATCCGGTGCAGGCGTAAGAGCATTGAGAGGAGTCTTCCTTAGTACGAGAGGACCGGGAAGGACGCACCGCTGGTGTACCTGTTATCGTGCCAACGGTAAACGCAGGGTAGCCAAGTGCGGAGCGGATAACCGCTGAAAGCATCTAAGTGGGAAGCCCACCTCAAGATGAGTGCTCTCATGGAGTTAATCCAGTAAGGTCACGGGAAGAACACCCGTTAATAGGCATTAGGTGGAAGTGTGGCAACATATGGAGCCGAGATGTCCTAACAGACCGAGGGCTTGTCCTTAAACAGATGGTTAGACTAAGTATTTCGATGAACTAATGAGTATTTTGTGCAGTCTTGAGGGTGTGAGACCACACCACTGCTTGGTGTTTCTAGCATAGTGGAACCACACTGATTCCATCCCGAACTCAGATGTGAAACGCTATAGCGGCGACGATACCTGTGGGGTAGCCTACCGGGAAAATAGCTCAATGCCAAGCTTCTCTCTCTTATGAAAAACTGAATATCTTATTCTTCAACTTTATATTCTAATCAAAGCTCTCAATCTACAGGTTGAGGGCTTTATTTGTCGTGTAGAACTACAGTAAAGCTGTCTTTCTACCATGACAGCTTGTGATATTTTCTAAGTAACTGAGAGGTCTAAAATATAAAGCTACTAATCATTCCACTGAGGAGAATAAAGCCAATCGTAACGTTCTCTTCGAAGAGTCGATTGTAGGCTTTGCGGGGAAGATTGGGTTTCCGAATTTTTAGATATTGTTTAAACCAAAGACCGACAGCGATCGCCCAGGCGATACCGTAAATCAAAAGATTAATATTCAATGTTTTGCCTAGAATAGCAAGACAAGTCGCTGTTAAGACAAAGAAAATACCGACGGCTTCGGGGGCA
Organism: Picosynechococcus sp. PCC 7002; assembly: GCF_963860125.1. NCBI lineage: Bacteria > Bacillati > Cyanobacteriota > Cyanophyceae > Chroococcales > Geminocystaceae > Picosynechococcus > Picosynechococcus sp. PCC 7002. The sequence goes on from NZ_CAWLFA010000001.1 coordinate 1,466,764, forward strand.
AATTTACCAAAAAAAATAGCGCTAGAATTAATGCCAATTTTCAAATCATCATCCCGGTCGGAGAGAGCGTAGATGGTGTCAAAACCTAAAGTCCAGAAAACTGTTGCACCCCATAACAGCCAGGTTGCAGCAGTTAAATTTTGGGTCACAGCACTCCAACTAATGAGAACGGCAAAGCCCCAGGCGATCGCCAAAACAAGTTGCGGTACCGGGAAAAAACGTTTTGCTAGAGGATAAGCAATAATCACGGGCACTGCGGCGACGCATAGCCAAAAACTAAGGGGATTTGTCCAGGGATTGAAATAAAACGCTAACCCAGCGGCACAAAGAAAAAAGGCGATCGCCGTAATAATTCCTACTTTGACCGTGAGAGCTTTAGAAGCGAGGGGGCGAACTTTTGTGCGTTCCACTTGGGGATCAATATCCCGGTCCCATAAATCATTCACAACGCAGCCCGCAGCACTGGTGGTAATTGCTCCAAGGATAATCACTAAGACCAGTTTCCAGTCGGGTTTGGCCTCAGCCGCTAAGAAGACGGCCCATAGGGCAGGAATGATTAGAATTAAGCGACCCGCCGGTTTATCCCAGCGTAATAAATAGATAATTTTTTTCCAGGTAGGCTCAGAAACCATAGATGTTCAACGAAGAGATGTCATAAAAAATCAGTAAATCGGAGGTAATCCTTAATAATAGAGAAGTCAGCAAAGATGACAGACATAAATCTATGGCTACTTCCGTCTATCAGCTTAAAACGAATTCCACTCAATTTGCGAATGTCACCCAAGGGGAGGACTGTACCCTAGCAGCGATTGATATCGGCACCAACTCAATTCACATGGTGATTGTCAAAATTCAACCCAGCCTGCCCGCATTTACAATTGTGGCCCGGGAAAAAGATACGGTGCGCCTCGGTCATCGCGATCGCCTCACAGGAAACCTGACGGAAGCCGCCATGGATCGTTCTTTAAATGCCCTCCGTCGTTGTCAGGATCTAGCGACGAGTTTTCAGGTGGATTCTTTAGTAGCAGTGGCAACCAGTGCCGTGCGAGAAGCCCCCAACGGTCGAGAATTTTTACAACGGATTGAAGCAGAATTAGGGTTAGAAGTTGATCTAATCTCCGGCCAAGAAGAAGCGCGCCGTATCTACCTCGGTGTTTTATCAGCCGTTGACTTTAACCAACAACCCCATGTTTTGATTGATATTGGGGGCGGTTCGACAGAAATTAGCTTGGTGGAAAGCCATGAAGCACGCTTTCTTAGCAGCACAAAGGTGGGAGCGGTGCGGTTAACCCAGGACTTTGTGAATACTGATCCGATTAGTAACCGAGAATTTGCGGCCCTACAAGCTTATATTCGGGGGATGTTAGAGCGTCCCATTGAAGAACTACAAGAGCATCTTTTCCCGGAAGAACAGGTACAAATGATCGGGACCTCTGGCACCATTGAAACCTTGGCAGCAATGCACGCGATGGCCAATTTAGGAAATGTGCCGAGTCCCCTCCATGGCTATACGTTTTCGCGTCAGGATTTGAGCAAACTGATTCAACAGATGCGGGAGCTTAATTGTCGGGAGCGCTCAAATTTACCAGGAATGTCCGATAAGCGCGCAGAAATTATTCTGGCAGGGGCAATCATCCTCCAAGAAGCGATGGATCTATTGCAGCTGAAAAAAATTACCCTCTGTGAACGGGCGTTGCGGGAAGGGGTGATCGTCGACTGGATGCTTTCCCATGGTTTGATTGAAAGTCGCCTGCAATACCAAAGTTCGATTCGGGAACGGAGTGTGATGGCGATCGCCAAAAAATATCGCGTTGATTTGGTCGCCAGTAAACGCACTGCCGTATTTTCCCTGAGTCTCTTTGATCAGCTCCAGGGGGGGCTGCACCAATGGGACACCGAAGCGAGGGAGATGCTCTGGGCGGCGGCGATTCTCCATAACTGTGGCCTTTACATTAGCCATGCGGCTCACCATAAACATTCCTACTATCTGATTCGTAATGCAGAGCTCCTCGGCTTTAATGAAACCCAATTAGAAATCGTCGCGAACCTCGCCCGCTACCACCGCAAAAGCAAGCCGAAGAAAAAACACGAAAATTATCAAAATCTCATCCACAAAGAACACCGACAGATGGTGAGTGAGTTGAGTGCGATCATGCGGCTTGCGGTGGCCCTTGACCGACGCCAGGTAGGGGCGATCGCCGAAATTCAGTGTGACTTTGATGCGAAACAACGCCTACTCACCCTCAAGCTAATCCCAACCCATAGGGATGATGCCTGCGAACTAGAGCTCTGGAGTTTAAACTATAACAAGGAGATCTTTGAAGAAGAATTTGCAGTGACCGTGGCCGCCCATCTATGCCCCTAAACTCTTAGAATAGTTAATCCACGTTAATCTTTTCTTAAAATCCCTGTACCAATGCGGCGGCGATCGCCCCTGTGACTAGCCCAGATAGCCCCTTACTGCTACCCTTTAGAGAAGATTTCGTTTGTTTGACTACACTTTCTAAACTTTAAGAGAACAATTGTGGTTCTGAGTACTCCTAAAGCCGATCCGACCTCTGCTCCCTTTCCGACCCACCATGCTGCTAAGTGGCCGGGTCTGATTAACGCGTATCGCCAATATCTCCCCGTAACCGACAGCACCCCCGTGGTGACCCTCTACGAAGGCAATACTCCCCTGATTCCCATTCCCAGTATTGCCGCAGAAATCGGTCGTGGGGTGCAAGTCTATGCCAAATATGACGGCCTAAATCCCACGGGGAGCTTTAAAGACCGGGGCATGACCATGGCAATTACCAAAGCCAAGGAAGCAGGGGCCGAAGCCGTAATTTGTGCGAGTACTGGTAACACATCTGCTGCTGCTGCTGCCTATGCTAGACGGGCAGGTCTAAGGGCGTTTGTCTTAATTCCCGATGGTTATGTGGCCCTAGGAAAATTAGCCCAGGCTTTGTTATACGGGGCTGAAGTGATCGCCATTGAAGGCAACTTTGATAACGCCCTCAGCATCGTGCGACAAATGTCGGAAAATTACCCTGTAACACTGGTCAATTCTGTGAATCCCTACCGGCTCCAGGGTCAAAAAACCGCAGCATTTGAGGTAGTCGATGCCCTCGGTGAAGCGCCGGATTGGCTTTGTATTCCTGTAGGCAATGCAGGGAATATCACAGCCTATTGGATGGGATTTTGTGAATACCATGAACTAAATAAAGCGACGAAGCTCCCCCGCATGATGGGCTTCCAAGCGTCTGGTGCGGCACCGTTTATCCAGGGAGGGCCTGTCCATAACCCGGAAACCCTGGCAACGGCAATTCGCATTGGCAACCCGGTAAACTGGGACAAAGCCCACGGGGTGCAAGCGGCTAGCCAAGGGGCTTTTAATGCGGTGACCGACGAAGAAATTATCGAGGCTTATCGCAAGCTTGGGGCTAACGAAGGAATTTTCTGTGAACCTGCCAGTGCAGCCTCGGTGGCCGGACTTTTGAAAGTCAAAGATCAAGTGCCAACGGGAGCAACGGTAGTTTGTGTTCTGACAGGTAATGGTTTGAAGGATCCCGATGCGGCGATCGCCCACAGTTTATCAAAAGGGCAAACCGGAATTCCTGCAAATATGGCAGCGGTGGCTAAGGCAATGGGATTCTAGGCTGTAATTCAATCACTTCAACAAAACTGCGCCTGAATCTGCTAAGGATTTGGGCGTTTTTTTCGGCAACGAAGCAACAAGGTCATCATGTTAAGCTTGACTCCTTCTCAAATCGAACAACTCATCACCCACGCCCAGACCTGCTATCCGGAAGAGTGTTGTGGTCTGTTACTGGGGCAAAATAAAACAGTCCGGGAAATCTGGCCCACGGAAAATACTTGGACGCTGGCGTTTAGCCAAGCAATGCCGGAAGTGCTCCCCCAAAATCCCCAGTCCCAGTCGCGCCATGACCGGTTTGCGATCGCCCCTGCCGCAATTCTCAAAGCCCAGAAATACGCCCGCGCCCAAGGCCTAGCGATCATCGGCATCTACCATTCGCACCCTGACCATGCCGCAATTCCCTCTGAATATGACCGGGCGATCGCCTGGGATATTTATTCTTACCTCATTCTCTCTGTCCACCAGCGGCGCGTCGCTGACTATCGCAGTTGGCAACTCGATGGCGATCGCCAATTTCAAGAAGAACCGATCCAGATTCAGCATTTAGATTCTGAATTCTTACAATAGAGCTAACTTTCCCCAGAGGCTTTCCCATGAGACACCAGCGTTGGTCACGTTTTGTGGTTCCCATCTTGTTTTATTTCGGTGCCCGTTTCGTCTTTCAGCAGACAGAACGACCAACCATTTCCTCGACAGCGAATCAGCCGGTCGCCCAACAGGAACAACCCCTCACCCCCCAACCCGTCAAAAATCCCAATACCGAAACCATCGAACAGCAGATTCATACCCAAATCAATGCCTATCGAGTCAGTCTGGGCCTAGAACCTTTAACGTTGGACTACCGGATTACGAATGAGTCCCGCAAATACAGTGCCAAAATGGCCTCTGGCGAAGCCAGTTTTTCCCATGATGGTTTTGACGAACGGGCCGCTAGCCTTGAAAAACAAGCTTTAAAATATGCTAGTGTTGCCGAAAATCTCGCGCTTCTCCAAGGCTATGATGACCTTGCCACCGTGGCCGTAGAAGGTTGGATCGACAGTCCCGGCCACCACAAAAATATTATTGGCGACTTCGATCTCACAGGCATTGGTGTCGTTAAAAACGAAGAAGGTGTCTACTATTTCACGCAGCTTTTTCTCAAGCGCCGCTAATTACTGCTGACTTCTATCGATTGATCCTGGACATGGTGCGGGTTGTCGAGCAACTGTAATTCCGGCGTCCCTTGGGCAACGTTCAGCTCAAACCAAAACGTGGTACCAATGCCCACTTCACTGATGAGGTGAATCCGACTATTGTGTTTATCAATAATATTTTTCACGATTGATAACCCAAGCCCCGTGCCTTCGAGGGTATGCACACGATTTTCCACCCGGAAGAAACGGTCAAAAATTGCCTCTTGATCCTCTGGGTCAATGCCAATCCCTGTATCTGAAATTTCAATGCGCACCCGCTCTGGATCGTGGGGAACAGGATAGGCTCTCACACTGACACAGCCCCCTGCTTGGGTGAATTTGAGTGCATTCCCCACGAGATTTGTTAGTACCTGTAACAACAAATCATAATGACCCAAAATCATCGGTAGATCAGTTGCTAACTCATGGGTCAGGGTGATTTCTTTATCCCGGGCGTTAAGTTGGTGGGTTCTCAGGGTTTGCTCAATGGGTTGGGAAATATCCACTTCATCAAGGCGATAAACGCGGGAAGATTCAAGGCGCGATAAATCTAAAACATCATTCACTAGACGAGTGAGGCGATCGGTCTCGTTATTGGCGGTTTCGAGGAAATCTTGCCGCTGCTGTTCTGTCAAATCATCCCCATATTCATGGAGGGTCTCAATAAAAGACTTGATATTAAAGAGTGGGGTGCGCAATTCATGGGAAACGTTACTGATAAATTGGCTTTTGGCCTTATTGAGCTCCGCTTCTTTGGTAATGTCTTGGACGGTAATCGCAATGCCCCGCACATTGATTTTGCTCTTGTCTAGCACTTCAGTGAGCAAAATCCGAATCGTTGTGGCTTCTGCCACGTTGTCCACCATATCTTCAAGGGTGATTTTAAATTCATTTCCCCGAATAATTTCTTCGGCATTGCCTTGGACAGCATGGTGCTCAATCAGGAAGTCTGAATCTAGGTTTTCGCCAGCGGCAATCTGATGGAGCGGCCGGGTAATTTGGGTGGTGACAGAGGCGGGTAAGTGGTGCAGGACAGTGGTGCCAATGATTGATTTTTCGTCCCAGTGAAAAATCTTGCGGGCCGTTGGGTTGGCCAAAATAATTTTTAAGTCTGTGTCGAGGAGGATTGCTCCGTCGGCAATGGTGGTGACGAGGGTTTCGAGCTTGGCTTTTTCGGAGGTGAGTTCTTCGATATTTTGCTCTTCGTAGCTAGCAAGCCGTTCGGCCATTTCGTTGAAGTTTACGATCAGTTCACCGAGTTCCCCACCAAAGGGAAGATCAATTCGTTGCTCGAAATTTCCGGCGGCAATATTTTTTACGCCATCGAGGAGTTCTTTAATGGGGCGCGTAATGGTCAAGGCGTTAAAGACACCACCGAGGATGACCATGACCCAAATAAAGACAAACACGGCGAGGGTAACATCCCGCGTCAGATTAGAAGAAGCAACAACGGTGGCATTGGGATTGATGCCCACCACAAGAATGCCTAGGTATTCGTCATTTTGGTGGAGGGGTACGAAGACATCTGTAATTTCGCCGTTGGGGGTTAAATGTTGTTTGGCAACGGGGAAAAATCCGGCGGGATTGTAATCATCTGGTGGAGTAATGCGCCGTTCGATGGTGAGGCTGTTTTGGACTTCGGCTTCGGAGTAGGGAATACCGTAGACAATTTTGCCGTTGGGATCGGCATAGATGAGGTAGCGGACGTTTTCGGTGCTGTTGTAAAAGCGATTGGTGAAGAGGGCGAGGTCGGAAAGATTGTGGTCGGCGACAAGGGGCGCGACGTTTGCTGCCAGTAAAAGGCCCAGATCGCTGCCGAAACGGGTGTCATTCAGGCGGGCATCTTGCTGGATTGAGTTCACCGCCCAAAAGGTAAAACCACTCATCAGCAGGGACACGGCGAGGGTGGCTGCAGCCATCAGTTTGGTCTGCAATGTGAATTCTGACCACCAGCGGGAAAGGATATTGCGGAGTTTGGTGATGAGGGTTAGCAAGGTGTTTTCGGGGGTGAACTTACCAGATCAAGTTTGCTTTATTAAATACAATGTAACGTTTTGTTGCAAGCTACGCTTTTTTGAGGCGGTGTCCAATGTCGCGACGGTAGTACATTCCTGGGAACTGAACTTTGGGAACGGCCTGGTATACGTTGGCGATCGCCTGATCAAAACTGTGACCACGGCAAACAATGCCAAGGACACGACCCCCATTGGTGACGAGGGTATCTCCTTCTAATTTAGTCCCTGCATGGAAAACTGTCGCACCTAGAGCTTCAGCTGCTTGGATACCTGTGATAATCTTGCCCTTTTCATAGGCACCGGGATAGCCCGCCGCCGCCGCCACGACGCAAACTGCACTACCGTCATACCACTGCAAAGGAGGCAGTTCAGCCAGGGTTTGATTAATGCAGGCGAGCATAATCTCATCAAGGGGTGTTTCGAGGAGGGGTAAAACCGCCTGGGTTTCTGGATCGCCAAAGCGACAGTTAAATTCCAGCACCTTAACCTCGCCATTTGGTGCAACCATGAGACCTGCGTAGAGAATCCCCCGGTAATCAATGCCGCGATTTTGTAAAGTTTTGAGAGTGGCCTCCAGAACATCGGTTTGGACTTGGGCCATGATCTCGGTGGTGGCGATGGGCGTTGGGGCGTAAACCCCCATTCCCCCGGTATTTTCCCCGGTATCTCCTTCGCCAATTTGTTTGTGGTCTTGGGAGGGCAGCAAGGGGCGGATCGTCTTCCCATCGGTGAGAGCGAGGACAGAGACTTCCTGACCCACGAGAAATTCTTCGACGACTAAGGTTTTGTACCCTTCGGCCCAGAGGCGATCAACGGCGTTTAAGGCTTCTTCTAAGGTTTCTGCGACGATCACCCCCTTTCCGGCAGCGAGACTATCGGCTTTGACAACGATGGGAACGATGGGCGCGCCTTGGGTTTGGATGTAGTCCTTTGCGGCTTGGGGATTGTTAAAAGTGCCAGCGGCGGCAGTGGGAACCCCTGCTTCGTTCATTAAGTCCTTGGCCCAAGCTTTACTGGCTTCAATGATTGCGCCATCTTTTTTCGGACCGAATACGGAAATCTTGCGTTCTGAGAGAAAGTCAGCAAGGCCGAGGGACAGGGGGACTTCTGGGCCGACGGCAACAAAAGCAATGTCGTGGTCGGTACAGGCTTGGGCAATTCCCGCAAAGTCATCCACAGCAATAGGTAGATTTTGGCAATTTTCTAACAGAGCGGTGCCGCCATTACCGGGGGTACAAACGACTTTCTGGACGTTGGGAGATTGGAGCAGTTTCCAGGCGATCGCATGCTCTCTGCCGCCGTTACCCACCACGAGTACATTCATTGTTACTAATTCAACCTTTGTTAATTGATCAATCTTTTATTCTATCGGAAGAGATTCCCCCATTGGAGGCTATGGTAAAGTTCTGGCAATGGTGAGGGCAGACAAAATGAACTTTGGCAAAATATTTTTGGGTTAGCCCAGTGATAGATCGTAAAAGTGACCGTCAAAGATTTTTTAAAAAGCATTTTCTATCGGGCATAAGTCTCGTCATTTGTGCGGTGGCAGTGGGGGTGATTTGGCAGGAATTTCGACGTATTAATTGGCCCCTTGTCTGGGAAAATTTGAATCACCTTTCTGGAGCTCAGTTAGGACTAGCAAGCTTTTTTGTGGTGTGTAGTTACGGGGCGATCGCCAATTATGATCTTTTGGCATTTCGATATCTCCAAAAAACTTTAGATACCTATAAAATCGCCTTTACAGGGTTGATCACCTATGCCATTAGTCCAAACGTGGGTTTTGCGTTTCTGTCGGGGAGTATGTTGCGCTACCGCCTCTATCGTCAGTGGCAAGTGTCCCATTTAGAAATTGCTCAGGTTATTGCCTTTACCAATTTAAGTTTGTGGGTCGGGTTATTGCCCATTAGTGGCATTATTTTTACGATTTTTAAGTTTCCCCTACCAACGGGCATTCAATTGCCTTTTTTTGCACAATCACTACAGGGATTTGGCATTCTTTGTTTAGGGATTAGTGCTTTATATGTGTTGGGTTCTTGTGTATTTAAAAAGCCATTGCAGTGGCGTAATTATCAGTTTAAATTTCCTTCATTAAAACTTTCTCTTCAGCAGGTTTTTGTATTTAGTTTGGATTGGGGATTTGCCGCTCTAGCACTGCATTCTCTGTTGGCGCCCCCCCTCAATTATCCTGTTTTTTTCGGAGTTTATGTACTAGCGATGGTTGCCGGCTTAGTGAGTACAATTCCCGGTGGTTTGGGGATTTTCGAGACGGTGATTCTCTTTTTCTTGCAAGACACCCAGCCAGAGGAGGTCATTTTAGCCACCTTAATTGTTTTTCGGGGTCTGTACTATTTATTGCCTTTTGCGATCGCCGTTGCCGCTTTACTGTTGTTTGAATATCGCCAAACCCGTAAACCTAAGCAGTTCTAGGCAGGGAATCTGGTACTGCCCAGGCGGCTAGGTCTAAATTTTGGGTGAAAATCTCGTCAATGGGTAGCAGTTCCCCGGTGGTGGTCAGGAATCTATGGTCTGGGGTCGCCCGAATCATTTGGCCATTTTCCAGTTCATATTCATACAAAAGGCGATCGCCCCGTTGGTGCCACTGTTCAATGAGTTGAGCATAAATCAAGCCTTGCGCATCAACACTGTACACATGGCAGAGCAATTCCTGTTCCACGATAGTTTGGATCGGCAGCACCCCATATTCAACGGTGACGACAGGTGTGCCCCCGGCGAGGCAATATTCCGCAAATTTCACCATCTGGTCGAACAAATCCCTGGCGATCGCCTCCGAAACCCCATTGGTCGCCGCCCCCTCCACGAACTTGGCCTCGTGTTTTTTCATTTCATCAATTTTCTTTTTCCCCATCGCCCGCCGCAGCAGATCCGCTTCCCCGAGGGAATAGCCCGCCAAATCCTGGGCCATTTTCATAATCTGTTCTTGGTAAACCAAGACCCCATAGGTTTCATTCAAAATCGACTGCAAAAGCTCGTGCTGATATTCAATCTTTTCGACGCCATGTTTGCGGTTGATAAAAATCGGAATTAAGCCCGCATCCAAGGGGCCAGGTCGGTAAAGGGCAAGGACAGAGGAAATGTCCTCAATGCCGGAAGGGCGCAAATCCTGGACAATTTTTTTCATGCCGTCAGATTCAAGCTGGAAAATCCCCTCTAGATCTCCCCGACCAAACAGATCATGGGTTTTATCAATATCACCCGGTAACTTTTTCGCATGGCCTTTACTGATGATTTCTAGGGCCTTGCGTTCATCGAGGGGTAACTGATCGAGATCCAGTTCTACGTGGCGATATTCTTTGATCAAATCCGCCGCTTTTTTGATGGTAGTGAGATTTTTTAGGCCGAGAAAATCCATTTTCAGCAGCCCCATCGCCTCCACATCTTCCATGTAATATTGGGTGATCACCGCCCCTTCATTGTTACGCTGGAGCGGTACCGCTTCATCTAAGGGCGTTGAAGAAATCACCACCCCGGCGGCATGAACCCCAAAGGTTTTGTTTGTTCCTTCGATGCGGATCGCCATATCGACCCAGCGGCGTACTTGGGGATCGGTTTCGTAGCGACGTTTAAATTCTGGTTCTGGCGTATCGTCGGAAATCATCACCTTCAGCTTTGCCGGTTTGCCCCGGGCCACGGGGATCATTTTTGCCATCATGTCCGCTTCTCCGTAGGGAATATCCAGCACCCGCGCCACATCTTTGAGCACGGCCTTGGAGGTCATGCGGTTAAAAGTAATAATTTGTGCGACCCGGTCTTCACCATATTTTTCGGTGACATACTTGATCATTTCGTCCCGCCGCTCGATACAAAAATCCGTATCAACGTCCGGCATGGATTTTCGTTCGGGGTTGAGGAACCGCTCGAACAGCAGACTGTGGTGAATGGGGTCAATATTCGTAATGCCCAGGGAATAGGCCACGAGGGAACCCGCCGCAGAACCGCGCCCTGGCCCGACGGGAATATCATTGTCCCTGGCGTATTTTACGTAATCCCATACCACGAGGAAGTACGTGGAAAAGCCCATCTGCTGCATCATTTGCAGTTCGTATTCGAGGCGTTCTTTGTAGGTGGGATCGACTTCGGCCTGGGTTTTGCATTTGAGGCGTTTGAGGAGTCCGTCCCAGGTGACTGCTTCGAGGTAACTGTCAGCGGTGTGGCCCTCGGGGACGGGGTAATCGGGAATGCGGGGTTCCCCCAGGATTTTGTAAGGTTCGACCTTGGCGGCAACTTCGAGGGTATTGGCGATCGCCTGGTCAATAATCCCTGGGTCGAGGTGATCTCGAAAGAGTTTACGCATCTCATCGGCGGATTTGAGATATTCGGTGCCGCTGTAGCGGAGGCGCTTATCTTCGGTGATTAATTTTGCGGTTTGAATACACAGGAGGGCATCGTGGGCCTCCACGTCGTAGCAAGAAATGAAGTGGGAGTCGTTGGTGGCGATGATTTTAATGTCGAGTTCCTGGGCAATTTTGACGATCTCCACATTGACGATGCGGTCTTCCTGGGAGCCATGGTCTTGGATTTCGAGGTAATAGTCATCGCCAAAAATATTTTTGTACCACTTCGCCACTTCCCGCGCCCGCTGATATTCGCCCTTGAGGATACATTGGGGCACTTCCCCACCGAGACAGGCACTGGTCATAATCAGCCCTTCGTGGTGTTGCTCAATGAGTTCTTTGTTAATGCAGGGGCGGGCGAAAATCCCTTTGCCTTGAAAGCCCTTGAGGTGCGAAATAGTGGTCAATTTCACCAGGTTTTTGTAGCCCTGGGTATTTTTCGCCAGAACGACCTGATGGTACTTCTTAAACCGTTGGGTTTTGTCTTCGATGTCGCCGTTGATCACGTACATTTCGTTGCCAATGATCGGCTTGATCCGTTTATTGCGACAGGTTTTGAGCAGTTCGATCGCCCCGTACATCACCCCATGATCCGTTAAGGCGATCGCCGGCATTTTCAGTTCTTCAGCCCGCTTAATGAGGGGCTTAATCTGGGACGCGCCATCGAGCAAACTGTAATCACTGTGGATGTGGAGACCGACAAAAGACATGGCGAGGGGGAACTCTAGTAGGGGAAGTAGACCCTCATTTTAGGCGATCGCCTTTCACTATGACGGGGGAAATGCCGGGATTATTCTAGGGGAACATCACCATAGATTTCCTGGAGGGGGGCATTCAGATTTAGGGCTTCGATGTGGGCGATCGCCTCTAGACCTTTATAGGTTTGTAGAAGCCAGATATCAGCTTTTTGGCGACGAAAACATTCCACCAGGTATTGATCCACATTAATGAGGAGATACTCTTGCAGACTGGGAATTTCCCGGTAAAACTCGAACTTGCGCCCCCGATCAAAGGATTCTGTTGAGGGGGAAAGCACTTCTACAATCACCGTGGGGAATTGAATATAGCTGAGTTGTGGCTCGTCTCGCTGGTCACAGGTGACAACTAGATCTGGATAGAAAAAACGACGGCGATCGCCCACATTAACTTTCATATCCGAGATGTAAGTCCGACAGCCCGCAGCCCGGAGTCCATTTTTCAGGAGAATCAATAGGTTACTACTGATCAGATTATGATTGCCCGTGCCCCCAGCCATGGCGTAAATTTCACCATCGATATATTCATGCTTAATTTCGCTCGTTTGCTCAAGGGCTAAATATTCTTCTGGAGTGAGGGGTTGGTGGTCAGAAAGGGCAATCATGGCAAATCTCAGTCAGCGCACCATTCCATTGTGGCAAAAGAGTCGAGGGATGGTTATGAACCTTCACTCTGGGGCGCGAGGCGCAACAGTTGACCCGAATTTGCATCCGTCAGAACGTAGAGGTAACCGTCGGGGCCTTGGCGCACATCCCGCACCCGTTGGCCAATGGGAATCCGCGACTCGGCGATCACATTTCCCTGTTCATCAACTTCTAAGCGGCGAATATCCCGGGAAACCAAGCCCCCTGCAAATAAATTCCCTTGCCAATCCAAAAGGCGATCGCCTGTATAAATCGCTAACCCAGAAGGGGCGATCGAAGGTGTCCAAACCCGCTGGGGATCCGTAATTCCTGGGGCTGTCGTTGTGGGAGCCACGGGGCGACCCGTCGCATATTCCGCACTAAAAGAAACCTTGGGCCAACCGTAATTGGCTTCTGCCTGGATCAGATTCACTTCATCACCGCCCCTAGAGCCGTGTTCCGTCGCCCAAACCCGTTGATTAATTGGGTCAAAGGCCAGTCCCTGAATATTGCGGTGGCCGTAGCTCCAAATTTCCGGTAAAGCGCCCGGCTCATTCACAAAGGGATTGTCATCAGGAATTGAACCATCATCGTTAATGCGAACCACCTTCCCCAGATGACTATCGAGGTTTTGGGCCTGGTTGCGGATAAACTCGCCATCCTGCTCTAGGGGCGGATTTCCGCCGTCACCAATGGAAATGAGTAAGGTTTGATCCGGGAGCCAAGTCAGCCGAGAACCGAAATGCTGACCCCCTTGCTTGGTGCGCGCCACCTGAAAAATCACTTCCCAATCCGTCAATTTTTCCCCGTTAAATTTGGCCCGGGCAACCCTTGTGCGGTTTGCATCCTGGGTGCCAAAGGCATAGGTAAAGTAAACCCAATTGTTTTGTTCAAAGTCTGGATGAAGGGCAATATCTAACAATCCCCCTTGTCTCGAAGCAAAAAGTTGTTGGGCTTCAGCGGCGGAGACTTCTGTAACCCCGGCGATCGCCTCTGGTTCTAACACCCCATCCCGCACCAGGCGCAACCGTCCCGGCCGCTCTGTGATCAACATATCCCCATTGGGCAACCACGCAACCCCCCAGGGACGTTCCAAACCTTCAACAATTGGCGTCACTGTCACGGCATCCACCGCTAAATCCTCCGCCTGGGGACTCATGAGCGTCGGCGTTGTTTCGGTTAGAGGTGAAGTTTCATCGGGCATCGACACGGATTGGGACGAACAACCCACCAGAGGCAAGGCACTCCACCATAGGGCCGTCAGTAGCAGCTTAAGTCGAGTGTTCATGGGTAATAGATACTCCGCGAGAAATATCCCTAGGGTAGATCATCACTCTGATTTTTGGCTGGCGGCCTCTTCCTTCCAACGTTTCAGAGGGACACAGTCAATTTCAAACTGATCCAAGGCCCTAGCAACAACAAAATCCACCAGATCATGAATCGTTTGCGGTTGGTGATACCAAGCCGGAATCGCCGGGACAATTTTTACGCCCACCTCAGCCAGTTGGGTCAAATTCCGCAAGTGAATCAAACTAAAAGGCGTTTCTCTGGGGACAACCACCACTTTACGACCTTCTTTAATAGAGACATCTGCCGCCCGTTCGAGGAGATCAGAGCTGAGGCCATTGGCAATTTTTGCAACTGTGCTCATACTGCAGGGGATGACCAGCATTCCTTTTGTGCGGTAAGAACCACTGGCAATGCCCGCTCCCACATCACCCCAGCGGTGGCAGCGCAAAATGCCTTTTTCTGGAACCCCTGCCTGGTCACGCCAAAACTTAGCTTGGTGATCGGGATCAGCGGGCATAGTAATGCCATTTTCGGCTTGCCACACCATAAAGGATGCTTTTGAGGCGACGACATCCACTGTCAAGTTGGCTTCAAGCAAATATTTGAGCGTCCGCACCGCATAGATAAGCCCCGATGCACCACTGATACCTACCGTGAGGGGTCGATCCATAGAAAATTTTGACTGTAAGGTTTGTAAAGTTTTTTTAAATCAAACCTTCAAATTCTAACGCTTCGATCATTTGCAGGCCATTGGGATCGCCAATGCGTAGCAGGGCGGCCCGGGCATCTTCTTTCACGCCGACATCTTCATCTTCGACAAGGGCTTCAATGAGGGCATCAACGGCGGTGGCATAGATCACATTGGAGGGCATTTCGCGACAAAGTTGCCCTAATGACCAAGCACAGTTACTGCGGATGGCGGCCATTTTATCGCGGCGCAACCCCCGGATCAGGGGCGGAATTGCCCGGGAAATGTCTTCGTATTGGAGTTTAGCCACCTGGGCGAGGCTGCTGGCAGCCCATAAACGGACAGCAGAAATATCAGTTTGGAGGGCATGGACTAATGGATCAACGGAGCGGCGATCGCCACAATTCCCCAAGGCCCAAACAACCCCTTTGCGTACATAGCCATTCCAGTCTTGTGCAAGCACATCGATGAGAGCCGGTACCGCTGTTTCTGAGGCGTTACGACCAAGGGCATAGGCAGCACTGACACGGGTGAGGGGACAAACATCTCCCTGGAGCAGTTCAATGAGGGGATTTACCGCGCGCGCATCCCGGTGGTCACAAAAATAGCGGGCGGCGATCATGCGTTGGTTTTTATCGGCAGCAGTAAGCATCTGGAGCATCGATTCTGCCGCCATTGCTCCGTCTGGGGTGCCTTCCTGAAGCGGCTGTTCACCCAAGGTTTCGTCAATTAGGTTAAGGTCGTTTGGACTTGGCATAATTAATTACCCTACTACCGTTGTTGTTCTAGGGGCAACTGTTGGGTGGGTAGCGGATCTCTTTGAGATCGCCAACATTATCGCCTCAAAGTCTACTGGAGAGCATTTTCTTTGCAAAGGAATAAAACGGAAACTTTATAATAGAAGGCGATCCCTTCGTTCACCAAAAGAATTATGGCATTAGCACTCACGACCGAAAACGTCGAAGCAACCCTTGATGAATTACGTCCTTACCTCAAAGCTGACGGCGGCAACGTTGAGTTGGTAGAGATTGATGGCCCCGTGGTTAAACTGCGTCTCCAGGGCGCTTGTGGGTCTTGCCCCAGTTCAACCATGACCCTACGGATGGGCATCGAACGGCGTTTACGGGAAAATATTCCGGAAATTGCAGAAGTAGAACAGGTTTTCTAAATCGTTTTTCACTTTCTTTAGGGTTGTAGGGGTTTGCCATGGTGAACCCCTACTTTATGTTTACAGGGCTGTTTGAGATCAACCCGTGTTCCGCATTCCGGCGGCGATGCCATTGATGGTTAAAAGGGCGCCCCGCAGGAGTTCTTCTTTGCTGTAGCGGAAGTGAACGATACTGGCTTGGGTTTCCCTGGTGTATTGACGTAGCCGTTTGAGCAATGAGACTTGCAGGAAACCGAGGGGGACAATGGTGCCATTTCTCAGTTGGACAGAACGCTGGAGGGGGCGATCGCCATCGAGGAGGGCTTCATTTTCGGTAATTTCGAGGATTAGCCGCTTCGTGAGGTTGTATTCCTGGGAAATCTGCTCTAGAAGCTTTTCAAACCGGGGAATATCTTCTTTTTCCGCCAGTTCGTGGACATAGTGGCTCGCCATTTGTAAGTCCACCTTAGAAAGGGTCATCTCTACCTTTGAGATCACCATCCGGAAAAAGGGCCATTTACTGTAGAAATAGCGCATTAACTTCAGGTTCTCGACGGGATCCTCTTCAAAAAAGCCCTGGAGCGCGGTACCCACACCATACCAAGCGGGCACGAGGAAGCGGCTTTGGGTCCAGCTAAAGACCCAGGGAATCGCCCGGAGACTACTCAAATCTTTATTGCCTTTTTTGCGACGGGCCGGACGGGAACTGATTTGCAGTTGGCTAATTTCCGGAATCGGCGTCACGGACATGAAAAAGTCGAGGAAGTCGGGTTCTTCGTAAATTAACGCCCGGTAAGCCGCCCGCGATCGCTGGGAGAGGTCTTCCATAATCCGGTTCCAGGGCTGAATATCATCAAAGCCACTGGCTAACAAACTCGATTGAATCACCGCCGTAGAAACGCTTTCGAGGTGATATAGCGCCAAGTCTGGGAGGGAATATTTAGACGCCAGCACTTCCCCCTGTTCGGTGATTTTAATCCGGCCATTGATGGTGTTGGGCGGTTGGGCCAAAATAGCGGCGTAGGCAGGGCCGCCGCCCCGACCAACGGAACCACCGCGACCATGGAAAATGCGGAGGTCAATGCCGTAGGGATCGGCCACTTGTTGGAGATTTTTCTGGGCTTTGTGGATTTCCCAATTACTACTGAGGAAGCCGGAATCTTTGTTGCTGTCGGAATAGCCGAGCATAATTTCCTGGAGATTCGGCACCAGGCGATCGCCAAAGGTTTCATCACAGCGGCCATCGGCGGGGGGTTCATAGCCACCAGCTAAACAAGCGCGATAGAGGGGAATTTCAAACAACGCCTGCATGATTTCCGGGGCGTTACGCAGGTCGTCCACCGTCTCAAAGAGGGGGGCAATGCGGATGGTGGTCATCCCTGTGAGGGGGTCATACAAACCCGCTTCCTGGGCCAAGAGCAGCACCTCTAAGACATCACTGACTTCGTTGGTCATGCTGATGATGTAGGTCTGGCAAATGCCGATGCCAAATTCCTGCTGGAGACGGCGCAGCACCTGGAGCGTTTGGATCGTCTCGACGGTTCTTTCCGAAAAGTGCATTTCCTTCGGAATCAAGGGACGGCGGGTTTTAAGTTCCTGCACTAGCCAAGTGGTTTTTTCTGCGTCGCTTAGGTCGTTGTAGGATTTGGGCAATACTCCCAGGTAGTCAACAATTTCGGCGATCGCATCGGAGTGGCGCGTTGATTCTTGGCGAAAATCAAGGCGAGTGAGCACAAAGCTAAAAATTTCGACTTGGCAAATGAGTTTATCCAGGGCCGCACAGTTGATTTCCGTCTGTACCAGGCTTTCGCGGATCAGTTTTAGGTCAGCGAGAAACTCCTGGCCACAAATATAAACCTTGTCATCGGCCGCTTCTACTTTATTTTCCCAGGCGGGCATATTCGCTAGACGACGGTTGCGCTCCAAGGTATTTTCCAAGCGCCGCTTAATGTAGGCTAACTTGAGACGATAGGGTTCTTGGCGGTAACGAATGGCCAGGGTTTCGTAGATGTCGGGGAAAATATTTTGATCCTGCTCCAACGAATCCAGCAGATCCGGCAGCACATTACTCCAGTGCAGCGATAAGCTCAACACATCCGAGAGGGATTCCACCGAGGCGATGTAGCGTTCCAGCACCAAACCCCGTTGATAGCAAGCTGTCTTCCACGTAACGTCAGGAGTGACAGAAGGGTTGCCATCGCGATCGCCCCCGACCCAAGAGCCAAAATTACAAAAATTGGTGGTGGGCACCTTGAGGGTTGGGAAAGATGCCTTTAGGGCCTGTTGGAGCCGTACCGATAATTCGGGCAGGGTGTCAAACAGAACTTCCTCAAAATAATGCAACGCATAGTCCACTTCGTCCAACACCTGGGGTTTAAATTGGTGCAGCTCATCGGTGCGCCACCAGAGCCGAATTTCTTCGGTAAGTTGCTGCTGAATATTTTCAATTTCCCAAGAATCGCTTGTCCCCAAGCTTTTCAGCCCTTCTTCGGTTTGATCCAGTTGCCGTAGGATCCCCGCAATCCGCCGCTGCTTATTGCGAATCGTGTGGCGGACAATCTCCGTGGGGTGGGCCGTAAATACCAGTCGAATATCCAACTGATTGAGAAGACGCTGGATCGTCTGGGGCGGCATATTTTGGTGCTTGAGATGGGGAAACAACCAATCAAAGGTGCCGGCTTGGGTGGGGGCAATTTCTGTATGGACGCTGTTACCGTTGGCTTCGCTGGCATTGGCAGAGGCGAGGTTCCGCCGAAATTGTTGTTGTTCGCGCTGTTCGTAATGTTGCTCGACGCTATTGATCAGCTGGAAATAGAGGGCAAAAGCCCGTGCTGCCCGGATCGCATCTTCTAGATCTAGGGTTTCGATCAGCTCAGAAATACTACTTGGAGAGAAGTTTAGGCTTTGGCCATCGGCGGTTCGGGTTGCCCGGAGATGATTGA
This sequence comes from Picosynechococcus sp. PCC 7002, assembly GCF_963860125.1. Lineage (NCBI taxonomy): Bacteria > Bacillati > Cyanobacteriota > Cyanophyceae > Chroococcales > Geminocystaceae > Picosynechococcus > Picosynechococcus sp. PCC 7002. The sequence continues at coordinate 1,485,389 of NZ_CAWLFA010000001.1, forward strand.
GCCGTTCGACGAGTTTTTGACCACATTCTTTCTGCAACACCGCCTGCCAAATGTCTTCAACCAGCGTGAGGCGTTGCCGGAGGAGAGATTGGGAAGTGGACAAAAGTTCAGCTTCGGCACTGGGGGGATGCATGACTTGGTTCATGGTACTTAGACGTTTGGGGCTAGGAAAATGGGCTGTCTGCTGTGAAAGAAGATCTTGATGATTGTAAGGGTTAAGGTTCGATCGGGGTAGTGCAGTGGAACACGGAACGGGCGATCGCCTTTGGGGGGTGGCGGTGGCGGTGCAGGCTAATCGGACGTCTCAACATCGGGAAAGGGTAAAGATGGTAGGCGATCGCCCCGGAAAATTTCTTCACTCCAAACCCCTGCCTGCGTTAGGGTCTGGGCGAGATCTTCACCCCAACGGTGGGTCAATAAATAGGCTGGGGCTAATAACCCAACCAGGAGATTAGAGGGCACAGGTAACTGAACTTTCATCGGGCTACAGACACGACAGGGCATCCTTATCCTACTAGTCTATTTATGGGAGAACAATTCTGGGGACTTTCGTTTATCTTAGGGGTGAATTGTCCCCACCCGGCCACCCTAAAAACGCTCCATTGTTACTGTGACAACTGCAACCTCCACGGATCTTCACTTTCATTTAGCACCCTGGCTCCAGGATGCCATTCGCCTGGCGGTGCCCCTGGGAGGGTATCTGCGGTTGCGGGTGCGACTGCGGGGGAATACGCTCCACATCCTCTGTGAAACCAGTTGTCCCACGGAAAAAGAAGAGATTACCCAAGCCATTTTACGGAGAATGCGCCGTCAACCTCCCCCTGTGCAACTCCTAGAGCCGACCCCTGGAATCACAATTCACCGTCTCATTGTCTATGGTCGCCTCCGCCAAGAGAAAAAAAGCCTCTGGTTAAGCCTAATTCCCCTGGGTCAGTCGTCCCCATCGTCGAACCCGGAGACGTTCCAGCTCAATCGAAAAAATCAGGCCCGCCTCGGTTATCCCCAGGCGATCGCCCAATATTTAAGTCAAAATCTCAGCCAATTGGGCATTAATATTCGGGTTGAAACCCAGACCCTAGCGAATACAGCCCCCCACCAAGGGCAACAGCGTCTCTGGATTACCTGTGAATGTGACTACAGCCCGGACTATGGCTTGCTGACAGAATCTCTGGTGCAGCGACTCCGGGAACTGGAAATCAAAGGTTTTCGCGATGGGGCAATCCGCTGTCAAATTCGTGGGGAAGAAAAGCCAGAATGGTTGCTATGGGTTGATCTGACGCCCCCCGATGTCATGTTGCGGCAGTGGGGCCAATGGGGAGATCCTGAGGCGATCTCCCAGATTTTGACCCAGTCATTCCAAGCCCACCCCCTCACCATTCGGGCGGCTGTAACCGATGCCGTGTTGTCCCTGGAGTGCATCCTGGCCCCCAATATTTCCCTAGCCCAGGCCCACATTCTCAAGACCATCCAAGACATTCTCGACGTCCTCGCGCCCCAGGGGTTACAGCGCGCGCTAATCCGGGCGAAATCAGCTCCCCACAATGAAGAACTCTGGCGCAGTGAATGGTCGTTGCCAGGGGTACACCATGATTCTCCCGGACAGTTGGCCCAACAGGGGGATTTGGAGGCGTGGCGGTTTTTGCTCCAACGTTGCCTGAATCCTGATCTGACAAGACGTTTAGCCACTGGCGGCATCCACATTACCCTCCGCCAAAAGGATGACACCCTCTACATCATGACGGAGGCGATCGCCTGTCCACCCCAAATGGCAACGCTCAAGGCGATCGCCACTCTTTTTCGGCATTTAGAACCCCATCCCTTTAGTCGTCTAAAGGTCTATGGCCGCCGTTCGGGCCAAAGCAAAGCCCTCTGGCAACAATCATTAAAATTCAACACCATTACCCCAGCCAGGACATCACCACAGACGCCAACGGAAACCGCCCTTCCCCCCGTCGAAACTGACCCCAGTCTTTCTCCCCTAGAACGCTTCAACCAAGGTGCCCGTAATCTCCTCCAGCGTAGTCGCCTCTGGCAGCCAATACCGGATAATTGTGGTCTGGTTTTACACCAGGGTGAATCCGAGCGAAACGTCTTTTCCCCGCAGCGGCGGTGGCGAGTGGCTTGCCTGTGGCTGCTGGGCGGCATTTTAGTCACGGCCCAAACCGATTGGTTGGCGGGCCAATGGCTCCGGCGGGATCTGGCTCAACCCCAATCTGTGTCCCTGTCCCAAACCGATCCAGCAACCCGCTCAGAGGTCTTAGATGCCCAGCTTCCAGTCACCAATTGGCCAACCACGGCCCCAAAGGCGATCGCCCCTCCCCTAACTAGCCCCTATCCTTCCTTTGATAATCCGCTCCTAGACGAAAAACTCGCCCTCTACCAAGAGCGCATCGCCAAAAATGGTGTACCTGACGTTCTTATTATTGGTAGTTCCCGTGCCCTGCGTGGCCTCGATCCCCTGGCCCTGCAAATGGCCCTCACCGAGAAAGGCCATCCGCCCCTTGATATTTTTAATTTCGGGATTAATGGTGCCACTGTCCAGATCTTTGATCTACTGCTGCGGCAAATTCTCCCTCCGGAGCAACTGCCCCAGTTAATTATCCTTGCCGACGGAGCCCGTGCTTTTAATAGCGGTCGGCAGGATTTGACCTACGAACTGATGACCCGTTCCCCAGGTTTCCAAGCCCTTGAAGCAGGTACATTTTCTCAACTGTTGTCTCAAGATATCCCCAAACATCAGGCAATAACTTCTGTTGTTCCTGATCTAGAACAAATCACCACCCAATGGCTGGGAAAAATCTCCCAGGTCTATGATCAGCGACAATTTTTCAAAGAACGCTTTTTTGACGAAACCCTAGCGCCATTCCACACCTGGGTGTCTACAGCAGAGGCAGCATCCCCGATGATTTCTACTGAGTCAGGGCAGCAGTTTAATTTAGATGGTTTTTTGCCCCTCGACCGTCGCTTCATTCCAGAAACTTACTACCAAAATCACACCCAAGTCACGGGAAATTATGACGGGGATTATGCGGCGTTTAATCTCCGGGGAACGCAACACGAAACCTTCTTAGAGCTTTTAGATCATTTCGAGTCTCACCAAATTCACTTGGTCTTCTTGAATCAGCCCCTGACGGATTACTACCTCGATCCGGTACGTCTGGATTATGAACGGCAGTTTCGCCAGTATTTTCGTCAATTGGCTAATCGAGACAAGCTTGATTTCGTTGATTTTGTCCACCAACAAGCCTGGCAAGGCCGTTATGAATGGTTTTCGGATCCGAGCCATCTCAATCAGTTTGGTGCGGCGCAAGTGGCCCAAGAACTAGCTAAAGTTTCGACGATTCCCTGGCCACAACGTACTTCAGACTAATTTTCTTCTGATTTTTTTCAGGACAAGGCTTCGGTCTCTGTTAATGCTCGACGATGGCGCTCAACGACCTGTTTCACCTGGGAAGCTAGCCATCCATCATAGGCCGGATAAACGGCGAGCCGGGGTTGTAATTGCCAGCCTTGATCAGCGAGGAGGAGTTGCAATTGATCGAGGTGGAGATGGGAATAGTCGGGATTGACTTCATCCTTGGGGACAATACCGCCGAGATCCCTCGCCCCAGCCTGGAGACAACCTAAAAGCCATTGGGGATCGGCCACAAGATTAGGAGGAATTTGGATCGTGATCTCCGGTGGCAAAATGTCACGGGCCAATTGAATAACCGCTGGGAGTTGCTCAGGCAAAAAGGCTTCACCTAAATAGTCCTGGGTTTGCCCAGGACGGTGGGGCTGCAAAATCACCTCTTGGATGTGACCATACTGATGCTGAATTTTGGCGATCGCCTCTAATGTATCCTGCCAATCCTGGGGCGTTTCACCGATTCCCAACAGCAGCCCTGTTGTAAATGGGATTTTCAATTCTCCGGCTAGAACCAATTGTTGTAGGCGCACCTGGGGATCTTTGCTGGGGGCGCGACGATGGACGGGGAGATCCGGACGCATTTGTTCTAACATCAGCCCCATGGAACCATTTACATCCCTTAACAATTCCATTTCAGTACGACTCAGGGGGCCAGCATTGGTGTGGGGAATAAAACCGTAATCTAAGGCCAACTGACACAAATCATAGATGAGCTGGATCAAAGGCGATCGCCGCCCTGAAGCCGGATGCACCTCTCCACTCAAAATCAAAATTTCTCGGACGCCTTGCCCCCAGAGATTTTCTAGACGAGCTTGGGCAGTCGCTAGGGTCAACCAACGATCCTGACCTGGATCAACACGAAAATTGCAATATGAACAGCGATTGAAACATTCGTAAGTTGGCACCAAGGTGAAAGCTGGACTGTAGGTCACAACAGCGTTTGCCTGGTTACTGCCGCCGCCTACCGGGCGATCAACCCTTGACAGATCCAGCATGGCCCCTCCGCAAATCAAAACATTTCCTTAAAACACTTTACAAAAAGCAATAGTTTCATTAATATAGCTACTAAGGTTAAGCACCTTGATAATTTCATAGCAATCATAACGATATGACTACTACACTACAACAGCGCGGAAGCGCTTCCTTGTGGGAGAAGTTCTGTCAGTGGATCACAAGCACCGAGAACCGCATCTATGTCGGTTGGTTCGGCGTCCTGATGATTCCTACCCTTCTCACTGCTACTACCTGCTTCATCATTGCGTTCATCGCAGCTCCTCCCGTTGACATCGACGGTATCCGTGAGCCCGTCGCAGGTTCTCTTCTCTACGGTAACAACATCGTCTCTGGCGCAGTTGTACCTTCTTCTAACGCAATTGGTCTCCACTTCTACCCCATCTGGGAAGCTGCTTCCTTAGATGAGTGGTTGTACAACGGTGGCCCTTACCAGTTGGTAATTTTCCACTTCCTCATTGGTGTTTTCTGCTACATGGGTCGTGAGTGGGAACTTTCTTACCGCCTCGGTATGCGTCCCTGGATCTGTGTTGCGTTCTCTGCTCCCGTAGCAGCAGCAACTGCAGTATTCCTCATCTACCCCATCGGTCAAGGTTCCTTCTCTGATGGTATGCCTTTGGGTATTTCTGGTACGTTCAACTTCATGATCGTATTCCAGGCAGAGCACAACATCCTGATGCACCCCTTCCACATGCTTGGTGTGGCTGGTGTATTCGGTGGTTCTTTGTTCTCCGCAATGCACGGTTCTCTCGTAACCTCTTCTTTGGTACGTGAGACCACTGAAACCGAATCTCAGAACTACGGTTACAAGTTCGGTCAAGAGGAAGAAACTTACAACATCGTTGCAGCCCACGGCTACTTCGGTCGTTTGATCTTCCAATATGCATCTTTCAACAACAGCCGTTCCTTGCACTTCTTCTTGGGTGCATGGCCTGTAGTCGGTATCTGGTTCACTGCTCTTGGTGTATCTACCATGGCATTCAACCTGAACGGTTTCAACTTCAACCAGTCCATCCTTGACTCTCAAGGTCGTGTAATCAACACCTGGGCGGACATTCTGAACCGTGCGAACCTCGGTTTTGAAGTAATGCACGAGCGTAACGCTCACAACTTCCCCTTAGACTTAGCAGCTGGCGAGCAAGCACCTGTGGCTCTGCAAGCACCTGCAATCAACGGTTAATAACTGTTTGAGTCTTCGGGCTTAGTTGAGAAAAGATGATTGCTTTGACAGTAAAACTGAATAAGTAATGATTGGCGAAGGCCCCTACCAGAGATGGTGGGGGTTTTTGCTTGCTTTTTTTTGGGACAATTTCGGATTGTTGGCATTTTCAGCTAAGGAAAATTGGGATTTTAGCTAGATGCTGCTGAGCAAATATTTTCATCATTCACGTTTGTAATGGCTGAGGCGTCAAACTCGCCACCACTGAATTCTCCTTCTAGCGTTAGCTCATCGCCGACTGAGATGTTCTGTCTGGTATTGTCGCCACATACGCTCCAAGAATCGACTCGGATGCTGCGATCGCCTGTGTTGATACTAAACCCATCTTCCCAGACTCGTTCCACAGTTCCTGTTAGAACACCATTGTCCATCTGGGTAGCGCCCGTACAACCAATCAAGCCCATTAAAACCAGGGGAGTTTTAACCGATAGTTTCATGAAAATTTTTCCACTCGGTAATATAAATGCCTCTATTTTAAGTTTTATAAAATCGAAATTTCGCTATAACTATGGAGGTATGCATGAAAAAACCTAATAATAATGAGTAATATTTATGATCTTTCAGTTTTTTTAGAACCCCAAGAAAAAATTCTCTGGCAAGGCATGCCCCAGGCGGCCGGGTCATCGCCCTGGAGTCTGAAAATCATTCAAGCTTTTGGCTATTTTGGTTTATTTGCGTTTGGCTTCTTTTTATTAATTGGGCTGGCAAATTGGGATGAACTAGGGGAAGCACTCGGCATTTGGCTTACTTTTTTGGGATTAAGCTTGGCGATCGCCTTTGCTTTTCTCATTGTCATGCCGAAGGTTGTTCGTTCTTCCCTCAAGGCGACGAATTACATCGTGACCCCAACCCACGCCGTCATTGTGCAGCATCTATGGCAAACCCAAATTAGTCGGATTCCGGTACCAGAAAACGAAGAAATCGTGATTTATCGCGACCAAAATTTCCATACGGTGCGGTTTTATCATTACGATAATCGAGCTGCAAATCCGGAGAATCGCGTCTACCGTGTTTATCAATTTGAGCGACTCACCCCGACCGATGCTGCCACTGCCGCAAAGGTACTAGAAACAATTCGCGGTCAAGCGGGGCCTGATGCTCAACCCGTATTTTCGAGCCGTCCCAAGTCCACCTAAAAACTGCCAGAATAAACTTGTTTTGTTGAGTTAAAAACCAACTAAGATTGTTCGATTTAGGCGATCGCCCAGATATTTTCTGGGTAAGTTACACCGATTTTCACGAAAGAAAATACAATACAACTCAACATGGGTTCAGCCTTTGCCAGTAAATTTTCTCTGTCTATCGAAAGGAGTATGGCAAAATGAACAGGTTAAAAACATTGTGAACGGAACGGGTATCGGTTAATGGCTAAATTTATCTTTGTCACCGGTGGTGTGGTCTCCAGCATCGGGAAAGGCATTGTGGCAGCAAGTTTGGGGCGTTTACTCAAGTCCCGTGACTATTCGGTGTCGATCCTGAAGCTCGATCCCTACATTAACGTCGATCCTGGCACCATGAGCCCGTTCCAACATGGGGAAGTTTTTGTCACCGAGGATGGTGCAGAAACAGACCTCGACCTCGGCCACTACGAACGATTTACCGATACCTCCATGTCTCGCCTTAATAGTGTGACCACCGGTTCCATTTATCAAGCGGTGATTAATAAGGAGCGACGGGGCGATTATCAAGGGGGGACGGTTCAAGTCATTCCCCACATTACCAACGAGATTAAAGAACGAATTTTTCGCGTGGCGGAGAATACGAATCCTGATTTTGTGATCACAGAAATTGGCGGTACCGTCGGCGATATTGAATCTTTACCGTTCCTAGAAGCGATTCGTCAGTTCCGCAAAGAGGCTGGCCGGGACAATGTTTTGTATATGCACGTAACCTTGATCCCCTGGATTTCGTCGGCGGGGGAAATGAAAACGAAGCCCACCCAACATTCTGTAAAAGAATTGCGCTCTATTGGGATTCAGCCGGATGTGCTGGTGTGTCGTTGCGATCGCCCCCTACCCCAAGGCCAACGGGAAAAAATTTCGGAGTTCTGTAATGTCCCAGAAGAACAGGTGATCACCTCCCAGGATGCCAGCAGCATTTACGAAGTACCCCTGATGCTGGAACGGGAAGGCTTGGCAGAACAAACCCTCAAGCTGCTGCGAATGGAACCCCGGCAACCAAATTTAGAGCAGTGGCAAAACCTCGTCGAACGGATGAAGCGCCCGAACCGCCATATGGATATCGCCATTGTCGGCAAATATGTCCAGCTCAATGATGCCTATTTATCCGTGGTGGAATCCCTCGGCCATGCGGCGATCGCCAATGACATGGACATCAAACTCCATTGGGTCAACGCTGAGGATATCGAAAAACACGGCGCGTCCATGTATCTTGCGGATATGGCGGGGATCGTCGTTCCCGGAGGATTTGGTTTACGGGGCGTTGATGGAAAAGTAGCGGCCATTGAATATGCCCGGCTCAATCAAATCCCGTTCCTGGGCCTTTGTCTTGGGATGCAATCTTCAGTGATTGAATGGGCCCGTAACGTTGCCAAATTAGAGGATGCCCACAGCGCCGAATTCAACCCCGAAGCGAAAAACCCCGTGATTAATCTTTTGCCAGAACAGCGGGATGTGGTGGATCTTGGTGGCACCATGCGCCTGGGTTTATATCCCTGTCGGCTCACCCCTGACACCCTGACCTATCAACTCTATGGCCAAGAGGTGATCTACGAACGTCACCGTCACCGCTACGAATTTAACAATGCCTACCGGAGTTTGTTCTTAGAAACGGGCTATCAAGTGAGTGGAACTTCCCCCGATGGTCGCTTGGTAGAAATTATTGAATATGCTGACCATCCGTTCTTTATTGCGACCCAGTTCCACCCCGAATTTCAATCTCGTCCGAACCATCCCCACCCCCTCTTTTTCGGGTTTATTCAAGCGGCGGGAAACCACAAGTCCCAACCGATTTCTGATGAGCTAGATAACCAGAGTACGGAGATGTCTATTTCTCTGTCCTAGGGCGAAGAACCTGTAATGAATTAACTTGATCACAACGATAAAAACCATGGCAAATTCCGTACATCATATTGTTCTGTTTGAATTGGCAGCAGCAACTGGGACTGCTGAAACCCAAACGATTATTGAAGATGGCCTGACTCTCTTGGGGGCAATCCCTGGGGTTTTGAAAGTTGATCTGGGGTTAAAGGCCCGGTCAGATCGGGATGTCCACATTAAGGATTATCAATTGGCTTTGTATGTGCAGTTAGAAAGTAATGCAGCCCTTGATACCTATGGGCCTCACCCCAACCACCAAGAATTTCTCAAGCGACATAAGAGCAAATGGACGAAAGTTCAGGTGGTTGATTTCTTCGGACAGTAGATGGTTAACTTTGTTTATTTATCATGCGTTAGTGCGAGGGCAATTCCTTGAATTCCTACGAAAGTCGCGGCCATTTACTTACAGAACAGGTCAACCCCCAGAGTCAAAATTTAGATCAAATGTCGGCTTTGGAATTGGTCGATCTCTTTAACCAAGAGGATCAAAAAACCCTGGAGGCGATCGCCAATGCCCGCGAAGCACTAGCCCAGGCCATCGAAATCACCAGTGAAGCTCTGATGCATGGTGGGCGGTTATTTTATGTGGGGGCTGGAACCAGTGGCCGCCTCGGCGTTTTAGACGCTGCGGAATGTCCGCCCACCTTTTGCACCCCCCCGGAACTGGTTCAAGGGATTATTGCCGGAGGGGCCGGAGCTCTCGTGCGCAGTTCAGAAGATCTTGAAGACCGGGCCGAAGACGGAAAAAAGGCGATCGCCCAACGACAGATCACCGAATTAGATGTCGTTGTCGGTATTACTGCGGGGGGAACCACTCCCTATGTCCAAGGTGCCCTGATTGCCGCCCAACAGCGCGGAGCGAAAACTATTTTCATTAGTTGCGTTCCGGCCGAACAAGTGCCCTTTGCTGCCGCTGTTGATATTCGTCTACTGACTGGCCCCGAAATTCTGGCAGGCTCGACCCGTCTTAAGGCCGGAACTGTCACCAAAATGGCCTTAAATATTCTTTCGACTAGCGTCATGGTTAAGCTCGGTAAAGTTTACGGTAATCGCATGATTGATGTTGCCGTCACAAACCATAAACTCCATGACCGGGCACTGCGCATCCTCCAAGACCTAACAGATTTAAGCCGTGAGGAAGCGGCCATCCTTCTAGAAAAATCCCAGCGTCGCGTCAAAATAGCATTATTAATGCATTGGAAAAATGTAGACGCCTCAGAAGCAGAGCATTTATTAAAAGTCCATCAAGGCAGTCTCCGAACAGCGTTAAAGTCATAAACTTATTTTATAAGCGCTTATCTAACATGTCTGCCAGTAAAGAAAAAACCGCAAGTTGAGTTGCTGCAACAAAGAGAATCAAAGTAGATTCTGTCAAGTCTTTTCTAAGTATATCCTGAGCAAGGGAGATTAAAAAACCCAGAAAAAAAAGACTAGCAATCGGCACAAATATTCTAATTGGCGCAAAATAAATTCCTGTTCTTAGAATTAATTTAAAAAAACGCAGCGTGTCTTGAACGGGCTTTATTTTGCTTTTTCCAACTCGATGAAAGTAGTTTATTGGTTCATAGTGAACAATATAATTATTGGTCAGCATTGCTAATGTAATAGTTGTTGTAAAACTAAAAGTATCAGGTAAAATATGAATGAATTCCTGAGCAATTTCTTTACGAAAGACTCGCATGCCACTATTAAGATCTGGAATCTTTTGTTTGGCGATCCACTCAGCAAAACCAACTAAAAAGAATTTTGGAATCTTGCGGATGTTAGAGTAAGTAACATTTTTCCCTGTGCGAGAGCCAACCACCATATCAAACCTACCGCTCATTCCTAAACTGATCAGATCTAGCAATCGCTCATTCGGATAAGTCCCATCAGCATCAGTGATTGCAATCAAATCATATTGAGCATGGATAATGCCTGTTTTAAGGGCTGCACCATAGCCTCGATTTATCGGATGTTTTAAAAGACGAATTCCCGGTTGCTCTTCTAAAATTTTTGCAGTATTGTCAATGGAACCATCATCAACCACAATAATTTCGTAGACTTGTTCTACTTGGGAAAAAATTGTCTTTAATTGCTCCAATGTTTCGGCGATCGCCCCTTCTTCATTATAGACAGGGATAATAATCGAAACCCCTGGAGACGGAGATTGTGGCATGGGCTCAGGTACTACTGCCATCACAGAATAAGTCTAAAGTTAATTGTTTATTTTGCTAATTATAAATGAGTTTAAACCTGTTAGATCGAGTCAGTCAATTTTTATTGACTCGCTCAAAAAAAGTATGTGATCGCACTACTCTATTCTGGCTTCTATTCGCACTATTTCTTGGCCTTCTATATCCAATTTTAGCCCTGACTAAAATTTCCGGAGAGCTTCACTGGATACAAGATGATGCTCGACAACATATTTTTTGGATGGCGAGATTTTTAGATCCAGAATTATTTTCCGATGATTTAATTGCGGATTATTACAACTCAATTTCTCCAGCCGGCGTATCTTTTTTTTATTATTGTCTTGCTAAATTGGGTGTTGACCCTGATTTCTTATCTAAAATAGTACCTTTGTTACTCAGTCCTCTGACAGTATTTTTAAGTTTTATCCTTTGCTTAGAAATATTACCAATTCCCTTTGCTGCTTTTCTGTCTAGTACAGTTCTGATACAAAATCTCTGGCTTCAAGACGGACTAACTTCCGGAACTGCGAAAGCTTTTTTGATTCCTATTTTTTTATTATTTCTTTGGGCAGTAATACGTAAGTCTTTTTTCTGGACAATAGGATCAATAGTTTTTCTAGGATTGTTTTATGGATCTTTTGTGTTAGTTGCAGCAGGAGTCTTAGTCTGTCAATACTTTACTCTAAATCAAGGAAAACTTCAGCTTAACTACAATCGTCATGATAAAAATTTAGCAATTTCTGGATTGCTAGTTGCCTTTGTCGTGTTATTGCCCCACATCCTTAGTAATTCTGACTTCGAACCTGTAATCTCCCTTACTCAAGCAAAACAACTGCCAGAATTTGAACCAGGAGGAAGAGCAAGTTTTTTTCAAACTAACTGGTGGGATTACCTTTTCAATGGTGGTCGTACAGGGATTCGTCTTACTGCGGCATTACGACCTGATTTAGTCTATATTTCTTTATTATTGCCGATTATTTTTTTATATAAAAAACATTTTCCTTTAACTCAAGACATTCGCCGATTGTTTGTGTTGAACCAACTACTAATTAGCGGATTTGTCCTATACACATTGGCTCATTTATTCCTATTTAAACTTTATTTGCCTAGTCGTTATAGTTTGCATAGTTTGCGTTTTAGTTTAACCATTCTTTGTGGTCTGACTTTGGTGATTTTATTGGATAAGCTAGTTCGTTTATGTCGAGAAAGATCTTTAAGGACTGTGCGGCTAGTCTTTCTGGTATTTGCTTTGTTTTCTATTGCTTTTTCTTTACTTGTTGATCCATTAACTGATAAAGACTTTCCTAGTACTGGATATATCACTGGGAAATATCATAATTTATATCAATTTTTACAACAAACTCCAAAAGATACCCTGGTTGCTTCTTTTGCCGATGAGGCCAGCAACATACCATCTTTCTCGCAACGGAGTGTATTCGTAGCGGCAGAATATGGCATCCCTTACCATGTGGGATATTATGACCAGTTTCGCCAACGTACTCAGGATTTAATTACAGCCCATTACAATATTGATCCCACAGTACTGCAGAGATTTATTTATGATTCAAAAATTGATTTATGGTTGGTTAATTCTGATGTTTTTAGCGTCAAATTCTTAGAAGCGAATCGATGGTTTAACCATTTCCAACCTCAAGCCAGCAATGCTATTCATCAAGTTAAGTTAAATAAAGAGGCGATCGCTCTGTGGCAAGTCCAAAAACAATGCACCATCTTTACTGATCAAGATATAAATGTAGTGAGCTCGGACTGCATCCTAGACTGGATTTCTAAAGAGCTAAACTAGCCTTACCTGCATTATTTGATTAGTGTTAGACTTAGAATGAACTTAATAAAAGTTAATAAAACCTGTTCTAGGGTATGACTTCCATCTTTCCAAACAAAACGAAATCTTACAATCAAGCCGCGTGGCAAAAAGGCTATGAATCCCAGCGACAGGAACTTGCCTATGAAGTCACAGATATTGACGGCGAGATCCCTGTCGAATTGATGGGAACCTTGTTTCGTAACGGGCCTGGGCTCTTAGACATTGGTGGCATGCCGATTAAGCATCCTTTCGATGGTGATGGAATGGTCTGCTCAGTCAGCTTTCAGGAAGGGCGGGCCTATTTCCAGAATCGCTTTGTGCAGACAGCAGGGTTTGTGGCGGAACAAAAAGCTGGTCAACCTATTTATCGAGGCGTATTTGGAACGCAAAAACCGGGCGGTATTTTCAATAATATGTTTGACTTGCGGTTGAAAAATATCGCAAACACAAACGTGATCTATTGGGGGAAAAAACTGTTAGCCCTCTGGGAAGCGGCAGAACCCCACAGTTTAAATCCTGAAAATTTGGAAACGCGCGGCCTGGATTATTTAGGGGAAACGCTCAAGCCTGGGGATAGTTTTTCGGCCCATCCACGTATTGATCCGGCGAGTATTTGGGATGGGGGCGAACCTTGTTTGGTGAATTTTGCGGTAAAACCAGGTCTTCCGACGCGCTTGGTGATCTATGAAATTAGTCCGGCAGGCAAATTACTGCGCTATCGAGAACATGAAGCTAAAGGCTTTGCATTTATCCATGATTTCGTGATTACGCCCAATTACGTCATTTTTTTCCAAGCGTCGGTGAAATTTAATCCTTTGCCCTATGTTTTGGGGTTTAAGGGGGCCGGTGAATGTGTGAAGTTTGAGGCGGATAAACCGACGCAGATGATCGTCATTCCGAGGGATCCGGCACGGGATGATGTACAAACGTTAGAGGCGGAGGCGGGTTTTGTGTTTCACCATGCCAATGCCTTTGAGCAGGATAAACGAATTATCGTGGATTCGGTCTGCTATCAGTCAATCCCCCAGGTGCAGGCAGATGTGGATTATAAAAATGTTGATTTTGAGACTTTAGATCCGGGGCAGTTATGGCGCTTTACTCTAGATTTAGAGACAAAAAAGGTGACGCGAGAACTATTGGCTACCCGCTGTTGTGAATTCCCGGTGGTGCATCCAGAGCGTGTGGGACGGGACTATCGTTATGCCTACATCGGGGCGACCCACGCCAAAACAGGCAATGCACCGTTGCAGGCGGTGTGGAAGGTGGATCACCAAGGGGAGGATTCTCAAGTTTATTCCTTTGCGCCAGACGGATTTACGGGGGAGCCGATTTTTGTACCCCGTCCAGGAGCTACGGCAGAGGATGAAGGCTGGGTTCTCTTGATGGTCTATGATTCGGCCCAGCATCGCTCGGATGTGGTGATTTTTGATGCGCAAAATTTTGCTCAACCTTTGGCAACCCTACATTTAAAGCAGCATATTCCCTATGGCCTGCATGGTAGTTGGACGCCGGAAGTGTTTGTGAATTTCTAGTCGACCGATTCTTTGGGGTCAGGCGATCGCCAAATCCACCAGGCCCCTAAACACAGGGTGCAGTTACCCAGGAGAGTGAGGGCGGCTTGGATCGTGACGAGCCATTCGAGGCTGGGTGCATTGTCGAAAAAGTGCCAAGTGCAGGCACACATCGCGCTAACGAGGGACGGCAACATTCCCCAGGCGAGGGCCGACCAGCTTTTGTCTTGGGTCAGATTGCCGTAGGTTTGGATCAGCCAAATAGCCAAAATCCACTCCAAAACGCTAGAGATGTGGACAATCCAAGTGGGAAAGGAAAGGGCGTTCATCGCAGGGGCAGAAATTTTGTTTAAAGTTGCTTGATAAAGTCTAGTAGATGATGGGCGATCGCCCCCTTGCTGGCCTGGGGAATTGTCGCCTTGCGGCCTTCTTTGTCGAGGAAAATCAGTTGGTTCGTCTCACTAGCAAAACCGGAATTAGCTTGATCCACGGCATTGGCGGCGATCGCATCGAGTTTTTTCCGTTGCAATTTAGCCAGGGCGGGGGCCGTAATTTCCCCCGTCTGGGCCGCAAAACCGATTAATTTTTGGTCGGGGCGTTTCCGTTGACCCAGTTGGGCGGCGATGTCAGGAATTTCCTCTAAGGCAAGGCTTTCGGGCAACTCTGCCTTCGCGAGCTTATGGTCATAGTTCACCGTGGGCCGCACATCACCGACCGCTGCACACAGAATGAGCCAATCAAACTGATCCGCCTGGGATAGCATCATTTGCTCCATTTCGGCGGCGCTAGTGACGGGAAAGCGGTGGAGATTCGCTAAATTTTCTAACAAGCGACTTTCCATCGGCCCATGGACTAGGGTCACAGTGGCGCCTCGATAGGCAGCGGCTTCGGCGATCGCTAAACCCATTTTTCCCGTCGAAGGATTACTAATAAAGCGCACGGGGTCAAAATGCTCCCTGGTTCCTCCGGCGCTGACGAGAATTTTTTTGCCTGCGAGATCCGCTCGGCCCCGACTGTGGATCAGTGCTTGAACCGCTTTAATAATCTGCACGGGTTCTGCCATGCGTCCTTTGCCTTGGCGATCGCAGGCCAACAAACCACTATTTGGGTCGAGGATGTGATAGCGCTGATCCTGTTGGAGTCGCCGCCAATTGGACTGCACCGAGAGCTGTTGCCACATGTCCGTATTCATCGCCGGGGCGACTAAAACTGGGCAAGTGGAGGCCAAAATAATGTTTGTCAGCAACGTATCCGCAAGGCCCAGGCTTACTTTTGCGAGGGTATTCGCCGTTAGGGGGGCTAGCAAAATTAAATCTGCCCATTCTCCCAGGTCGATATGCACCGGTCGGGGGCGGTGGCTATCCCAAAAATCTTCGTCTGTATAGGCTGGGTGACGGCTGAGGGTGGCCACCGTGAGGGGCGTGATAAAACGTTGGGCCGAATCCGTCAGGACGACCCTGAGCTCTGCCCCAGCCTGGAACAGTTGGGAAATGACTTCACAAACTTTGTAGGCGGCAATGCCCCCACTAATGCCGACGACAATCTTTTTTTCGTTGAGCATTTACGATTCGTCGTAGGCTTCGATGTCCAAGAGGTGCCAGTAGGGTTCGACTAACTCTTGCCGTTGAAAGGCGATCGCCCGCAACAAGTGCCAATCCTGGAGGGCTTCAAAGGGAGTTCCATAATCGTCCTGTTCTAATCGTGCGGCGAGTTGAGCCACATCCGTTTCGTCCATGTGGGCGATTTCCTGGGGGGTTTTTGTTAAGACTGTCATAAATAAGACCTCCCTGACGCTGCACGTTCTTTTAGGTTCTGTTCATTCTTTATTCTACTCTTAGAAATTCCCAAAACAATGGCCTGTCACCGTTCTTATTGTCGGCTTGATTTGTCGAGTAAACTAGACGTAATCTTAAGGGGAGATTCTGTTCCCCAAGGAGTCAGCCTCCCATGTTAATTGAACCCAGCGTGTTGCGAGCTGCCCAGCAGATCTATAACCAATATGTTGCTGTTCATCCCGTGCGCTCCCAATATGTCACTGGGGTTTCGGTTAATCCAAAAACGCTCCAGGGATTTGTCAGCTTTCGTGAACGGTCTATTCTCTTGCCCAGGGAAGTTTTCGTACCTGTCGAACAGCTGATGAGCTACGATGTCTGACGTTAAAAACTGAGCATTTCCTCGGCGGATCGTTCTCAGAAAAAAAAATTTTAGGTGTCCGTTCCGGACGTTTCGAGACGACAGCGATCGCCAGCACCACAGGCTTGTCGTTCTTCCCGGTTTTGGATCAGAGTGATTAAATCGGGACGGCCCGTTAGTTGCAGACGATATTTCGCCCAGATGCCATAAACCCAATCGGCCAGTTGCCCAATGCCAGGAAGTTTGGTGATGCCATAGACCCAGCCCATCCCCAGGACTTCGTAAACATACCGAAAAACCGCCACATTTTGGAGCACTGTCCCGTCGGGTAGTACGCCATGGATCCGCTCCATCGCTGCCCGGAAAGTCACACCACCATGGCGACTGGGGTCGTAATCATCGGCTGCCACATCCACAAAGCAAATTAACCCACGGCCATTATCCTTGCGCCGCAGAAAGTTAACCTCCCGCAGACAAAGGGGACATTGACCGTCATAGAGCAATTTGACTTTCCAGGATGGGGCGGAGGACATGGCGCAATTTCGGAGTGAGATACTTAACTCCATTGTAAAGATTTTTTGCGAGTACCTGGGGAATCACCAAAAGGGCGTTTTTAAGGCTGTGTTCTTTTGGCGATCGCCCCAGTCTTTCACTCTCCAATTACCAAATAGAATCCCACCAAGCCTCATCTGTTGGCGTTGGGCCATTGGTTTCGATAAAGTCAACCTTGCGGCGAATGTCTGCTGGCTCCCAACCCGTTAACTTCGCCAGGGTTTGTACCGCCGCTTCCTGGCGTTGGTAGGTACGTTCTCGATAGGCTTGGGCTGCACTACAGGTCATTTCCCCCCGATAGGGATGACGAATCACATAGCGCCCTTGGAAAAACTGACGATTGGTCGTTTCTTGGAAACGGAGATCTTCCGGAAACTTGTCGCGGCCATAACGCACATGGAGCCTCGTGATAAACACCCTGGGGAGATATTGATCTTCATCCCAAAAGACCCCCGCCTGTTTTAGCTCTGCTTTCGTTAGATTGGGGGCAGAACAGGGATCACAACTGCTCATGTCCCAGGCGTATTCTAGGAAAATATCATCCCGGCCTTGGCGTTGGTAGTCTTGCTCAAACATGGTGGTATAAAAATCGCCAAACTCCGCTTCCACAAATTCGGGAATTTCCACATTCGAGGGAATTTTTACGGTGCGATAGTTAGTTACTTCCGCCTGGCCCTTGGGGGAAAGGATATAGACAATCAGATCCTGGGCTTGTTGGGCGTTCATCATTCCCAAGCGAATCGGCAGCATATATTTCGGTGACTCGAAGGCCATCATCAGGGGACGCAATTGGTTTACGCCGCTCCGGTCAAATTCTTCGAGGTTGACCTTGGCCACAAAGAATTTCAGTTTGTTGCGGATATAGGGCCGCAGTAACTCACTGGCCCCCTGGGGTAGTTGATAATCGTTTTGGCGTAACCAAGTTTCGAGGCCATCGGATTCTTTGGCACTGAGAATGAGGATGTCGTATTCGCCGACGCTAAATTGTTCCTCGATGGTGACGCCGAGATCGGCTGCTGTTTCGCGCATGGATTCTGCGGCCATGGGCATTGGTGGCGCCGCATTTTGCAGGAGCCCAAAACCATCATCAAATCTCCTTACAGCACAGGGATTTTCGTCAAAATATTCCACGAGGCGGGGGGCGCTAAAGTCATTCAGGCGTTTGATGATACTCGCTTCCCCAATGTGAACCTGTTCTTCTTTGAGAATAACTGGGACAGGCACCACCAGGGCAAAATCTGAGACTTCTCCTTCATAGTCGTTGGCCATGGTTAGTACGGTGCGATCGCCATCCCGGGCAATAATCACCTGGGATGCCTGGTTATAGAGATCGGTATCGGCCTTGGCGACATAGAAACCACAGAAGGCCCAGGCGGGTTGGGTCAGTAGTAGTAAACCAATACAGGTTATGGCCAAGCCGCGCAAATATTGCAGGATCGTTTTAAACATGATTTTCCTTAGATAACGGGGCGAGTTTGTAGGGTCAAAGAAGAATCGCCAATAGGGGCTTTCACCTGAGCTTTTTCTTGCCACTGGAACCGGGGCGATCGCCAAATTTTATCGATCACAATGGTGCTAGGAGCCAGACAGAATAATGCCCAGAAAATTGCCGTCGAAGTATAGAGGCCATGTTGCAAAACAAAGGTGAGCAGGGCGATACTAATGGCCCAAAAAATTCGTCCCTGTTTCCCATTGGGGATCGAGCGCGGATCCGTAAGCATAAAAAATGCAAATAGCAGTAG